>NZ_JAAQWU010000003.1:0-327570 GCF_012985695.1 Pseudomonas sp. WS 5027 | reverse complement strand
GCGCCACGGTGGATGAACTGACCCAATCCTGCGGCCTGACCCAGGCCGAGGCGCAGTTGATGAGTAAATTGCACAAAAGCTGAAGTTGCCGCAGTTCCCATGTGGGAGCGGGCTATTGGGGCAAGCCCGCTCGCCACAACGGCCAGGTCCACATTTGTTGATCTGTGCACCCTCGACACGTCAGTAATCATCCCCGCGCGCCGTCACATCCCGCTCCACTGGCTCGGCATTCGGGTCATACCCCGCCGGGAATTTGCCCTTCAGCGTCCAGGCAAACGCAATAATCTCGGCGATGGTCCGGTACAACTCTTCGGGAATGCTGTCCCCCAGTTCCATGCGCGCCAGCAATTTCACCAGCTCGGCATTTTCATAAATCGGTACTTCGTGCTCCCGCGCCAACTTCAGAATGGCTTCGGCCAGGGCGTCATCGCCTTTGGCGGTCAGGGCGGGGGCCGCTTTGCCGTCGTATTTGAGGGCGATGGCCTGGCGCGGTGGGTTGGGGTTTTTCATGCGGTTTCATCCACCCAGCGTTGTTCCAAGCCGGTCTTTGGCCCGCGGGGCGGGGTACCGAGGTGGCAGTCGAGATCGCCGACGTTGAGCCCCGAGGCCACCAGGCGTTCGCGCAGGCTGCCCAGATGGCTTTCGATCAGGCTGGCGGTGAAGGGGCGGCTGGCCCACAACTGGCTGGAGAGTTTGCCTTCGCTCAGTTGCGCCTGGATCTGCAACGGGCCCAGGGGCTCCATGTCGAAGGCCAGCTCCACGCGCCAGAGCATCTTTTTGGCGTCGCGCTCGATCTTGCGTTCAGGCTCGTCCTTGTCCGGCGCAGGCTCTTCGCGCTGGAACTTGACCTGCAGTGGCACGATGTCTTGCAGGGTGCGCATGGGGATTTCCATCTGCCAGGTGGTTTGCAGGCGGCCATCGGCGGTGGTGCCGGTCTGTTCCAGGCTCGACAATTGGTGGCTTTGCAAACGCGAGATAGCGCCGGCGGCCAGGCGCAGCAGGTTTTCCAGGCTGTTTTCACCCTCCAGGCGCTGCAACAGCCGCTCCGGCAGCGGGAAACCGCCCGGTGCGCTGCGGGCGCCTATCTGGCCGAGGGTGCCCAAGGGGCTGCGGACAAAACTGGGCAGCATCTGCGCCAGGGTATTGGCGGCCAGGATGGCATTGAGATTGGTACTGGCGGGCAGGGCGGGCATCAGCTCGGCCACCAGGCGCAGCAGGCTGCCCTTCATGTCGAGGGGCGGGACCAACGGGTTTTGCCCGGCCAGCAACTTGGCTTCCAGCAGCGCGCCGCTGTTGTGCAGCAATTGCGCCAGCACCTTGGGGTTACTGACTTGGGCCAGGTCGGGCATACCGGCCAGCACCCGTTCTACCGCCGCGCGCAGATCCGCCGGCAGGTCAGCATTGCGCGGCAGGTTTTGCAGGGCGCTGAGCAGGCCTTCCAGCGAACCCTGGCGGCTTTGCTGAGTCGCCAGTTGCTGACTGACTGCCAGTTGATCGCGCAGCCCGCTCAGAGGCACGAAATCCAGGGTCTGCGCGCCCTGTACCACGGCACTGAGCAAGCTGCCGACGCGCAGCGGCTGCGGGCTTTCCAGGGTCAGGGTGGTGCCGCTCAAGGCGTTGTTGAGCACCGACACCAGCGAGCGGTACAGCGCCGGCTGGCCAGCGCCCTGGGGCAGCATCTGCGAGGTCAGCACCTTGGCTTGCAGCAAGGTGCCCACCGGCAATTGCTGGGTGTCGATACGGGTCAGGGCGGCGACATTGGCGCTGAGGGCCTGTTGCAGGCTGATCGCCAGGTCGCCCGACGCCGTCTGGCTCACCGCGACGTTGCTGCCCAGGGGCAGCGGCTGGTTGCTCGCGGCTTGCACCAGGGTTTGCCGGCCGCCTTCGAGGGTCAGCTTGAGCAATAGCTGGAAGGCTTCACCGCCTTGCTTGAGCGCCAGCACCTCGGCGTTCACGGTTTTGCCGGCGTCGATCAACCCTGTCTGCGGCTCCAGCAGTTTCAGCAGTTCGCCCACTGCAGGCGCAGGCCTGGGCCCGGTGGCCGGGGCTGGGGGGAGGGTCGGAAGGTTGATGTCACCGGTCATCGTGGCCGCCGTCTCAAGGAAATTGCCTCTTTAGAGTAGGGCATCGCATGTATAATGCCGCCCGTCTTCAAAGAGCGGGTCAAAAACATCACAACTGATTGATCCAGCTCTCTAAAACAGGCCGCCAATGCAGTTATTGTGCATCTCTTTAACGGCCGTTCCACCGCCGACTTGAACCGTAAAGGCCCGCGATCTTGTGACCAGTCCACTACTTGAAGCCGTTGCGCTTGCCTGTGAGCGAGACCTGCGAATGCTGTTCGAACACCTCGAGCTGCGTCTGGCGGGCGGCGATATGGTGCAGATCAGTGGACCCAACGGCAGCGGCAAGACCAGCCTGCTGCGCTTGCTGGCCGGTTTGATGCAACCGACGGCAGGGCAGGTGCGCCTTAACGGCAAACCGTTGCACGAACAACGCACGGAGCTGGCGCGCAATCTGCTGTGGATTGGCCACGCCGCCGGGATCAAGGATGTGCTGACGGCTGAGGAAAACCTCAGTTGGCTCAGCGCCCTGCATCACCCGGCCACACGCGAGTCGATCTGGCAGGCCCTGGCCGCCGTGGGCCTGAAGGGCTTCGAAGATGTTCCCTGTCATACCCTGTCGGCCGGCCAGCAACGCCGGGTCGCCCTGGCCCGCCTGTACCTGGATGGCCCGCCGCTGTGGATCCTCGACGAACCCTTCACCGCCCTCGACAAACAGGGCGTGGCCCAGCTTGAGGAACATCTGGCCCGGCACTGCGAGCAGGGCGGCATGGTGGTCCTCACCACCCATCACACCCTGACCCGCATGCCCGCCGGTTACCGTGACCTGGATCTGGGGCGGTGGTCGGTATGAGTGTGTTTGCCCTGTTGGTCGCCCGCGAAGCGCGCTTGCTGTGTCGCCGCCCGGCTGAATTGGCCAACCCGCTGGTGTTCTTTGCGATTGTCATCGCCTTGTTCCCTTTGGCGGTCGGCCCCGAGACTAAACTGTTGCAAACCTTGTCTCCGGGACTGGTGTGGGTAGCGGCACTTTTGTCCGTCCTGCTCTCGCTGGACGGGCTGTTTCGCAGTGATTTCGAAGATGGATCCCTTGAACAGTGGGTCCTTTCGTCGCACCCCCTGCCTCTTCTGGTATTGGCCAAGGTACTGGCACACTGGGCCTTCTCCGGCCTGGCGCTGGTCCTGCTCGCGCCGCTGCTCGCGATGATGTTGGGACTGCCTTCCGAATGCCTGCCGGTGTTGCTGGCCTCGTTGTTGCTAGGCACCCCGGTGCTGAGCCTGCTGGGCGCCGTCGGTGCGGCACTGACCGTAGGCCTCAAGCGTGGGGGGCTGTTGCTGGCCTTGCTGATTTTGCCTTTGTATATCCCGGTGTTGATCCTGGGCAGCGGCGCCTTGCAGGCCGCGCTCATGGGGATGCCGGCGACCGGTTACCTCTTGTGGCTTGGCAGCCTGACCGCCCTGGCGGTAACCCTGACACCCTTTGCTATAGCGGCCGGCCTGAAGATCAGCGTCGGCGAATAATGAGGTCTGATCCAGTGTTTTCACTGAGTCAGTAAAGACCCTAAGCTTCTTGCAACGACAAGAAGCAACCGTGATGGAAACAGCAATGAACTGGACCTGGTTTCACAAGCTCGGCTCGCCCAAGTGGTTCTATGGCATCAGCGGCAAAATGTTGCCCTGGCTCGCCGTCGCCGCCTTCCTGCTGATCGGGATCGGCCTGGTCTGGGGCCTGGCCTTCGCGCCACCGGACTACCAGCAGGGCAACAGCTTTCGCATTATCTATATCCATGTTCCCGCCGCGCTGCTGGCCCAGTCCTGCTACGTGATGCTGGCGGTGTGCGGCATCGTCGGGCTGGTGTGGAAGATGAAGCTGGCCGACGTCGCCTTGCAATGCGCGGCGCCCATCGGAGCATGGATGACGGCGGTTGCATTGCTGACCGGGGCGATCTGGGGCAAGCCGACCTGGGGCTCGTGGTGGGTCTGGGATGCGCGACTAACGTCCATGTTGATCCTGCTGTTTCTGTACTTCGGTCTGATTGCCCTGGGCAACGCGATCAGCAATCGTGACAGCGCCGCCAAGGCCTGCGCGGTGCTGGCGATTGTCGGCGTGATCAACATCCCGATCATCAAGTACTCGGTGGAGTGGTGGAACACCCTGCACCAGGGCGCCACCTTCACCCTCACCGAAAAACCGGCGATGCCCGTGGAAATGTGGGCACCGCTGCTGCTGATGGTCCTGGGCTTCTACTGCTTTTTCGGCGCGGTGCTGCTGATGCGCATGCGCCTCGAAGTGCTCAAGCGTGAAGCCCGCGCCAGCTGGGTCAAGGTCGAAGTGCAAAACAGCCTGGGAGCCCGTGGATGAGTTTCGCCTCTTTCAGTGATTTTCTCGCCATGGGCCACCACGGCCTGTACGTCTGGACCGCCTATGGCATCAGCCTGGCCGTCCTGGCCCTCAACGTCGTTGCGCCGATCCTGGCCCGCAAGCGTTACCTGCAACAAGAGGCGCGTCGTCTGCGCCGGGAGACCGATAAGTGAATCCGCTGCGTAGAAAGCGTCTGTTGATCATCCTTGCCATCCTGGTGGGCGTCGGCGTTGCCGTGGGCCTGGCCTTGAGCGCGTTGCAGCAGAACATCAATCTGTTCTATACCCCGACCCAGATCGCCAATGGCGAAGCGCCGCAAGACACGCGGATCCGCGCCGGCGGCATGGTCGAGGCCGGTTCCCTGAAGCGTTCCGGCGACTCTCTGGACGTGACCTTTGTGGTCACCGACTTCAACAAATCTGTGACCATCACCTACCGTGGCATCCTCCCGGACCTGTTCCGCGAAGGGCAGGGCATCGTGGCCCTCGGCAAGATCAACGCCCAGGGCGTGGTCGTGGCCGACGAAGTGCTGGCCAAGCACGATGAAAAATACATGCCGCCGGAAGTAACCAAGGCCCTGAAAGAAAGCGGCCAATCCGCGCCAACCCCAGCCAAGGAGGGTTAAGCGATGACCTCTACATTGTTTATCCCCGAGTTGGGCCAATTGGCGATGATCCTCGCCCTGTGCTTTGCCATCGTCCAGGCCATCGTGCCGCTGCTGGGCGCCTGGCGTGGCGACCGGCTGTGGATGAGCCTGGCGCAACCCGCCGCCTGGGGCCAGTTCGCGTTCCTGGCGTTCGCCTTTGGTTGCCTGACCTATGCCTTTATGACCGACGACTTTTCCGTCGCCTATGTGGCCAGTAACTCCAACAGCGCCTTGCCCTGGTACTACAAGTTCAGCGCCGTCTGGGGTGCCCACGAAGGTTCCCTGCTGCTGTGGGCCCTGATCCTCGGTGGCTGGACCTTTGCGGTGTCGGTGTTCTCCCGGCAGTTGCCGCAAGTGATGCTGGCGCGGGTGTTGGCGGTGATGGGCATGATCAGCATTGGCTTCCTGCTGTTCTTGATCATGACCTCCAACCCGTTCGAGCGGATTCTGCCGCAGATTCCGGTGGACGGCCGCGACCTCAACCCGTTGCTGCAGGATATCGGCCTGATCGTCCACCCGCCGATGCTGTACATGGGCTATGTGGGCTTCTCCGTGGCCTTCGCCTTTGCCATCGCCGCCTTGCTCGGCGGGCGTCTTGACGCCGCCTGGGCGCGCTGGTCGCGGCCGTGGACCATCGTCGCCTGGGCGTTTCTGGGGATCGGCATCACCCTGGGCTCGTGGTGGGCCTACTACGAACTTGGCTGGGGCGGCTGGTGGTTCTGGGACCCGGTGGAAAACGCCTCCTTCATGCCCTGGCTGGTGGGCACTGCGCTGATTCACTCCCTGGCAGTCACTGAAAAACGCGGCGTGTTCAAGAGCTGGACCGTGTTGCTGGCCATTGCTGCCTTCTCCCTGAGCCTGCTGGGCACGTTCCTCGTGCGTTCCGGCGTGCTGACCTCAGTGCACGCATTCGCCGCCGACCCTGAGCGCGGCGTGTTTATCCTGATCTTCCTGCTCTGCGTGGTGGGCGGCTCGCTGACCCTGTTCGCCCTGCGTGCCCCGGTGGTCAAGAGCCACGTGGGCTTCAACCTGTGGTCGCGGGAAACTCTGCTGCTGGGTAACAACTTGGTGCTGATAGTTGCCGCTTCGATGATCCTGCTGGGCACCCTGTATCCGCTGGTACTCGATGCCCTGACCGGCGCCAAGCTGTCGGTCGGCCCGCCGTACTTCAACGCGCTGTTCATCCCGTTGATGGGCCTGTTGATGGTGGTGATGGCCATTGGCGTGCTGGTGCGCTGGAAAGACACCCCGGTCAAATGGCTGCTGGGCATGCTGATCCCGGTGCTGCTGGGCAGTGCTGCCTTGTCGGTGATTGCCGGGATTGCCTACGGCGACTTCAACTGGGCAGTGCTTGCCACCTTTATGCTCGCCGCCTGGGTGCTGCTGGCCGGCGTGCGCGATATCTTCGACAAGACCCGCCACAAAGGCCTGATCAAAGGCCTGCCAACCCTGACCCGCAGCTACTGGGGCATGCAGATCGCCCACATCGGCATCGCCGTGTGTGCTCTGGGTGTGGTGTTGTCTAGCCAGAACAGCGCCGAGCGCGACCTGCGCCTGGCCCCTGGCGAGTCCATGGACCTGGCCGGATACCAGTTCGTGTTTGAAGGTGCCAAGCACTTTGAAGGGCCTAACTTCACCTCCGACAAAGGCACCGTGCGCGTGGTGCGCAACGGCAAGCAAATCGCCGTGCTGCACCCGGAAAAGCGCCTGTACACCGTACAAAGTTCGATGATGACCGAAGCCGGGATCGACGCCGGGTTCACCCGTGACCTCTATGTGGCACTGGGCGAACCGTTGGGCGATGGCGCCTGGGCGGTGCGCGTCCACGTCAAGCCGTTTGTGCGCTGGATCTGGTTTGGCGGCCTGCTGACCGGTTTTGGTGGCCTGCTGGCTGCGATGGACCGGCGTTACCGAGTCAAGGTCAAGAGCCGGGTGCGTGAAGCCCTTGGCCTGCAAGGAGCCGCTGTATGAAGCGTTGGTTGATGGTATTGCCGCTGGCGCTGTTTCTGCTGGTCGCGGTGTTTTTGTATCGCGGCCTGTACCTGGACCCGGCCGAGCTGCCGTCGGCGATGATCGGCAAGCCGTTCCCGGCGTTCTCGCTGCCGACGGTGCAGGGCGACAAAACCCTGACCCAGGCCGATCTGATCGGCAAACCGGCCCTGGTCAACGTGTGGGCCACTTGGTGCATCTCATGCCGTGTGGAGCACCCAGTGCTGAACAAACTGGCCGAGAAGGGCGTGGTGATCTACGGCATCAACTACAAGGACGACAATGCGGCGGCCTTGAAGTGGCTGGCGGAATTTCACAACCCATACCAGTTGGACGTGCGCGATGAAGATGGCAACCTGGGCCTGAACCTCGGCGTCTACGGTGCCCCGGAAACCTTCTTTATCGACGCCAAGGGCGTGATCCGCGACAAGTTCGTGGGGGTGATCGACGAAGTGGTCTGGCGTGAACAACTGGCGGCCAAGTACCAGGCCCTGGTGGATGAGGCCAAGCCATGAAGCGTTGGCTGACCGCTGCTGTATTGGCGCTGGGGCTGGTGGGCGTGGCCCATGCCGCCATCGATACCTATGAATTCGCCCGGGATGGCGACCGCGAGCGTTTCCGCGAATTGACCAAGGAGCTGCGCTGCCCCAAGTGCCAGAACCAGGACATCGCCGACTCCAACGCGCCGATTGCCGCCGACCTGCGCAAAGAGATTTTCCGCATGTTGGGCGAGGGCAAGGACAACCAGCAGATCATCGACTTCATGGTTGATCGCTACGGTGATTTCGTCCGTTACAAGCCGGCGCTGACCGGCAAGACCGCCTTGCTCTGGTTTGGCCCCGCCGCCCTGTTGCTGGGCGGCCTGGTGGTCATGGCCGTGATCGTCCGCCGTCGCCGTGCGGCTCCCACCGATGGCAGCGACGCGCTATCTGCCCAAGAGCGCCAACGCCTCGACCAACTGCTGGACAAAAAAACTGATGATTGATTTCTGGCTCGCAGCTGGCCTGCTGCTCCTGGTTGCCTTGAGTTTCCTGTTGATCCCGGTGTTGCGCGTACGTCGCGCCCAGCGTGAAGAAGACCGCACCGCGCTGAACGTCGCGCTGTATCAGGAACGTGTTGCCGAACTGCAAACCCAACAAAGCGAAGGCGTGCTCAACGCGGCGCAACTCGATACTGGCCGCGCCGAAGCCGCCCGTGAATTGTTGGCCGATACCGAAGGCGTGGAAAAGCCCCGGGAATCGCGCCTGGGCAAACCGCTGCCACTGCTGGCCGCAGTGCTGGTGCCGGTATTGGGCCTGGCGCTGTACCTGCATTACGGCGCCATCGACAAGGTTGAACTGACCCGCGAATTCGCCGAGCCGCCGGTATCCCTCGCCGACATGACCCAGCGCCTGGAACGGGCAGCGGCGGCGCAACCGGATTCGGCCGAAGGCTTGTACTTCCTGGGCCGCGCCTACATGGCCCAGGACCGTTCAGCCGACGCTGCCAAGGTCTTCGAGCGCTCCGTGGCCCTAGCCGGTCGCCAGCCAGAATTGCTCGGGCAGTGGGCCCAGGCGCAGTACTTTGCCAACAATAAACAGTGGTCGCCGCAGCTTCAGGCCTTGACCGACGAAGCGCTGAAGCTCGATCCGAAGGAAGTCACCAGCCTCGGCCTGCTGGGCATTGCCGCCTTTGAGGGCCAGCGTTACCAGGAAGCCATCGACTACTGGAACCGCCTGTTGGCCCTGTTGCCGGAGCAGGACAACTCCCGCGCAGCGCTGCAAGGCGGTATCGACCGTGCAGCCGAGAAGTTGAAAGAAGGTGGCGGTGTTGTCGCCCCGATCGTCAAGAGCGCCGTGATGAAAGTGCGGGTGGACCTCGCCGCCGACGTCAAAGCCCGTGCGCTGCCGACCGACAGCGTCTTCATCTTCGCCCGCGCCGTTTCCGGCCCGCCGGCGCCACTGGCGGCCAAGCGGGTGACCGTGGCCGACCTGCCGGTGACCGTCGAACTGGGCGATGCCGACGCGATGATGCCGCAGTTGAAACTGTCCAACTTCGCCGAAGTCCAACTGGTTGCGCGCATCTCACGGGCCGGTCAACCAACTGCCGGCGAGTGGATCGGCCGCAGTCAACCCCTGGCCAGCAGCACCACGGCGACCCAGCAGTTGACCATCGACAGTCCGGATCAATAATTTCGAGGAAACGCCCATGACCGCCATCGCTCGTATCACTCTGCTCAGCCTGGTATTGGGCTTGAGCGCTTGCGCGGTTCATCGGCCACCACCAGCCCCTACGGGCCCGACCATTCCACCGTCGGGCCCGTCGACCCAGCCCAGCAGTAAACCCAGCGGCCCGGTCATCGCCCCGCCCAAACCCTTACCGAGCAAATCCCCGACCTTCGCCCCGCCTCCCGGCGCTGCCAGCCATTGGGACGGCAAGATGCAGGTCTACGTGCTGGACGAGCAACCGGACACCTTCTACCGCCAGCGCACCTACTACCGCTGGAGCAACGGCTGGAGCCGCTCCATCAGCCCGAACGGGCCATGGGAAGAGACAAATGTGCAGGGTGTACCGCCGGGGTTGAGCAAGCAGTACGCGAAATAACAAAAGGCGACCTTCGGGTCGCCTTTTTCTTGCCCGCCTGGCACACCGGCGGCCCATCAACGCCGATCAAACATCGCTGCCATCGCCCCTCTCCTGTAGGCGCTGGCTTGCCAGCGAACCCCCCCCAGGCGCCGCGGTCATCCTGATGACCCGCGTCATCGTTGAGGGCCTTCGCTGGCAAGCCAGCTCCTACAGTGCATTGCACACGCTAAAATCTTCATAGCTGCTGGTGCGTGGTGGTGCCCACTCGGGTAATGTGGCCAGCGCCGGGCGGGCTGCCGGTAGTCCAACAAGTCGGGCGACAAGCCAAGAGGGTGTTTTGATGGCGGGCAGGTTGATCTATCTCATCGGGCCATCGGGTTCGGGCAAGGACAGCCTGTTGGAGGCCGCGCGTGCGCCATTGGCCGAGCGCGGCTGCCGCATTGTGCGGCGGGTCATCACCCGTTCGGCCGAAGCGGTGGGCGAGGCCGCCCAGGGCGTAAGCCCCACGCAATTCGCGGCACTGCAAGCCAAGGGCGGCTTTGCTCTGAGTTGGCATGCCAATGGTTTGTCTTATGGCATTCCACGGCAGATCGACGACTGGCTGGCGGCCGGCGACGATGTGCTGGTCAATGGCTCCCGTGGGCATTTGGCGCAAACCCGTGCGCGTTATCCGACGCTGTTGGTGGTGCTGCTGACGGTGGATCAGGCGGTGTTGCGCCAACGCTTGCTGGCGCGGGGCCGTGAGTCGGTGGCAGAAATCGACGCACGCCTGGCCCGTAA
The DNA here is from genome assembly GCF_012985695.1 of Pseudomonas sp. WS 5027. NCBI lineage: Bacteria > Pseudomonadati > Pseudomonadota > Gammaproteobacteria > Pseudomonadales > Pseudomonadaceae > Pseudomonas > Pseudomonas sp. WS 5027. The sequence goes on along the minus strand of NZ_JAAQWU010000003.1, from coordinate 317,168 downwards.
CGCACAGTTCAGCGATAGCCTGAAGGCCGCGCCGGGGGTGTTCCTGCTGGATAACTCCGGGCCGTTGGCGCACACCGTCGCCCAGTTGCTCGCTTGTCTGGACGCGGGGCACTCGGCATGCGCCTGACCCTGCTGGGCACCGGCGATGCCCGCCAAGTCCCGGTGTATGGCTGCGAATGCGCCGCCTGTGCCCTGGCGCGCAGTGATGAACGCTTGCGCCGCCGCGAGTGCAGCGCGCTGATCGAGTGCGGCGACCAGCGCTGGTTGATCGACAGCGGGCTGACAGACCTGACCGAGCGCTTCGCGCCACGCAGCCTCAACGGCATTCTGCAGACCCACTACCACGCCGATCATGCCCAGGGCCTGTTGCATCTGCGCTGGGGCCAGGGCCTGATCATTCCCGTGCATGGCCCGGCAGACCCCGAAGGCCTGTCGGACCTGTACAAACACCCCGGCATCCTTGATTTCAGCCAGCCCTTTGCCGAGTTCGAGACTCGGCAGTTTGGCGAGTTGGCGGTCACCGCGTTGCCTCTGCAACATTCCAAGCTGACGTTCGGTTATCTGCTGCAAGGGCAGGGGCGGCGCCTGGCCTATCTGACCGACACCACGGGCCTGCCGCCGGCGACCATTGCCTGGTTGCGGCGCGAGCCCCTGGACGTAATGGTCATCGACTGCTCCATGCCACCCCAACCCCAGGCGCCGCGCAATCACAATGACCTGACATTGGCCCTGCACTGCATCGACGCGTGCGGCGCCGAGCTTGGCGTGTTGACCCACGTCGGGCACACGTTGGATGCCTGGCTGATGCAGCATCGCGCTGAGCTGCCGGGGCATGTGACGGTGGGCTGGGATGGGCGGGTGCTTTAACCCAAGGCCTGCGGCTTTTCAATATCCGGCAAAACAACCGCCAGTCAGCCTCGATAAATCTGTGCTTGAGTAAAGATAACTCTGGGGTTATTTTTATTCGGGCCGGAGCAAGGAGGCTGTGGTGCAAAGCAGGCTATTGATCAAGGAACTGCAAGCGGCGGGCTGGGTGCTGGATCGGGTCACGGGCAGCCATCATATTTTCACTCATCGCTATAACCCGCACACGATACCGGTGCCCCATCCCAAGAAGGACCTGCCCTTGGGCACCGTACGAAGTATCAGGCAGCGCGCCGGGCTGTTTTCGTTCTAGAGCGGTTTTTCAGGAGAATATTCATGCAATACCCAATCTGTATCGAATGGGGCGATGACTTTACCGCCACCGGTATCCAGATCCCCGACATTCCTGGTGCAGTGACCGCCGGGGACAGTTTTGAAGAGGCGTACAACGCAGCGGTCGAAGTGGCGCACATCATGCTGCAGGAGATGGCGAGTGAAGGCCGGGCGATTCCCATGCCGACCTCGGTCGCGGCGCACCACGGCAACGACGAATACGCGGGCATGGGCTGGGGCATGCTGGAGCTCGATATCTCGCCTTATCTGGGCAAGACCGAGAAGGTCAATGTGACATTGCCAGGCTATGTGATCCAGCGCATTGACCGGTATGTACGCGAACACAAGGTGAAGAGCCGCTCGTCATTCCTGGCGGATGCGGCGCTGGAGAAGTTGGTGCGTTCTTAGGTGTGCGCAGCGGAATGTAGATCGGATGTTTCTTGAACTGCTGACGATTTGGCTTAGAAAACTCTCTGCCTTTTTACGTTTTTTTATGGCTGTCAGCGACTTGAACATGAATTATCGAGACTGATTAACCCGCAGGTTTTGTAAGAATCCATGTGTTTTGTCAGCAAACCAGACGGCAGGCCAACGCGTTTCAATCAGACGCAAAGCGCGGGTGGCGGGGTGATTTCCTGCATGAAAGATTAGGCGCGGATGACGGTGACCGATGCAGCTTTCTGCGATGAAAGTTGACGCATTGGAAACCTGTTACCCCAGCCATCAATCGATTCGGAGATCACCATGAGTCAAATCAACAACGCGGCTACCCAGCCTGGTTGCCGCTCGCCAGAACTGTATGGAGCGGCCAAGGAGCAGTTTTCCGCTCGCGGGAAACGCTCTATCAGTACTGATCAGGCCGCCCAGTACCTTACGCGAGAGGGGACGCGCTTTCATGATCGGGATAAGGATGGCAAGACCCAGGTTTCTTTCAGCTTGAGTGGTTTCACCGAGCAGCAAAAAACCTGTGCCCGCCGGGCGATGCAGGCTTGGCAAGACGTGGCCGATATCAGTTTTCATGAGAATGCCCAAAAGGCTGACGGTTCTATTCATGTATCTGGCGCCAATCACATGGACAGGGGCGTGGCATGGCGATCTGGAGCGCAAAACGCCAAGACGAGTGCGCTGATCGGCACCAAAGGCGTGTCAAATGACCCAAAGCTTGGGAGCCATTTTCACACCACGATGATTCACGAGATCGGCCATTGTCTTGGGCTTTCACATCCCGGTGATTACAACGGCGGCGGATCGTACGTGAACAGTGCCAAATTTGCGCAGGATACAAAGGCTGGCACCGTCATGAGTTATTGGTCTGAACGCGAGAACGCTGGTCACGACTTCAAAAACAAGGGGCCCTCGGCGCCCATGATGTACGACATCGCGGCGGTCCAGAGCCTTTACGGTGCCAACCACGCTACCCGCAACACTGACACGACCTATGGCTTCAATTCCAACACCGGGCGTGAGGTGCTGAGCCTCAAGAGCGCTGCTGATTCAGCCGTATTTTGTGTGTGGGACGGTGGTGGGAACGATACGTTGGATTTTTCCGGGTATTCGCAGAACCAGAACATTAATCTCAATGAGCAATCCTTCTCGGACGTTGGGGGAATGAAAGGTAATGTTTCCATCGCCAAGGGCGTGACACTGGAAAATGCCATCGGTGGTTCAGGCAGTGACGTGCTGACGGGGAACAATGCGGACAATCGTTTGAAGGGAGGAGGGGGGCAAGACAGGCTGAAGGGGGAGGCGGCGCTGACACATTTGTCTATGACAAAGCCAGCGAGTCCACGCCGAAGAACCCAGATCTGATCGAGGATTTCACCAGTGGTGTCGACAAGATCGATGTATCCGGCGCCTTGCGAGAGGCCGGGATCAAGGACCTCAACTTCTCCAGTCAATTCAGTGGGCGACCCGGTAGTGCAGTGCTGAGCCACGATGCGCGTACAGGGCGTGGCAGCCTGGCTATCGACATGAGTGGAAACGGCCAACCTGACTTGCTGGTGAACACCGTGGGCAAGATTCAAGCAAGCGATGTAGTGACGAGTGCGCAGGCGCCAAAACCATCACCGGCACCGGCACCGGCACCGGCACCGGCACCGGCACCGGCTCCCTCTCCCTCTCTACTCGCATCGCTGACGAGTATGCTGCAGACCGCTCTCATGATGATGCAGGGGCTCTTGCGCCTGTTGGAGAGAAGCCAGGCGGGGCACAGGTAAACGCTAGGCGTTGGCCAATATCAGGCGCTCACTGGCGAGGCGACCCTGGACACTCTCAGGAACCGCACCAGGGCCACCAGCGGGAACAGGCTGCCGACTACGACCACTCCAAGCCAGCCGCCATGTTCATACACGCTGCTGGCAATCGCCGAGCCAAAGGCACCGCCGATAAAGATGCTGGTCATGTACAGCGCGTTCAAGCGGCTGCGGCTGCTGGCGTCGAGGGCATAGATAGCGCGCTGGCCGAGGACCATGTTCATCTGCACGCAGAAGTCCAGGACCACGCCGGTCACCGCCAGGCCAATCACGCTGTAGATCGGGTGGATAAACGCCGGCAGAAAACTCAGCGCGGCAAACAGCATCGCCAGTAGCGAGGCGCGCTGGGTATGGCCGGCATCGGCCAGGCGCCCGCTGATGGGGGCGGCAATGGCGCCCAGGGCACCGACCAGGGCAAACAGGGCAATTTCGCTCTGGCTCAGGCCGTGGTTACGCGACAGCTCCACGGGGACGGCGGTCCAGAACAGGCTGAAGGCGGCAAACATACAGCCCTGGTAGAACGCCCGCTGACGCAGCAACGGTTGCTCGCGCAGCAGAGTGCCCAGCGAGCTCAGCAACTGGCCGTAACTGGCGCTGTGATCGGGCTGGCGCTTGGGCACGGTCAACAGCAGTACCACGCTGATCAGGGCCATCATCGCCGCAGCGGCCATGAACATCGCCCGCCAGCCGAAGTGGTCAGCCACCAGGCTGGACACTGGCCGTGCCAGCAGGATGCCCAGCAACAGGCCGCCCATGATGCTGCCCACCACCCGGCCACGGGATTCGGCGGGCGCCAGGTGCGCGGCGAGGGGGATCAGGATCTGCACCGATACCGAGCTGAAGCCGATCAGCAACGACACCAGCAGGAACAGGTTCGGCTGCTCGGCGAAGGCCGCACCCAGCAGGCTGGCGATGGCGACCACGGTGGTGGTGATCATCAGCCGGCGGTTTTCCAACAGGTCGCCCAGTGGCACCAGGAAGAACAGGCCCAGGGCATAACCGATCTGGGTCAGGGACACGATCAGGCTGGCCATGGCGGGTGTCAGGCCGATATCCGGGGCGATCAGTTCAATGATCGGTTGTGCGTAGTAGATATTGGCAACGATAGCGCCGCAGCAGAACGCGAACAGCAGCACCATGCCACGGGTCAGGGTGGTGGTCGCGGGTGGGGTAGCGATCATGGTGTTCTCGTTAAAGCGGGGAAGGGGGACGTGAAGAGTAAAGGGTAGGCGAATGAGGGGGTAAAGTGTTACTGATGATTTCAGTCATGCCTGGCATTGATGCATTGCGCCCAAGCCAATGTGGGAGCGGGCTTATGTGGGAGCGGGCTTGCTCGCGAATGGGGTGTATCAGTCAAAAACTATTTGTCTGACCCACCGCATTCGCGAGCAAGCCCGCTCCCACACAAGCCCGCTCTCACATTCAGTTATTGGCCGTTGTAGATCTGGTCGAACACCCCGCCATCATTGAAGTGAGTCTTTTGCACGGTGCGCCAGTCACCAAAGGTCTTCTCCACCGACAGGAAGTCGACTTTCGGGAAGCGGTCGGTGTACTTGGCCAGCACCTTCGGGTCCCGTGGACGCAGGTAGTTGTTGGCTGCAATTTCCTGGCCTTCTGCCGACCACAGGTACTTCAGGTAGTCCTCGGCCACCGCACGGGTGCCTTTCTTCTCGACGACTTTGTCGACCACCGACACCGGTGGCTCGGCTTCGGCAGAGACGCTTGGGTAGATCACTTCGAACTGATCGCGGCCGAATTCACGGGCAATCATTTCTGCTTCGTTTTCAAAAGTCACCAGCACGTCGCCGATCTGGTTGGTCATGAACGTCGTCGTTGCGGCACGGCCACCGGTATCGAGCACCGGTGCCTGCTTGAACAGCTTGCCGACAAAATCCTTGGCCTTGTTTTCATCGCCGCCGTTCTTCAGCACGTAGCCCCAGGCCGACAGGTAGGTATAGCGACCGTTACCGGAAGTCTTGGGGTTGGGCACGATCACCTGCACACCATCCTTGAGCAGATCCGGCCAGTCTTTCAGGGCCTTGGGGTTGCCCTTGCGCACGATAAACACGGTGGCGGAAGTGAACGGCGCACTGTTGTTCGGCAGGCGGGTGACCCAGTTGTCCGGCACCAGTTTGCCGTTGTCCGCCAGGGCGTTGATATCGGTGGCCATGTTCATGGTGATGACGTCAGCCGGCAGGCCGTCGATGACCGAACGCGCCTGTTTGCTGGAACCGCCGAAGGACATCTGCAAGGTCAACTTGTCGTCCGGGTGCTCGGCTTGCCAGTGCTTCTGGAACGCGGCGTTGTAATCCTTGTAGAAGTCGCGCATCACGTCATAGGAGACGTTGAGCAGGGTGGTCGAGGCGGCCTGGGCGCCGATAGACAGGGCAAGGCCAGCGGCCAGGAGAGAAGCGCTAACGAGTTTTTTCACTGCTCATTCCTTGTTGTTCGAGAAGGTAGTGGCTTATAGCCCACGACTATAGCCGGGGCTGCATAGACGCTTAAAGATTAAAAAGAACTTTGCTTATTCCACTTTCTGATAGAGCCCGTTGCCACAGCGTGAACAGAAGGCCGCGTTGGGTTCGTGGGTGTTTTTCTTGCACACCGGGCAATCGTGTTGCAGTTGCTCGCCTCGCATGGCGTTGGCCAGCTCGGCGGTGAAAATCCCGGTGGGCACGGCGATGATCGAGTAACCGGTGATCATCACCAACGATGAGATCACTTGGCCCAGCGGGGTCTTGGGCACGATGTCGCCAAAGCCCACAGTGGTCAGGGTCACGATAGCCCAGTAGATGCCTTTGGGGATGCTGGTAAAACCATGCTCCGGGCCTTCAATCACGTACATCAGGGTGCCGAACACCGTCACCAGGGTGCAGACGCTGACCAGGAACACCACGATCTTCTGCTTGCTGCCGCGCAGTGCCGACATCAGGTAGTTGGCTTGCTTGAGGTACGGGCTGAGCTTGAGCACGCGGAAGATCCGCAACATGCGGATGATGCGGATAATCAGCAGGTACTGCGCGTCGCTGTAGTACAGAGCAAGGATGCCGGGGACGATGGCCAGCAAGTCCACCAGCCCATAGAAACTGAAGGCATAGCGCAACGGCTTGGGCGAGCAATACAGGCGCAGGCCGTATTCGATGGCGAAGATCAGCGTGAAGCCCCACTCGATATAGGCCAGCACATTGGCGTAGTTCTGGTGGACCTGGTCGATGCTGTCGAGCATCACGATCACTATGCTTGCGAGGATGATCAGTAACAGGATGCCGTCAAAACGCCGCCCGGCCGCTGTGTCGCTCTGGAATACCATGACGTAAAGCCGCTGGCGCCAGTCGTTGTTGCTGTCCATGAAGTCCGCCTGAATCGAAGATCTGCGAAGCCTAGGGGGATTCGAACGGGCTGTCCATGTTGGCCCTGTGCCGCAGGCGCAGCGTTGCGCGCACCAGCCAGCAGGCAAGGATAAACGGCGCTGTCAGCGGTGCCAGGTGCAGGCCGGCAAAACCTGGGGCGAGCAGGCTTGCCAGGAGGATGCCGAGCACTGGCAGCCAGGGTTGGCGCCGGTACTGGCTGAGGGCCAGGGCGGCAAGCGCGGGGTTATAGCTATGCAGGCCGAGCAGGGCGCCGGCGGGGTCGTCGAGCAGCAGGCCGAGTGCCACGCCGCTGCTGGCACCGAGCATCGCCCACAGCGCTGCGCGAGGGCTGGCCAGCAGCAGGCCAACGGCGATCAGTAGACCGGCCAGCGGTTGATCCAGCAGCACGATCTGCCCCAGGCCGAGCAGCGGAGCGCTGAGCCAGGCGAGGGTGTCCGGTGTGCTGACCGGCAGCGCGGTCGGTGAGACCGTGCCGAGCAGCAACCAGCCGATGGCGACGAAGGGCGCGGTATAGGCGGGCAGGTCATCGCCATGGACCATGCGCTTGACCCATTGCCGGGTCAGGATCGCACTCAGGCCACCGCACGCCAGGATCAGCGGCGGTACCAGCGCCGACCAGGCAAAGTGCTGGCTGATCAGCAACCCCAGCAACACACCGTTATAGCTATAGAGCCCGGCCTGGCGCTCGGCCTTGGGATAGTCGCGGCGCTGGGCGGTGAGCAAGCCGGCGACCCCGCCCAGCAGCGCACCGCCGAGCAGGGCCGGAGCGCAGGTGAGAATCGCCAGCAGGCACAGCAGGCCACACAGTGGGTGGCGCTGCAGGAATATCTGGCTGAAGCCGTTGAGCAGGGCTTCGGCCCAGTCGGGGCAGGTTGGGTTGGGCATGGTGGTGGTCGCTCCCCTGTAGGAGCGAGCTTGCTCGCGAAGGTCGTTAACGATGACGCGTGCTTTCTGAATGAACGCGTCGCTCTCAGGTTTTTCGTCGCAACGCCGCCCGGAGACAAGCTCGCTCCTACAGTAGGGTCTCGATACGCAGCGAGTTGGTCGACCCCGGCTGCCCAAAGGGCACCCCCGCGGTGATCAGCAACGTATCCCCACGCTGTGCCATGCCCTGGGCCTGGGCGATTTCCAGTGCCGTGGAGCACACCTCGTCCACCTGCCGCAACCGATCATTGACCACCGAATGCACGCCCCAGGCCACGCTCAGGCGCCGGGCGGTGGACAGGTTCGGCGTGAGGTTGAGGATCGGCACCGCCGGCCGTTCCCGCGCCGCCCGCAGACTGGAGCTACCCGACTCGCTGTAGTTCACCAGCACCGCCACCGGCAAGATGCTGCTGATCCGGCGGATTGCGCAGCTGATGGCATCCGACACCGTGGCATCGGCCTTGGGTCGGCTTACATCCAACTGGGTCTGGTAATCCGGGCCGTTCTCCACCTGGCGAATGATCTTGCTCATCATCTGCACCGCTTCCAGTGGGTACTCGCCGGAGGCGGTTTCGGCCGACAGCATCACCGCATCGGTGCCCTCGGCCACGGCATTGGCCACGTCCGTGACTTCGGCGCGGGTGGGTGCCGGCGAGAAACGCATGGACTCGAGCATCTGCGTGGCCACCACCACCGGCTTGCCCAACTGGCGGCAGGTGCTGATGATGTCTTTCTGGATTTGCGGCACGCTCTCGGCCGGCACTTCCACGCCCAGATCCCCTCTGGCGACCATGATCGCATCGCTCAGCTCGGCGATTTCCTGCAGGTAGCGCACCGCCGAGGGTTTCTCGATCTTCGCCATCAAGAACGCCTTGTCGCCGATCAGCTCGCGGGCTTCGCGGATGTCTTCGGGACGCTGCACAAACGACAGCGCCACCCAGTCCACGCCCAGTTCCAGGCCGAAGCTCAGGTCGCGGCGGTCCTTGGCGGTCAGTGGGCTGAGTTCCAACAAGGCTTGTGGGACATTCACCCCTTTACGATCGGACAGTTCGCCGCCGTTCAATACCGTGGTGTCGATCGCATCGGCATGTTTGGTAATCACCCGCAGGCGCAGCTTGCCGTCGTCCAGCAGCAGATCCATGCCCGGCTCCAGGGCCTTGATGATTTCTGGATGGGGCAGGTTGACCCGGCGCTGGTCGCCCGGTGTGGGGTCGAGGTCCAGGCGCAACGCTTGGCCACGCACCAGTTGCACCTTGCCCTCGGCGAAACGCCCGACGCGCAATTTGGGCCCCTGCAGGTCCATCAGGATCCCCAGCGGGTAGTTGAGCTGGCGCTCGACCTGGCGGATCCACTGGTAGCGCTGGGCATGGTCGGCGTGATCGCCATGGCTGAAGTTCAGGCGGAAGATATTCACCCCGGCCTGCACCAGTTCGCGGATGTCATCGATACCGTCGGTGGCCGGCCCCAGGGTGGCGAGGATTTTGACCTTCTTGTCAGGCGTCATGGGCAGCAGTCTCAAGTATCAAAATGGCACGGAAGTCGTTGACGTTGGTGCGGGTCGGCTCGGTGACGATCAACGCGTCGAGCGCGGCGAAATAACCGTAGCCATTGTTGTTGTCCAACTCGTCGCTGGCCGACAGGCCCAGGGCCTCGGCGCGGGCGTAGGTGGTTGGGGTCATGATCGCCCCGGCGTTGTCTTCGGAACCGTCGATGCCGTCGGTGTCACCGGCCAGGGCGTACACGCCGGGCAGGCCCTTGAGGCTGTCGGTCAGGCTCAGCAGGAACTCGGCGTTGCGTCCGCCACGGCCATTGCCGCGCACGGTCACGGTGGTCTCGCCGCCGGACAGGATCACGCACGGCGCCGCCAGTGGCTGGCCGTGTTGGATGATCTGCCGGGTGATGCCGGCGTGGACCTTGGCCACGTCCCGCGCTTCGCCTTCCAGGTCGCCGAGGATCAGCGGGCTGAAACCGGCCTGGCGCACTTTCACCGCTACCGCTTCGAGAGATTGCTGCGGCCGTGCGATCAACTGGAAATGGCTGCGCGCAAGGCACGGATCGCCAGGCTTGACGGTCTCCGACTCAGGGCTTTGCAACCAACTGCGCACCGAGGCCGGCACTTGGATCTTGTAACGCTTGAGAATTGCCAGGGCCTGTTGCGAGGTGCTCGGGTCGCCAACCGTCGGGCCGGAGGCAATCACCGTGGCCTGATCGCCCGGTACATCGGAAATCGCGTAGGTGTAGACGGTGGCGGGCCAGGACGCCTTGGCCAACCGCCCGCCCTTGATCGCCGAGAGGTGCTTGCGCACGCAATTCATCTCGCCGATGGTGGCGCCGGATTTGAGCAGGGCTTTGTTGATGGTCTGTTTGTCGGCCAGGGTAATCCCTGCTGCGGGCAAGGCCAGCAGGGCGGAACCACCGCCGGACAAGAGGAAGATCACGCGGTCGTCTTCGTTCAGATTGCTGATCAACTCCAACACGCGCTTGGCCACGGCCTGGCCAGCGGCATCGGGCACTGGGTGCGCGGCTTCGACCACTTCGATCTTCTGGCAGGGCGCGCCGTGGCCGTAGCGGGTGACTACCAGGCCGTGGACTTCACCTTGCCAGCTGTTTTCGACCACCAGGGCCATGGCGGCGGCGGCTTTGCCTGCGCCGATCACAATCACGCGGCCGCTGCGGTCGGCGGGTAGATAGGGTTCGAGGACTTGCCGGGGGTGGGCAGCGTCGATGGCTGTGGCAAACAGCTCGCGAAGCAGGTGTTGCGGATCGACCGACATAAGCGGGCTCCCGGATTCTTGTTATTGGATTTGAAACTTGGAACCGGATCAAAATGTGGGAGCGGGCTTGCTCGCGATGGTCTTACATTCAACATCCATGCTGACTGGAACACCGCTATCGCGACCAAGCCCGCTCCCACATTTTGATCCCATTCCAAAGGTGGATCGCAGGCGGGCTTACTTATCGCGAATCGAGAAATTCGCCATATGCTCCAGCCCCTTGATCAGCGCCGAATGGTCCCAGTTGCCGCCGCCAATCGCGGTGCAGGTGCTGAACACTTGCTGGGTCGAGGCGGTGTTGGGCAGGTTGATCCCCAGTTCCTTGGCACCGGCCAGGGCCAGGTTCAAGTCCTTCTGGTGCAGGTTGATACGGAAGCCCGGGTCGAAGGTGCCCTTGATCATCCGCTCGCCATGCACTTCGAGGATCTTCGACGAGGCAAAGCCACCCATCAGCGCTTCGCGAACCTTGGCCGGGTCCGCACCGTTTTTCGCGGCGAACAGCAGCGCTTCGGCCACGGCCTGGATGTTCAGGGCGACGATGATCTGGTTCGCTACCTTGGCGGTCTGGCCATCGCCATTGCCACCCACCAGGGTGATGTTCTTGCCCATGCTCTGGAACAGTGGCAGGGCACGTTCGAAGGTCTGCGGTTCGCCACCGACCATGATGCTCAGGGTGGCGGCCTTGGCGCCGACTTCGCCGCCCGATACCGGGGCGTCGAGGTACTGCGCGCCGGTGGCGTTGATCTTGGCGGCAAAGGCCTTGGTAGCGGTGGGCGAGATCGAACTCATGTCGATCACTACCTTGTTCGGCGACAGGCCTGCGGCCACACCGTCGGCGCGGAACAACACGTCATCGACCTGAGGGGTGTCAGGCACCATGACGATGATGAACTCTGCTTCCTGGGCCACTTGCTGCGGGTTGGCCAGGGCCACGGCACCGGCGGCGATCAGCTCGGCGGGTGCCTTGCCATGGTGCTCGGACAGGAACAGTTGGTGACCTGCTTTCTGCAGGTTCGCGGCCATGGGTTGGCCCATGATGCCGGTGCCGATAAAGCCGATTTTAGCCATGATCAAATCCTCTTTTTATTCTCTGTGCGAGCCTGGCCCGGTCTACCAGACCCAGGCGATCTAAATGTGGGAGCGGGCTTGCTCGCGATTGCGGTAGATCAGTCGACAAAAATGTTGAATGTCAGACCTTCGCGAGCAAGCCCGCTCCCACAGTTGGGTTGTGTGTGTGTTGGTCAGATCGCGTTATGGGTCTTGAGCCAGCCAAGACCGGCTTCGGTCGTGGTCAACGGCTTGTACTCGCAGCCCACCCAACCCTGATACCCGATGCGGTCCAGGTGCTCGAACAGGAAGCGATAGTTGATCTCGCCCGTGCCCGGCTCGTTGCGTCCTGGGTTGTCGGCCAGCTGGATATGGTTGATCTGATCCAGGTGCGTCGCCATGGTGCGGGCCAGGTCACCTTCCATGATTTGCATGTGGTAGATGTCGTATTGCAGGAACAGGTTGGCGCTGCCCACCTGTTCGCGAATCGCCAGGGCCTGCGCCGTGTTGTTGAGGTAGAAGCCGGGAATGTCGCGGGTGTTGATCGCTTCCATCACCAGCTTGATGCCCACTGCTTGCAGCTTGTCGGCCGCGTACTTGAGGTTGGCGACAAAGGTTTTTTCCAGGGTGGCGTCATCCACGCCGGCAGGGCGAATCCCCGCCAGGCAGTTGATCTGGGTATTGCCCAGCACCTGGGCATAGGCGATGGCCAGGTTGACCCCCGCGCGGAATTCCTCGACCCGGTCGGGGTGGCAGGCCAGGCCGCGCTCGCCGCTGGCCCAGTCGCCGGCCGGCAGGTTGAACAGCACTTGGGTCAAACCGTGGGCGTCGAGTTGTGCCTTGATTTGCGCAGAGCTGAAGTCGTAGGGGAACAGGTATTCCACCCCACTGAAGCCGGCGTCGGCGGCGGCTTTGAAGCGGGCGAGAAAGTCCTGTTCGGTAAACAGCATGGACAGGTTGGCGGCAAAACGCGGCATGGGGTTCTCCTTAATCGAGCAATGAAATGGCAGTCGGTGCGTCGTTGCCCACCAGTGCCAGATCTTCGAATTCGTTGACGGCGTTGATCTCGGTGCCCATGGAAATATTGGTCACGCGCTCCAGAATAATCTCGACAATCACCGGCACCTTGAACTCTTCGATCATTTCCTGGGCCTTGCGCAGCGCTGGCTGGATCTGGCCCGGTTCGAACACACGCAGGGCCTTGCAACCCAGGCCTTCGGCGACGGCGACGTGGTCGACGCCATAACCGTTGAGTTCCGGGGCATTGAGGTTATCGAAAGACAACTGCACGCAGTAGTCCATTTCAAAACCGCGCTGGGCCTGGCGGATCAGCCCCAGGTACGAGTTGTTCACCACCACGTGGATGTAAGGCAGCTTGAACTGCGCGCCCACGGCCAGCTCTTCGATCATGAACTGGAAGTCATAGTCGCCCGACAGTGCCACCACCTTGCGGCTCGGGTCGGCCTTGACCACGCCCAGTGCGGCGGGGATGGTCCAACCCAGTGGGCCGGCCTGGCCACAGTTGATCCAGTGGCGTGGCTTGTAGACGTGCAGGAACTGCGCGCCGGCAATCTGCGACAGGCCGATGGTGCTGACGTAGCAGGTATCTTTACCGAACACCTGGTTCATCTCTTCGTACACCCGTTGCGGCTTGACCGGTACGTTGTCGAAGTGCGTCTTGCGGTGCAGGGTGGCTTTGCGCTGCTGGCAATCATGCAGCCAGGCGCTGCGGTCCTTGAGCTTGCCGGCGGCTTTCCACTCGCGGGCCACTTCAATAAACATCGTCAGCGCGGCACCGGCGTCGGACACGATGCCAAGGTCCGGGGTGAACACACGGCCGATTTGCGTCGGCTCGATGTCAACGTGAATGAATTTGCGACCCTCGGTGTACACCTCCACCGAACCGGTGTGGCGGTTGGCCCAGCGGTTGCCGACGCCCAGGACCACGTCCGACTTGAGCATCGTCGCGTTGCCGTAGCGGTGCGAGGTTTGCAGGCCGACCATGCCCACCATCAGCGGGTGGTCGTCGGGGATGGTGCCCCAGCCCATCAGGGTCGGGATCACCGGGATACCCGTCAGCTCGGCGAACTCCACCAGCAGTTCGCTGGCGTCGGCATTGATCACGCCGCCACCGCTGACCAGCAGCGGGCGCTCGGCCTGGTCGAGCATGGCCAGGGCTTTCTCGACCTGGATGCGCGTGGCCAGTGGCTTGGCCAATGGCAGTGGCTGGTAGGCGTCGATGTCGAACTCGATCTCAGCCATCTGTACATCGAATGGCAAGTCGATCAGCACCGGGCCGGGGCGGCCGGAGCGCATTTCATAGAAGGCTTTCTGGAACGCATACGGCACCTGGCCAGGTTCCAGCACGGTGGTTGCCCACTTGGTCACTGGCTTGACGATGCTGGTGATATCCACGGCCTGGAAATCTTCCTTGTGCATCCGGGCGCGAGGCGCTTGCCCGGTGATGCACAGGATCGGGATTGAATCGGCCGAGGCGCTGTACAGGCCGGTGACCATGTCCGTGCCCGCCGGGCCCGAAGTGCCGATGCACACGCCGATATTGCCGGCCTTGGTGCGGGTGTACCCCTCGGCCATGTGCGAAGCGCCTTCCACGTGGCGAGCAAGGACGTGATCGATGCCGCCGACCTTTTGCAGGGCCGAATACAACGGGTTGATCGCGGCGCCTGGGATACCGAAGGCGGTGTCTACACCCTCACGGCGCATCACCAGGACAGCGGCTTCGATTGCTCTCATTTTGCTCATGGTTTTGGTGCCTCTTGCGTTTTGTAATTGTATACAAGTGGTGTTGCTTCAAAGTGTATTCACGGCGAGCAGCGCAGGTCAATCCATTTTGTTCCAGAGCCTGTGCATTCGTCGGAAGGCTTTTTAGCGGGAGTATTTCGAAGTGTGGTGCGTATGTTTCGAAATATTGTATACAAAAAATAAATCTATTGTGTTCTATTTGTTGTATCCGGCTTCTGATCAATCAGAGCCCCAAGGCTTTCTCAATAACAAGATAAGGACGGCACCCATGAGCGCTCTAACCTTGAAAGTCGCAGTCAACCTGGTCAGCCAGGCCATCACCGCAGGCCGCACCATTGCCGCTGCACCGCTGACCATCGCGGTGCTCGACAGCGGCGGGCACCTGATCACCCTGCAACGGGAAGACGGCGCCAGCCTGCTGCGCCCCCAAATCGCCATCGGCAAGGCCTGGGGCGCGATAGCCCTGGGCAAGGGCTCGCGCTTGTTGGCCTTGGATGCCCAGCAACGGCCGGCGTTTATTGCTGCCTTGAACAGCCTGGGGCAGGGCGGTGTCGTGCCGGCACCGGGTGGGGTGTTGATCCGGGACCCGGCGGGCGTGGTGCTGGGGGCGATCGGGATCAGTGGGGACACGTCGGATATTGATGAGCAGTGCGCGATTACGGCGATTGAAGGGGTGGGGTTGCTGGCGGATGCGGGGGTGTCGGCTTGAGGTTGTAGTGACAGGGAGGCCCGCTTTCGCGAGTTTTGACCTGTGAACACGGTCAAAATGTGGGAGCGGGCTTGCTCGCGAAAGCGGCGACTCGGTCTGAATCTATACCCAAACCGCATCCCACAGCGGATAGTCGCCAACTCTCTCCACCAATCCCGCCCTCAATGGATTGGCCACCACATACCTGGCCACTTTCACCAGGTCTTCTTCCTTGCGAAGCGCATGGTCATGAAAGCTGGTTTGCCAGAGCCTTCCTTTGCGGCCAGTGGCGCCATTGACCGATCGAGTGCTTTTGGATTTGACCTGGCATACCAAGTCGCCCAGGGAGCCTTTTTGCAGCTCGATCAGCCAGTGGAAATGGTCGGGCATCACCACCCAGGCCAGAGAGTGTGCCAGCCCTTGATACTGGGCGAGCCTGAACTGCCAGACCACCAGGCGGCCCAGGTAGAAGTCGCTGAAGATCGGCACACGTTCGTGGGTGTTGGTGGTAATCAGGTAGATATTGTTGGGTTCGCTGATCCGTCCGATGCGTAGGCGGTGTGAGGTGGCTCGATCAGGCATTCCGTTGCCTCTCTTCAGATGATGTCTTGAGAGGCTAGATCGGGGAGTTTGAGGCTGACGGGCGGGCTTTTGGCAGGATGTGTCTGGGAGGGCGCTTTCGCGAGCAAGCCCGCTCCCACATGGGATCTTTGTTGTTCATACATTTTGTGTCTGGCACAAATCTAGTGTGGGAGCGGGCTTGCCCGCGAATCTTGGCCACACCGCGGTGTTTCAGTCCGGTTCACACCCTTTAAGTACCAACCGAATAATCGTCTGCGCCGCCGCCTCATAATCGGCCTCATCCAGCTTGGCCTTGCCGGTCACCGCTGAGATCTGCCAGTCGAAGTCGGCATAGGTCTGGGTCGCTGCCCAGATGCTGAACATCAGGTGATGAGGGTCAATAGCGGCGATCAGGCCGCGATCGACCCAGCTCTGGATGCAATCGATATTGTGTTTGGCCTGGGCGTTGAGCTGCTGCACCTGCTCGGGGCTCAGGTGGGGGGCGCCGTGCATGATTTCGCTGGCGAACACTTTCGAGGCAAACGGCAGGTCGCGGGAGATGCTGATTTTCGAGCGGATATAGCCGCTCAATACCTGCTTGGGGTCGCCGTCCGGGTTGAAGGGGGTGGAGGCAGCCAGGATCGGCTCGATGATGCTTTCGAGCACCTCGCGGTAGAGGTTGTCCTTGGACTTGAAGTAGTAGTAGACGTTGGGCTTGGGTAGCCCGGCCTTGGCGGCGATGTCACTGGTTTTGGTCGCGGCGAAGCCCTTGTCGGCAAACTCCTCGCTGGCAGCCCGCAGGATCAGTTCTTTGTTGCGCTCGCGAATGGTGCTCATAGACCAGATGATTCCTTGCCAGGACAGGCGGTTGCGCATGGTAGCACCGGCGATCCGCGTGTCTCAAGAATGTGCCCGCGACGTCTTGTAGCACGCTATGCTGCGAAACATCCCACATTAAGGACGCCCGATTCATGGCAGGAAGCAGCTTGTTGGTATTGATCGATGACATCGCCGCCGTTCTCGACGATGTGGCCTTGATGACAAAAATGGCCGCCAAGAAAACCGCCGGCGTGCTGGGTGACGATCTGGCGCTCAATGCCCAGCAAGTCTCTGGTGTGCGCGCCGAGCGGGAAATTCCGGTGGTGTGGGCGGTTGCCAAGGGCTCGTTTATCAACAAACTGATCCTGGTGCCCACCGCGCTATTGATCAGCGCCTTCGCGCCGTGGGCGGTCACGCCACTGTTGATGCTCGGTGGCGCCTACCTGTGTTACGAGGGCTTTGAAAAGCTTGCCCATAAATTCCTGCACAGCAAGGCCGACGATCAGGCCGAACATGCCCAGTTGGTCAAAGCCGTGGCCGACCCCGCAACAGATCTGGTGGCCTTCGAGAAAGACAAGATCAAGGGTGCGATCCGCACCGACTTTATCCTCTCTGCCGAAATCATCGCCATCACCCTGGGCACCGTCGCCGACGCACCGCTGATGCAGCAAGTGATCGTACTGTCGGGCATCGCCCTGGTCATGACCATCGGCGTCTATGGTCTGGTGGCCGGTATCGTCAAACTCGATGATTTGGGCCTATGGCTCACGCAAAAGCCCGGGCAGATGGCGCGCAGCATCGGTGGCGGGATTCTGCGGGCCGCACCGTACATGATGAAAAGCCTGTCGGTGATCGGCACGGCAGCCATGTTTATGGTCGGCGGCGGCATCCTGACTCATGGCGTGCCTGCGGTGCATCATTGGATTGAAACTGTCAGCCAGAGCATCGGTGGCATCACTTGGTTGATGCCGACCCTGCTCAATGCCGTGGCGGGGATCATTGCGGGGGCGCTGGTGCTGGCGGTAGTCAGCGGGGTGGGCAAGGCGTGGAAATCGCTCAAGGCTTGAGCACCTGAGAGCCATAAAAAAGGCCATTCAATCGAATGGCCTTTTTTTGTGCTTGGGCGGTTACTCCGCGATCTGCAACTTGCGCGACTCGGTGTACACGTAGCGCACCTTTTCATACTCGAACGGCGAGTTCATCTGACCGTAACGGAAGCTGGTCTGGTAGCGCTTGTCCACCGCACGTAACGCCCAGATTTCCGGGTGGTTGGAGCTGACTTCAGACACGTTGAGGAGGTTGATCTGGGATTCGGCGGTGTAGTCCACCAACAGGCCGCCAGTGTCGCGCAGGTTGGATGGGCCGAGGATCGGCAGGATCAGGTAAGCACCACCGGGCACGCCGTAGAAGCCCAGGGTCTGGCCGAAGTCTTCGCTCTGGCGCGGTAGGCCCATGGCGGTGGCCGGGTCCCACAGGCCGGCGATACCAAGGGTGGTATTGACCAGCAGGCGGCCCGTGGTTTCCAGGGAGCGATGGCCCTTGAGTTGCAGCAGGCTGTTCATCAGGTTGGGCACGTCGCCCAGGTTGTTGAAGAAGTTGCTGACACCGGTGCGCAGGAAACTTGGGGTGACGTAGCGATAGCCATCGACCACTGGCAAGAATACCCATTGGTCGAAGCGATAGTTGAAGTGGTACACCCGACGGTTCCACGACTCCAGCGGGTCATAGACGTTGAGGGCGTTGAGGGTCGAGCGCTCGAACTCGCGCTGGTCCAGGCCAGGGTTGAACTTGAGTTTGCTCAAGGGTTCCTTGAAGCCATCCTGGTCGACCACGGTCGGTGCGTGAGCCTTGCTGTTGTCCGCGTTGGCAACGCCTGCACAGAGTAAGGCCGCAAGAAGCAGGAGATGTTTAGCCACGGAAGAACTCCAGCATGGCGTCGGCGTTGACGCGGTAATTGAGGTTGCCGCAATGGCCGCCCAGCGGGTAGACGGTCAAGCGATCGCCGAAGGTCTTGCGCAAAAAGCCCAGGTCGCCAGGGCCGAGGATCACGTCATCGGCGTTGTGCATTACCGCGATTTTCGGGCTGTCGCGCAGGTAGTCCTCGAGGGCGTACAGGCTCACCTGGTCGATCAGTTGCAGCAGGCTGCCGCCGTCGGAGCGGGCGCGCCACATCGGGATCACTTGTTCGGTGAGGTAGCAGTCGAAATCACACTGCAGCGCACGCTTGAGGAACGGCGTGAGGCTGGTGCTTTCGGTGATCGGGTACTTGGGCGGGATGATCAAGCCACGACGGTTGATCAGGTCCGAGGTGAAGGCGATATCGGCCGCCGAGAAACGGAACGAGGTGCCGATCAGCATCGCCATCTGCTCGTTGGTCAGGTGTTCCTTGGAGTTCTGGAAGTCGTAGAGCAGGGCATCGTTCATGTCGATATAGCCCTTTTGCTGGAAGTAGCGGGTCAGCTTGTTCAACACCAGCTCATAGAACGTGGTGCTGTTGTTGATGCCCTTGACCTCGGTCTGCACCAGCTTGTCGAGGTTGGTGATGGAGGTATAGAGGTTGACCGGCGGGTTGAGCAGCAGCACTTTCTTGAAGTTGAAGCTGCGTCGGGTTTCGTCCAGCTTACTGACGAATGCCGCGTCCAGGGCACCCAGGCTGTAGCCGGTGAGGTAGAAGTCGGTGACCGGCAACGTGGCGTTTTGCGCGCGTACGGCTTGCATCACGCGGTACATGTCCTGGGCGTCTTCCTGGGTGATGCCGGGGGTGGCAAAGCGCGAGGCGGCGCTGATGAAGTCAAAGCTGGTGGGCGACGACAATTGGACGACGTGGTAGCCGGCCTTGTAGTACAGCTTTTTCAGGTATTCGTTGATGGAGCTGTCAAAACGCGCGCCGGTGCCGGCGATCAGGAAAATCAGGGGTGCCGCGCGGTCTTGCTTGGCGATGCGGTAGGTGAGTTTCTTCACCGGCCAGAAGTTGTCGGGCAGACTGAATTCACGCTCTGGGCGCATGTTCAGGCTGTAGTCGGATTGGTTGATCTCATCGATGGATGGCAAATCCGGCCGCAGGTCCGGTGGCGTTGTGGCGATGGTCGCTTCGAACGGGTTGGTCAAAGGGTAGCCATAGCTGGCCGGATCAACATCGACCGCCAGTGCTGACGCACTCAAAAAAAGGCCACCCAACAGGGCAGCACAGCGCAAGGAACGGAGCATGACTAAATCCCTAAGAGGAAACGTGCTTAATGAAGTTCGCAGGCTATGACCACCGCGTTATCGCCGAAGTGCCAGCCATCGGCACTTAATATCGGAAAAAAACGCAGGAATCGAGGTAATAGTGGGCAGACGATACACTTTGGCACGCTTTGATGAATAGTTATCTGTGTGCAGCCCTTGCCAATGCCCCCGGGGAGATTAAGCTGGGCGCCGTTTTCGCCTATCGGAGTGCCTTTATGTCCCGTCGTTTGCCGCTGATCCTACTGCTGTTGGCCTTGCCGTTATGGCTGGCCGCCAGTTATGGCGCCCGTTATGGGTTTATGGAAGACGGGCAGTGGGTGGGCATCTGTGCCGATGACGCCAGCCGCTGGGAATGCCAGCTGCGTGCCAATCTGGGGCTGATGATTCACTTCCGGATGTTGGGCTGGGCCGCGTTGGTCACGTCGGTACTGGCGTTTTTGGTGCCAGGCCGTGCCGGCTGGGGTTTGGCGGTGCTGGGGCTGGCGTTTGGAATTCCGGCACTGGCGTTGTACAACACCAATTTTGCGGTGTTTGCGCTGGTGATTGCCGGGTTGCGGTTGGTCAGGGCGCCTCGGGCTGTCTGATAGGGCCGATCGCAGGCAAGCCCGCTCCCACATTTAGTACAGCGGTCGAATGTGGGAGCGGGCTTGCCCGCGATAGCAATCTCAAGCCTTGCGCACTCGCAGGCAACGCCACAGGGCAGCAACCATCAACCCACTCACCACCGCCCAACCCAGCGCCTGCTGGTTCATCAAGCCTTCGCGATACAGCTGCGGCGCAATGCCGGCACCGATGATGAAGGCCAGAAGGGCAATTTCCCGTCGTGGCCCGGTCACTGGGCGCAGCAGGTAGACCAGCGCCGGCAGCAGCAGGGCGGCGCTGGGGAAGCTGCGGTAGCGCGGGTCGAACACCAGCGCCAGCATCATCACCGCAGTGGCGAACCCGGCAAATGCGATCAGCCAGCCAGCGCGTTGCTCCAGCCAGGCGAAGGCCCGTTCGCGCCAACCCTGGCGAGCGCTCAAGGCCAGGGCTGCATGGGCCAGCACCAACAGGTTCAGGGCAAGCAACAGCCCGGCCCAGATCCATTCATCAGTGAAGCGTGCAGTCACCCGGGTAAGTTCGGCCCAACTGCCAATCGAACCCGCCGCTACCGCGCCCAGCAACGGCAGCAACAACGCGGCGCGGGTGGTGCGAACGCGTCCGCCGAGCACCAGGGTGCCTAGCAGGATCATCCCGCCAACACCCAGCCACACAGGCCAGTACGGCACGTTGGTGACCGGGCCGGCCAGAATGCCCTTGTCCTGGCGATCGGCATCAAACAGCCCCCAGTAACCGCCGACCGCACCTTCGCTGGCGCGTTTCCATGGTTGGTCAAAGGCTTCGATCAGGTTGTAGTGCCAGCCATTGGCTTCGGCCATGGCGACAAAGCCGCGAATGAACTTGGCTTCGTTGACCCGGCTCGGCACCGCGGTTTCCCGCTGGCGGCCTTCGCTGGGCCAGCCGGTTTCGCCGATCATCACGTCCTTCGGGGCGAAGCGGTTACCGAATGTCTGGCGAATATCGCTGACATGGCGTAGGGCCTGATCGATGCCCGCCGGGTTATCTTCCCAGTACGGCAATAGGTGAATGGTCAGGAAATCCACCGCCGGGGCAATTTCCGGGTGTTGCAGCCAGAACTCCCAGACGTCGGCGTAGGTGACCGGCTGCTGGATCTGGCTTTTGACCTGCTCGATCAACTTCACCAACTGCGTGGCGGTGATTTCCTTGCGCAGCAAGGCTTCGTTACCGACGATCACCGATGTGACCACGTCGGGGTTGGCATTGGCCGAGGCGATCAGCTTGTCGACTTCCTTGGCATTGTCCACCGGGTTGCTGCTGATCCAGGCGCCGCTCATCAGCTTCAGCCCGTGTTTGCGCGCCAGGTCAGGCAAGGCCTCGAGGCCGGTCTGGGAGTAGGTGCGGATGCACTCAAAACGCGTGGCCAGCAGTGCCAGGTCGGCGTCCATGCGCTCGGGGCGCAGTTTGAAGGGCTGGTCGAACGGCGATTGGTCCTTGTCGAACGGTGTGTAGGACGCGCATTGCAGCTTGTGGCTGGCGCTGGCCACATCCGGCAGCACTATCGGCTGGCCAAGGCCGTACCAGTAGCCACCGAGGGCGAACAGGCCGAGCAGCAAGGCAAATACATAAGGCAGGAAGGGGAAGCGAGCAGTCGCGGTCATGGTCAGGCCGTGTGGGAGCAAAGGCGCGCATGTTACCTGTATTTGCCGGTTTTCAGTGGGGTCGCATAATTTTGACATGCAAAGTTCGGGCGGAATTTTGACGGGATTTCCTACAGTTCGTCCTACTGGCAACTTGATGTCGTTTCTTGCTTACCCGAGGTCGTAGTCAGAGCAGGTCGCCGGGGGCGGCGGGTTGATGATCCTACAGCACCATAGAACAACAGGTTGACGTCGCTCGGCATCCGTCGGGCGCAGCACTTTCGGGGATGCACTATGAAGATGCGACGACTCTTGGGCGCAGCTGCCACGTTGGTAGTTGCGATGGGTTCCACACTGGCCAGCGCCGACAGCAAGACCCTGAGCATCGGCTATGTGGACGGCTGGTCGGACAGTGTCGCCACCACCCACGTGGCGGCTGAGGTGATCAAGCAAAAGCTCGGTTATGACGTGAAACTGCAGGCAGTTGCCACCGGGATCATGTGGCAGGGCGTGGCCACCGGCAAACTCGACGCCATGCTCTCGGCCTGGCTGCCGGTCACTCACGGCGAGTATTGGACCAAGAACAAGGACAAGGTGGTCGACTACGGCCCCAACTTCAAGGAGGCGAAGATCGGCTTGATCGTACCGGAGTACGTCAAGGCCAAGTCCATCGAGGACTTGAAGACCGACACCACCTTCAAGAACAAGATTGTTGGCATCGATGCCGGTTCAGGCGTGATGCTCAAGACTGACGAGGCCATCAAGCAATACGGGCTGGACTATAAGCTGCAAGCCAGCTCCGGGGCGGCAATGATCGCGGAATTGACCCGTGCCGAAGACAAGCAGGACTCCATCGCGGTGACCGGCTGGGTGCCGCACTGGATGTTCGCCAAGTGGAAACTGCGGTTCCTTGAAGATCCAAAAGGCATTTATGGCGCCGCCGAGACGGTCAATAGCATCGGCAGCAAGGGCCTGGAAAAGAAAGCCCCGGAAGTCGCGGCGTTCCTGAAGAAATTCCAGTGGGCCTCCAAGGATGAAATCGGCGAAGTGATGCTGGCTATCCAGGAAGGTGCCAAGCCTGATGCGGCGGCCAAGGATTGGGTGGCCAAACATCCTGAGCGTGTGGCTGAGTGGACCGCCAATTAATCGGATAAACCTGTAGGAGCGAGCTTGCTCGCGAAGAACGCAAAGACGCCGCGAGCATCCAGGATGTGCGCGTTATCGTTGATGTTTTTCGCGAGCAAGCTCGCTCCTACAATTGTTTCTGCCGCGCCGTAAACCCTCGCTACACTGGTTCTAAGACTAAGGTCGTCTGGAACCTGTCCTGCAGCCGCATACAGTGGATACGTTCCAATAATAAAAAAGCTGTGCTGCGAGGATAAAAACAATGAACGACAGCATTTACCTCTCGATTCAAAACAGCCCGCGCTTCAAGGAGCTGGTAAGAAAAAGGGAAAGGTTCGCCTGGATTCTCTCGGCGATCATGCTTGGGCTTTACTCCGGATTCATCCTGTTGATCGCCTATGGACCGCAAGTCCTGGGGGCCAAGATCAGTCCTGAATCCTCCATAACCTGGGGAATCCCTATCGGGGTCGGGCTGATTGTCTCGGCCTTTGTTCTCACAGGCATCTATGTGCGACGCGCCAACGGCGAATTCGACGACCTGAACAATGCGATTCTCAAGGAGGCTGCGCAATGATCCGTCGTCTATTGGCTGTATTCGGCGCTTCTCTTTTTGCTCCTGCCGTTTGGGCGGCGGATGCATTGACCGGTGAAGTGCACAAGCAACCGCTGAACATCGCAGCGATCCTGATGTTTGTCGCCTTCGTCGGCGCAACATTGTGCATTACCTACTGGGCATCCAAACGTAACAACTCGGCGGCCGACTACTATGCCGCGGGTGGCAAGATCACCGGATTCCAGAACGGCCTGGCGATCGCTGGTGACTATATGTCGGCGGCGTCTTTCCTGGGGATTTCCGCACTGGTGTTCACCTCTGGCTACGATGGCCTGATCTACTCGATCGGCTTCCTGGTGGGCTGGCCGATCATTCTGTTCCTGATCGCCGAGCGCCTGCGTAACCTGGGCAAGTACACGTTTGCCGACGTGGCGTCCTATCGCCTCGGGCAAACCCAGATCCGCAGCCTGTCGGCCTGTGGTTCGCTGGTGGTGGTGGCGTTCTACCTGATCGCGCAGATGGTCGGCGCGGGCAAGCTGATCCAACTGCTGTTCGGCCTTGATTACCATGTAGCGGTGATCCTGGTGGGTATCCTGATGTGCCTCTATGTGTTGTTCGGCGGCATGCTGGCCACCACTTGGGTGCAGATCATCAAGGCCGTGCTGCTGCTGTCCGGTGCCTCGTTCATGGCGCTGATGGTGATGAAGCACGTCAACTTCGACTTCAACATGCTGTTCTCCGAGGCGATCAAGGTCCACCCTAAAGGCGAGGCGATCATGAGCCCTGGCGGCTTGGTCAAGGATCCGATCTCGGCGTTCTCCCTGGGCCTGGCCCTGATGTTCGGTACCGCTGGCCTGCCACACATCCTGATGCGCTTCTTCACCGTGAGTGACGCCAAAGAAGCCCGCAAGAGCGTGCTGTATGCCACTGGCTTTATCGGCTACTTCTATATCCTGACCTTTATCATCGGCTTCGGCGCGATTCTGCTGGTCAGCACCAACCCGGCGTTCAAGGATGCAGCAGGCGCTCTGTTGGGCGGCAACAACATGGCGGCGGTGCACCTGGCCAATGCGGTGGGCGGCAGTATCTTCCTGGGCTTCATCTCGGCCGTGGCGTTTGCCACCATCCTCGCGGTGGTTGCCGGCTTGACCCTGGCCGGTGCTTCGGCGGTGTCCCATGACCTGTATGCCAGCGTGATCAAGAAAGGCAAGGCCAACGAGAAGGATGAGATTCGCGTGTCGAAGATCACCACCATCGCCCTGGCAGTGCTGGCGATTGGCTTGGGCATCCTGTTCGAAAGCCAGAACATTGCGTTCATGGTCGGCCTGGCGTTCTCCATTGCGGCCAGCTGTAACTTCCCGGTGCTGCTGCTTTCCATGTACTGGAAGAACCTCACCACCCGTGGCGCAATGATTGGCGGCTGGTTGGGCCTGGTCAGTGCGGTGGGCCTGATGATCCTCGGCCCGACCATCTGGGTCTCGATCCTGCACCATGAAAAGGCGATCTTCCCGTACGAATACCCGGCGCTGTTCTCGATGATCATCGCGTTCGTGGGTATCTGGTTCTTCTCCATCACCGACAAGTCGGCGGCGGCGGTGAAAGAGCGTGCGCTGTACTTCCCGCAGTTTGTGCGTTCGCAGACTGGCCTGGGGGCGAGCGGGGCGGTTAACCACTAAGGTTGTAGCTCAATAAGAAATGCCCCGGTCCAAAGGCCGGGGCATTTTTTTGCCTGGGGTTCTGTGTTGCCTGGGTTATTGCTTTCGCGAGCAAGCCCGCACACAGTTGACCGCATTTCAAAGGATGTACCCGGTCAACTGTGGGAGCGGGCTTGCTCGCGAAAGCGGTATGTCAGGCAGCACAAACAAAAACGGCCTCCACTAAGGGAGGCCGTTCTCAATGCAGCTAAGCAGTTGAATGCTTACTTGCGGTCTTCCAGCTTGGTAATGTCACGCGACTCGTAGCCGGTGTACAGCTGGCGCGGGCGGCCAATCTTGTACGGGCTGGAGAGCATTTCTTTCCAGTGGGAGATCCAGCCCACGGTCCGCGCCAGGGCGAAGATCACGGTGAACATGCTGGTTGGAATGCCGATAGCCTTGAGGATGATCCCCGAGTAGAAGTCGACGTTCGGGTACAGCGAGCGTTCGATGAAGTACGGGTCGGTCAGCGCGATCTCTTCCAGGCGCATGGCCAGTTCGAGTTGCGGATCGTTGTTGATCCCCAGTTCCTTCAACACTTCGTCGCAGGTCTGCTTCATCACGGTGGCGCGCGGGTCGCGGTTCTTGTAGACCCGGTGACCGAAGCCCATCAGCTTGAACGGATCGTTCTTATCCTTGGCCTTGGCGATGAACTTGTCGATGTTGGACACATCGCCGATTTCATCGAGCATGGTCAATACGGCTTCGTTCGCACCGCCGTGGGCAGGGCCCCAGAGTGCGGCGATACCGGCAGCGATACAGGCGAACGGATTGGCACCCGAGGAGCCCGCCAGGCGCACGGTGGACGTCGAGGCGTTCTGTTCGTGGTCGGCATGGAGGATGAAGATCCGGTCCATGGCCTTGGCCAGTACCGGGCTGATCGGTTTGATCTCGCACGGAGTGTTGAACATCATGTGCAGGAAGTTTTCCGCGTACGTCAGGTCGTTACGCGGGTACATCATGGGCTGGCCCATGGAGTACTTGTAAACCATTGCGGCCAGGGTTGGCATCTTGGCAACCAGGCGGATCGCGGAGATTTCGCGATGCTGCGGGTTATTGATGTCCAGGGAGTCGTGATAGAAGGCCGACAGGGCGCCGACTACGCCGCACATGACGGCCATCGGGTGGGCGTCGCGACGGAAGCCGTTGAAGAAGGTCTTCAACTGCTCGTGAACCATGGTGTGGTTCTTCACGGTGCTGACAAACTGGGCCTTTTGCTCGGCTGTTGGCAATTCGCCATTTAGCAGCAGGTAGCAGGTTTCCAGGTAGTCCGATTTCTCGGCCAGTTGTTCGATCGGGTAGCCGCGATGTAGCAGGATGCCATTATCGCCGTCGATATAGGTAATCTTCGATTCGCAAGAAGCGGTCGACATGAAGCCTGGGTCGAAAGTGAAACGGCCCGTGGCCGTCAGGCCCCGTACGTCGATAACATCGGGACCAACGGTGCCGGTTAAAATGGGCAGCTCGACGGGGGCTGCGCCCTCGATGATCAACTGCGCTTTTTTGTCAGCCATGTGGCCTCCTATTTATGCTTCAAATCATCAGACAGACCCCCCACGCAGGGCCCGCACCACTATATTGATATAAATCCAGATGTCAATTTGCCTAAAGTCTTGCCCCAGAAGGCTTTAACCGTACTTTTTCCTCGAAATTGCCTGCCGTTTACGCCTTTTATCCCGTCAGCGCAATCAGCTATTAGGGTGAGGGGCACGCGTTGTCATTAGTAGCCTAACTGTCTATACTCGGCCACCGACCGCCAAGGGCTTTTGGGCTTGCTTTCATTGGGGGTCGCACTCCCTGGGTGGTGCTTACCTGACCAGTGCACTCCCCAACAACTTTGCCCTGATTGTTAGGGGCTCTTCAGTGTGAAAAAAAGCCGTGAATAGCCAACGACCTGTAAACCTAGACCTAAGGACCATCAAACTCCCCATCACCGGCGTTACGTCGTTCCTGCACCGTGTTTCCGGCATCATCCTGTTCCTGGGCTTGGGCATCATGCTTTATGCATTGAGCAAATCCCTGGGTTCCGAGGAAGGATACGCCGAGGTGAAGGCATGCTTGACCAGCCCGCTGGCCAAGTTCGTAGCATGGGGCCTCCTGTCCGCTCTGCTGTATCACCTGGTAGCCGGTGTGCGCCACTTGATCATGGATATGGGCATCGGTGAGACGCTGGAAGGCGGCCGCCTGGGCTCGAAAATCATCATCGCCATTTCCGTGGTGCTGATCGTTCTGGCAGGAGTTTGGATATGGTAACCAGCGTTACGAACCTTTCGCGTTCGGGCCTCTATGACTGGATGGCGCAGCGTGTGTCTGCGGTCGTTCTCGCGGCTTATTTCATTTTCCTGATCGGGTACCTCGTTGCAAACCCTGGCATTGGCTACGCCCAATGGCACGGTCTGTTCTCCCACAACGGGATGCGTATCTTCAGTCTGCTCGCCCTTGTGGCCCTGGGCGCTCACGCCTGGGTCGGCATGTGGACCATCGCGACCGACTACCTGACGCCGATGGCGCTGGGCAAGTCCGCGACTGCAGTACGTTTCCTTTTCCAGGCAGTATGCGGCGTCGCGATGTTCGCTTACTTCGTCTGGGGTGTGCAGATTCTCTGGGGTATCTGATTCATGGCTAACATTCCAACGATTTCTTTTGACGCCATCATTATTGGTGGTGGCGGCGCCGGCATGCGCGCTGCACTGCAGCTGGCCCAGGGCGGTCACAAGACAGCCGTGATCACCAAGGTGTTCCCGACCCGCTCCCACACTGTATCGGCCCAGGGTGGCATCACCTGCGCTATCGCTTCTGCCGATCCGAACGATGACTGGCGCTGGCACATGTACGATACCGTCAAGGGCTCCGACTATATCGGTGACCAGGACGCTATCGAGTACATGTGTCAGGAAGGCCCGGCTGCGGTGTTCGAGCTGGACCACATGGGTCTGCCGTTCTCCCGTACCGAACAGGGTCGTATCTACCAGCGTCCATTCGGTGGTCAGTCCAAGGATTACGGTAAAGGCGGCCAGGCTGCCCGTACCTGCGCGGCATCCGACCGTACCGGTCACGCACTGCTGCATACCCTTTATCAGGGCAACCTGAAAGCCGGCACCACGTTCCTGAACGAGTACTACGCAGTTGACCTGGTGAAAAACCAGGACGGCGCATTCGTCGGCGTGATCGCTATCTGCATCGAAACCGGTGAAACCACCTACATCCGCGCCAAGGCTACTGTTCTGGCGACTGGCGGTGCAGGCCGTATCTACGCTTCGACCACCAATGCCCTGATCAACACCGGCGACGGCGTTGGCATGGCCCTGCGTGCAGGCGTTCCGGTCCAAGACATCGAAATGTGGCAGTTCCACCCAACCGGCATCGCCGGCGCCGGTGTACTGGTTACAGAAGGGTGCCGTGGTGAAGGCGGTTACCTGATCAACAAGCACGGCGAGCGTTTCATGGAGCGTTATGCTCCGAACGCCAAGGACCTTGCCGGTCGTGACGTGGTTGCCCGTTCGATGGTTAAAGAAATCATCGCCGGCAACGGTTGCGGCCCGAACGGCGACCACGTGATGTTGAAGCTCGATCACCTGGGTGAAGAAGTGCTGCACAGCCGCCTGCCAGGTATCTGCGAACTGTCCAAGACATTCGCGCACGTTGACCCGGTTGTTGCTCCGGTTCCGGTGGTTCCAACTTGCCACTATATGATGGGCGGCGTGCCGACCAACATTCATGGCCAGGCGATCACCCAGAACGCCGAAGGCGTGGACGAGATCATTCATGGTCTGTTCGCTGTAGGCGAAGTGGCTTGCGTATCGGTACACGGTGCCAACCGTCTGGGCGGCAACTCGCTGCTCGACCTGGTGGTATTCGGTCGCGCTGCCGGCCTGCACCTGGAAAAGGCGCTGACCGACGGCATCGAATACGATGACGCCACCGACGCCAATATTGAAGCTGCCCTGGCGCGTCTGAACGCTCTGAACGAGCGCACGGATGGCGAAGACGTGGCAACCCTGCGTCGCGAGCTGCAAAGCTGCATGCAGAACTACTTCGGTGTATTCCGTACTGGCGAATACATGCAGAAGGGTATTACCCAGCTGGCCGACCTGCGCAAGCGGATTGCCAACGTCAAGATCAACGATAAGAGCCAGGCGTTCAACACCGCTCGTATCGAAGCCCTTGAGCTGCAAAACCTGCTGGAAGTGGCTGAAGCGACTGCGATCGCCGCCGAGGTTCGTAAAGAATCCCGTGGTGCCCACGCTCGTGAAGACTATGAAGATCGCGATGACGAAAACTGGTTGTGCCACACCCTGTACTTCCCGGGTGACAAGCGCGTAACCAAGCGTGCCGTGAACTTCTCGCCGAAGACGGTTCCGACGTTTGAACCGAAGATTCGGACTTACTAAGGGTGGCTGCCATGTTGAAAGTCAGTGTTTATCGCTACAACCCTGATCAGGACGCTGCGCCGTTCATGCAGGAATTCACGGTCGATACCGGTGGTAAAGACCTGATGGTGCTGGATGTGTTGGCCCTGATCAAAGAGCAGGACGAAGGTTTCTCCTATCGTCGCTCTTGCCGTGAAGGAGTCTGCGGTTCCGACGGCATGAACATCAACGGCAAAAACGGCCTGGCTTGCGTTACGCCGCTGTCTGCCGTGGTCAAGAAAGGCACGCTCGTTGTCCGTCCATTGCCAGGTTTGCCGGTTATCCGTGACCTGGTCGTCGATATGAGCATCTTCTACAAGCAATACGAGAAGGTTAAGCCATTCCTGCAGAACGACACGCCGGCTCCGGCCATCGAGCGTCTGCAGTCCCCGGAAGAGCGCGAGAAGCTCGACGGTCTGTACGAGTGCATCCTGTGCGCTTGCTGCTCGACCTCTTGCCCGTCCTTCTGGTGGAACCCGGACAAGTTCCTGGGTCCAGCTGCTCTGCTGCAAGCCTATCGCTTCCTGGCAGACAGCCGTGACACCAAGACGTCCGAGCGTCTGGCTTCACTGGATGACCCGTTCAGCGTATTCCGCTGCCGCGGGATCATGAACTGCGTCAACGTATGTCCCAAAGGCCTGAACCCGACTAAGGCCATTGGTCACATCCGTAACATGCTGCTGCAAAGCGGCGTGTAAGACGTTGTAGTAAAAGCAGGACCGTTGTGCCCGTAAATGCTACGGCGCAGGCTTCAACCGGCGCCGTAGTTTTAACTTGAGCAGCGACTTACAAAGCCGCAGCTCTTATTTTGAAGAAATGAGACAAGCAGGGGCATTCGGGTTGGTACCCGAACTATCAGCGTGATCCTAAGTGGCTTGTTTTGGTCGCTGCACTTGGCCTTTTGCAAGCAAACTCGGTGTTTTCGCCGGTGGTGTCCCCAAATCGAGGGTGACCAAGCATGCAAGAAAGCGTGATGCAGCGCATGTGGAACAGCGGCTATCTTTCAGGTGGTAACGCTGCCTATGTGGAAGAGCTTTATGAGCTCTACCTGCACGACCCTAACGCTGTGCCAGAAGAATGGCGCACCAAATTTCAGACGTTGTCTTCAGACGGCAACGCTGCCACCGATGTATCGCATGCAACAATTCGCGATCAGTTTGTGCTGCTGGCAAAGAACCAGCGCCGCGCCCAACCGGTTTCCGCCGGGAGCGTGAGCAGTGAGCACGAGAAGAAGCAAGTTGAAGTACTGCGACTGATCCAGGCCTACCGTATGCGTGGCCACCAGGCAGCCCAGCTTGATCCGCTGGGGCTGTGGCAGCGTCCTGCACCTGCAGACCTGTCGATCAATCACTACGGCTTGACCAATGCCGATCTTGATACGATTTTCCGTGCCGGCGACCTGTTCATCGGCAAAGAGGAAGCGAGCCTACGCGAAATTCACGAAGCGTTGCAGCAGACATATTGCCGCACCATCGGCGCTGAATTTACGCATATCACCGATTCCGAGCAGCGCCACTGGTTCCAGCATCGCCTGGAAGGCGTGCGCGGCCGTCCGGTGCTGTCCGCCGATGTGCGCGGCCACCTGCTTGAGCGCGTAACTGCTGCCGAAGGCCTTGAAAAGTACCTGGGTACCAAATACCCGGGCACCAAGCGTTTCGGCCTGGAAGGCGGCGAGAGCCTGATTCCGATGCTTGACGAACTGATCCAGCGTTCCGGTTCCTACGGCACCAAGGAAATCGTGATCGGCATGGCTCACCGTGGTCGCCTGAACGTGTTGGTCAACACCTTCGGCAAGAACCCGCGCGAGCTGTTCGACGAGTTCGAAGGCAAGAAGAAGGTCGAGCTGGGTTCCGGTGACGTTAAATACCACCAGGGCTTCTCGTCCAACGTGATGACCACCGGCGGTGAAGTTCACCTGGCCATGGCGTTCAACCCATCCCACCTGGAAATCGTTTCTCCAGTGGTCGAGGGTTCGGTACGTGCGCGCCAGGATCGTCGCAACGATTCCACCGGTGAGAAGGTTCTGCCGATTTCCATCCACGGTGACGCGGCATTCGCCGGTCAAGGCGTGGTCCTGGAAACGTTCCAGATGTCGCAGACCCGCGGCTTCAAGACCGGCGGTACCGTTCACATCGTTATCAACAACCAGGTTGGTTTCACCATCAGCAACCCGCTGGACGCGCGCTCTACCGAGTACGCGACCGACGTTGCCAAGATGATCCAGGCGCCGATCCTCCATGTGAATGGGGATGATCCGGAAGCTGTATTGTTCGTGACCCAACTGGCCATTGACTACCGCATGCAGTTCAAGCGTGACGTGGTCATCGATCTGGTTTGCTACCGCCGTCGCGGTCACAACGAAGCGGATGAGCCTAGCGGCACCCAACCGTTGATGTACCAGCAGATCACCAAGCAGCGCACCACCCGTGAGCTGTACGCCGAAAGCCTGACCAAGGCCGGTGTGCTGGATGAAGCGCGTGTTCAGGCGAAGATCGATGAATACCGCAACGCGCTGGACAACGGTCTGCATGTAGTAAAAAGCCTGGTCAAGGAGCCGAACAAAGAGTTGTTCGTGGACTGGCGCCCGTACCTGGGCCACGCCTGGACTGCGCGTCACGACACCTCGTTCGATCTGAAGACCCTGCAGGAACTGTCCGCCAAGCTGCTGGAAATCCCGGAAGGCTTCGTGGTACAGCGCCAGGTTGCGAAGATCTACGAAGACCGTCAGAAGATGCAAGCCGGCGGCCTGCCGATCAACTGGGGTTATGCCGAAACCATGGCATACGCGACCCTGGCATTCGAAGGTCACCCGATCCGCATGACCGGCCAGGACATCGGCCGTGGTACGTTCTCGCACCGTCACGCGGTATTGCACAACCAGAAAGACGCAGGCACCTACATCCCGTTGCAGCACCTGTATGAAGGCCAGCCACGTTTCGATCTGTACGATTCGTTCCTGTCCGAGGAAGCCGTACTGGCCTTCGAATACGGTTACTCGACCACCACGCCAAACGCGCTGGTGATCTGGGAAGCCCAGTTCGGCGACTTCGCCAACGGCGCCCAGGTGGTAATCGATCAGTTCATTACCAGTGGCGAGCACAAGTGGGGCCGTCTGTGCGGTCTGACCATGTTGCTGCCGCACGGTTATGAAGGTCAGGGGCCGGAACACTCCTCGGCCCGTCTGGAGCGTTACCTGCAATTGTGCGCCGAGCACAATATCCAGGTGTGCGTACCGACTACCCCGGCCCAGATCTACCACTTGCTGCGTCGCCAGGTGATCCGCCCGCTGCGCAAGCCGTTGGTGGTGCTGACTCCGAAATCGCTGTTGCGTCACAAATTGGCCATCTCGACCCTGGAAGATCTGGCCGATGGTTCGTTCCAGACCGTTATCTCGGAAATCGACACCCTGGACGCGGCCAAGGTCACTCGCCTGATCCTGTGCAGCGGCAAGGTCTACTACGACTTGCTGGAAAAACGTCGTGCCGAAGGCCGCGAAGACATCGCCATCGTGCGTATCGAGCAGCTTTACCCGTTCCCGGAAGACGACCTGATGGAGGCCATTGCGCCTTACAACAACCTCACCAATGTGGTGTGGTGTCAGGAAGAACCGATGAACCAGGGCGCGTGGTACAGCAGCCAGCATCACCTGCGTCGCAGCATCGGCAACCACAACAAGGCCTTGAGCCTGGAGTATGCCGGTCGTGATGCTTCTGCTGCACCTGCTTGTGGTTATGCATCGATGCACGCCGAGCAGCAGGAAAAACTGCTGCAAGATGCTTTCACTGTTTAACGCCTTCGCGCTGACTGAAACCGAATTTTAAGGACCCACAGATAATGGCTATCGAAATCAAAGCCCCGTCATTCCCGGAATCGGTTGCCGATGGCACCGTTGCCACTTGGCACAAGAAACCAGGCGAGGCCGTCAAGCGTGACGACCTGATCGTCGACATCGAGACTGACAAGGTCGTGCTGGAAGTGTTGGCCGAAGCCGACGGCGTCCTGGGTGCCATCGTTGCCGAAGAGGGCGCGACCGTCCTGTCCAACCAGGTTCTGGGCTCGATCGAAGCGGGTAGCGCTGCTGCCGCTGCTCCAGCCGCCGCTGCTCCGGCTGCCGCACCGGCTGCCGCCGCTCCGGCCGCTGGTGGTGAAGATCCAATCGCTGCACCGGCTGCGCGTCAGTTGGCTGAAGAAAATGGCATCAACCTGGCTTCCATCAAAGGCACTGGCAAAGACGGCCGTGTGACCAAGGAAGACGTGGTAGCTGCTGTTGAAGCCAAGAAAAACGCTCCGGCTGCCGCGCCTGCCAAGGCTGCTGCCCCGGCTGCCGCTGCTCCTGTGTTCGCCGCTGGCGACCGCACCGAGAAGCGCGTACCGATGACCCGCGTTCGTGCCACCGTGGCCAAGCGCCTGGTTGAAGCACAGTCGAACATGGCGATGCTGACCACTTTCAACGAAGTCGACATGACTGAAGTCATGGCCCTGCGTTCGAAGTACAAGGATCTGTTCGAGAAGTCCCACAATGGCGTGCGCCTGGGCTTCATGTCGTTCTTCGTGAAAGCGGCCACCGAAGCGCTGAAACGCTTCCCGGCAGTCAACGCTTCCATCGACGGCGGCGACATCGTCTACCACGGTTATGCTGACATCGGCGTTGCCGTCTCCAGCGACCGTGGCCTGGTGGTACCGGTCCTGCGTAACGCCGAGCTGATGAGCCTGGCTGAAATCGAAGGCGGCATCGCTGGCTTCGGCAAGAAAGCCCGTGACGGCAAGCTGACCATCGACGAGATGACCGGCGGTACCTTCACGATCACCAACGGTGGTACTTTCGGTTCGATGATGTCGACCCCGATCGTCAACCCGCCGCAAGCCGCGATCCTGGGCATGCACAACATCATCCAGCGTCCTATGGCCATCAATGGCCAGGTCGTGATTCGTCCGATGATGTACCTGGCACTGTCCTACGATCACCGCCTGATCGATGGTAAAGAAGCCGTGACTTTCCTGGTGACCATCAAGAACCTGCTGGAAGATCCAGCTCGTCTGCTGCTGGATATCTGATAAAGCGGCCGTGAGCTGCAAGTTTCAAGCTGCAAGCAATTGCAGCCTGGCTTGTGGCTCGGGCTTGAAGCTTTTTTGCTAAAGAGGATTTTTTTTCATGTCGCAGAAATTTGACGTTGTAGTGATTGGTGCGGGCCCTGGCGGCTACGTTGCCGCCATCAAGGCCGCTCAACTGGGCCTCTCGACTGCTTGCATCGAAAAATACACCGACAAGGAAGGCAAACTGGCGCTGGGCGGTACTTGCCTGAACGTGGGTTGCATTCCTTCCAAGGCGCTGCTGGACAGCTCCTGGAAATTCCACGAAGCCCAGGACGGTTTTGCCATCCACGGCATCAACCACGCTGGCGTGACCATGGACGTGCCAGCAATGGTCGGCCGCAAGGCCAACATCGTCAAAGGCCTGACCTCTGGCGTTGCTACCCTGTTCAAGGCCAATGGCGTCACTTCCCTGCAAGGTCACGGCAAACTGCTGGCCGGCAAGAAAGTTGAAATCACCAAGCCAGATGGTTCGACCGAAATCATCGAAGCCGAAAACGTGATCCTGGCTCCAGGTTCGCGTCCAATCGACATTCCACCGGCTCCAGTTGATCAGAACGTGATCGTGGACTCGACCGGTGCCCTGGAATTCCAATCGGTACCAAAACGCCTGGGCGTGATCGGCGCTGGCGTAATCGGCCTGGAACTGGGTTCGGTCTGGTCCCGCCTGGGTTCCGAAGTGACCGTACTGGAAGCCCTGGACACGTTCCTGCTGGCTGCCGACACCGCGGTGTCCAAAGAAGCGCTGAAAACCCTGACCAAACAAGGTCTGGACATCAAGCTGGGCGCTCGCGTGACCGGTTCGAAAGTCAACGGCGAAGAAGTTGTCGTGACCTACACCGACAAGGATGGCGAGCAGACCATCACTTTCGACAAGTTGATCGTTGCCGTTGGTCGCCGTCCAGTGACCACTGATCTGCTGGCGTCTGACAGCGGCGTGACCATCGACGAGCGTGGCTTTGTGCATGTCGACGATCACTGCGCTACCACCGTTCCTGGCGTCTATGCCATCGGTGACGTGGTTCGCGGCATGATGCTGGCACACAAGGCATCCGAAGAAGGCATCATGGTGGTTGAGCGCATCAAGGGTCACAAGACCCAGATGAACTACGACCTGATCCCTTCGGTTATCTACACCCACCCGGAAATTGCATGGGTTGGTAAGAACGAACAGCAGTTGAAAGCTGA
Source organism: Pseudomonas sp. WS 5027 (assembly GCF_012985695.1). Taxonomy (NCBI): domain Bacteria; kingdom Pseudomonadati; phylum Pseudomonadota; class Gammaproteobacteria; order Pseudomonadales; family Pseudomonadaceae; genus Pseudomonas; species Pseudomonas sp. WS 5027. The sequence goes on along the minus strand of NZ_JAAQWU010000003.1, from coordinate 281,286 downwards.
AGGCGTTGAAGTTAACGTCGGCACCTTCCCGTTTGCCGCTTCTGGCCGTGCCATGGCAGCGAACGACACTGGCGGTTTTGTCAAAGTCATCGCTGATGCCAAGACTGACCGCGTATTGGGCGTCCACGTAATTGGCCCAAGCGCTGCAGAACTGGTTCAGCAGGGCGCTATCGGTATGGAATTCGGCACCAGTGCCGAAGACCTGGGCATGATGGTCTTCTCCCATCCGACCCTGTCCGAAGCGTTGCACGAAGCAGCGTTGGCTGTGAATGGCGGCGCCATCCACATCGCCAACCGCAAGAAGCGCTAAGCGAGATAATAAGAAACCACGGCGGAGTTGCCCGTCGTGAGCCTTGCGCGCAAGACTCACCGCGGAATATCCGCTGGACGCAGTCTTGTGCAGCTTGACCGGGCTTAAGTTCGGCAAGTTGTGCGAGCAGCAGTCACAGGTGGCGCGGCACTCATAATGAGCGCAGCGCCGAATGCGCAGTACCTAACGAAGACGGTAAAAAGCATGAATCTTCACGAGTATCAGGGTAAGCAGCTGTTCGCTGAATACGGCCTGCCAGTTTCCAAGGGCTACGCAGTAGACACCCCGGAAGCAGCAGCAGAAGCTTGCGACAAAATCGGCGGCACCGAGTGGGTTGTCAAAGCCCAGGTCCACGCTGGTGGTCGCGGTAAAGCGGGCGGCGTTAAGCTGGTTCGCAGCAAAGAAGACGCCAAGGCCTTCGCACAGCAGTGGCTGGGCAAGCGTCTGGTGACTTACCAGACTGACGCCAATGGCCAGCCAGTCACCAAGATCCTGGTTGAATCGTGCACTGATATCGCTAAAGAGCTGTACCTGGGCGCTGTCGTTGACCGTTCGAGCCGTCGCATCGTGTTCATGGCTTCCACCGAAGGTGGCGTGGACATCGAGAAGATCGCTCACGAAACCCCAGAAAAAATTCTCAAGGCCACTATCGATCCACTGGTTGGCGCTCAGCCATTCCAGGGTCGCGAGCTGGCTTTCCAGCTGGGTCTGGAAGGCAAGCAAGTTGCCCAGTTCGCCAAGATCTTCGTAGGTCTGGCCAAACTGTTCCAGGATCACGATCTGGCCCTGCTGGAAGTGAACCCGCTGGTGATCAAGGCTGACGGCGATCTGCATTGCCTCGACGCCAAGATCAACATCGACGCCAACGCCATGTACCGTCAGCCTAAGCTGAAGACTTTCCACGATCCGTCGCAAGACGATCCGCGCGAAGCGCACGCTGCCAAGTTCGAACTGAACTACGTAGCCCTGGAAGGTAACATCGGTTGCATGGTCAACGGTGCTGGCCTGGCCATGGGTACCATGGACATCGTCAACCTGCATGGCGGCAAACCAGCCAACTTCCTCGACGTGGGCGGTGGCGCTACCAAAGAACGCGTTACCGAAGCGTTCAAGATCATCCTGTCCGACTCCAACGTCGCTGCAGTACTGGTCAACATCTTCGGCGGCATCGTTCGTTGCGACATGATTGCCGAAGGCATCATCGGTGCAGTGAAAGAAGTCGGCGTGAAAATCCCGGTTGTTGTACGCCTTGAAGGTAACAACGCTGAACTGGGCGCTAAAGTACTGGCAGAAAGCGGTTTGAACATCATCGCTGCTACCAGCCTGACCGACGCTGCTCAACAAGTTGTCAAAGCTGCGGAGGGCAAATAATGAGCGTCCTGATCAATAAAGACACCAAAGTTATCTGCCAGGGTATTACCGGTTCGCAAGGTAGCTTCCACACCCAGCAAGCCCTCGAATACGGCACCAAGATGGTCGGTGGCGTAACTCCGGGCAAAGGCGGCACCGAGCACCTGGGTCTGCCAGTGTTCAACACCGTGAAAGAAGCTGTTGCTCAAACTGGCGCCACCGCCAGCGTGATCTACGTTCCAGCTCCTTTCTGCAAGGACTCCATCCTGGAAGCAGCATTCGGCGGCATCAAGCTGATCGTTTGCATCACCGAAGGCATTCCTACCCTGGACATGCTGGACGCTAAAGTTAAGTGCGACGAGCTGGGTGTTACCCTGATCGGCCCTAACTGCCCAGGTGTGATCACCCCAGGCGAATGCAAGATCGGCATCATGCCAGGTCACATTCACTTGCCAGGCAAAGTCGGTATCGTTTCCCGTTCCGGCACCCTGACCTACGAAGCTGTGAAGCAGACCACTGACGCCGGTTTCGGTCAGTCGACTTGCGTCGGCATCGGCGGTGACCCGATCCCAGGCTCGAACTTCATCGATATCCTGAAACTGTTCCAGGAAGACCCGAAGACCGAAGCGATCGTAATGATCGGTGAGATCGGCGGTTCGGCTGAAGAAGAAGCGGCTGCCTACATCAAGGCACACGTGACCAAGCCGGTTGTTTCCTACATCGCTGGTGTGACTGCCCCTGCGGGCAAGCGCATGGGCCATGCTGGCGCAATCATCTCTGGCGGCAAGGGCACTGCAGACGAGAAGTTTGCTGCCCTGGAAGACGCAGGCGTGAAAACCGTGCGTTCGCTGGCAGACATCGGCAAGGCTTTGTCCGAGCTGACTGGCTGGGCGATCAAGTAAGCCTCGCGCTTAACTGACGCTTCACCACACAAAGGCCACCTTCGGGTGGCCTTTGTGCTTTCTGCAAGTTACTGAAGATCAAAATGTGGGAGCGGGCTTGCTCGCGAATGCGGTGTATCAGTTGATACATTCAGTGCTGACCCACCGCATTCGCGAGCAAGCCCGCTCCCACATTTGTTCGTATTGTTAAGTTAAGTATGAAAACGCGACATCAAAGTGTCGCTTATCGGACAGCCCGCCCCGCAACAGTGCGTTTGTCAGGCAATTTCTGTACGCTAGCCGCCTCTTTATGCGCCTGCATCCCAAAAGGAAGCCGCGTGCTAGACCGGCCGGTCCCCATAAGGGCCGGTAGCATTTCCCTCATCCATAGGGAATCCCTCTCTAAATTCCGATTCAGTAGTGTGGTATTTCCTCAAATGAAAGTGTTGAAAAGCCAGGATATCCTGGCGTTGGGCTTTATGACTTTTGCCCTGTTCGTGGGCGCCGGCAACATCATCTTCCCGCCTATCGTCGGTTTGCAGTCCGGGCCTCATGTCTGGATGGCAGCACTGGGCTTCCTGATCACTGCGGTCGGCCTGCCGGTCGTTACGGTCATCGCCTTGGCCAAGGTCGGCGGTGGTATGGACGCATTGAGCAGCCCAATCGGCAAGATCGCCGGTGGCATCCTGGCTGCAGCGTGCTACCTGGCTGTCGGCCCGCTGTTCGCCACGCCACGTACTGCAACGGTCTCGTTCGAAGTAGGCCTGGCGCCATTGACCGGTGAAAGCCCGCTGGCCCTGTTCCTCTACAGCTCGGTGTATTTCCTGCTGGTGTTCTTCATCTCCCTGTACCCAGGGCGCCTGTTGGATACCGTCGGCCGTTTCCTCGCGCCGCTGAAGATCAGTGCGCTGGCGGTACTGGGTATCGCAGCCTTTGCCCTGCCTGCGGGTGATATCGGCGTTGCTACACCTGAATACGTTGCGGCACCGTTTTCCCAAGGCTTTATCAATGGCTACTTGACCATGGATACCCTGGGCGCGCTGGTGTTTGGCATCGTCATCGTCAACGCCATTCGCTCCCGTGGCGTAGAGTCTCCACAGTTGATCACCCGCTACGCAATCATCGCCGGGCTGATTGCCGGCGTGGGCCTGGCGCTGGTGTATATCAGCCTGTTCCGCCTCGGTTCGGGCAGCCATGAAGTGGCTGCCGGCGCAGCCAACGGCGCGGCGGTATTGCACGCTTATGTGCAACACACCTTCGGCTCCCTGGGCAGCGGTTTCCTCGCGGTGCTGATCTCCCTGGCGTGCCTGGTAACGGCGGTGGGCCTGACCTGTGCCTGCGCCGAGTACTTCAGCCGAGTGCTGCCGCTGTCCTACAAGACCCTGGTAGTGATCCTGGCCGCGTTCTCGCTGCTGGTCTCCAACCTGGGCCTGACCAAGCTGATTGCGTTCTCGATTCCGGTACTGACCGCCATCTATCCGCCGTGCATCGTTCTGGTGGCCCTGAGCTTCTGCAAGGACTTCTGGCATGAGCATGGCCGCATCCTTGGCCCGGTGATGCTGGTGTCGTTCATCTTCGGTACCATCGACGCGCTCAAGGGCGCTGGCCTGGCCGGTTGGATGCCTGCGCAAATGGCTAACCTGCCATTGAGCGAGCAAGGCCTGGCATGGCTGGTACCTTGTGTGATTACCCTGGTGGCTGCATTCGGGGTTGACCGTATGCTGGGCAAACGCAGCGAAGCCATCGCCTAAAGCGAGCTGTTATCCGCAGACAACGAAATGCCCCGTATCAATCGATCCGGGGCATTTTTTATGGGCGATGGGCAGTGTCTTTTTTTGTGGGCTAACGTCGAACGGGTACGCAATTCTAAAGCTCAAGCGCGGCGGGTGTAGGAACTGGCTTGCCAGCGATAGCGGTATATCAGTCGGCCTGATACTGACTGAAAGGACGCCATCGCCGGCAAGCCTGCTCCTACAGTTGGCCGAGTTAGCCAGCCCTATTGTTTAGAGGACCCGCATGTCGTTCGTCGAAGCCAACCTGATCCACTTGCTTGCTGCGCTATGGTTTGTCATCTGTTGGGGCGGCTATACCCGCTACGCCAGTTGGAAAGCCCGAGACACGGCCTGTCTCGCCAGTGTGCTGCACCTGTATCGCGAGGACTGGATGCGCCGCATGCTCCTGCGGGACAACCGCATTGCCGACGCCAGTGTGATCGGCAATCTGGAGCGCAACGCCTCGTTCTTTGCCTCCAGCACCCTGATCATCCTCGCCGGTATCCTCACTGTGCTCGGGGCTTCGGAGCGCGCCGTCTCGCTGCTGGCGGACATTCCCATGGTGCAGCAGGCGTCCCAGGGCATGTCGGAGATCAAGCTGCTGTGCCTGGCCCTGGTGTTTGTCTACGCCTTCTTTACCTTCAGTTGGTGCATGCGCCAGTACAACTTCGCGGCGATCCTGATTGGCTCGGCGCCGATGGTCGGTGAGCGTCACGTCTCCGAGCAGGAGCGCAAGGCGTTTGCCTCGCGGGCAGCGCGGGTGATCTCCATGGCTGCCAACCAGTTCAACTTCGGCCTGCGTTCCTATTACTTCGGCATGACCATGCTTGCCTGGTTTGTCAGCCCCTGGCTGTTCATGCTGATGAGCAGTGGGGTGGTGCTGGTACTGTACCGGCGGGAATTTCATTCCGACGTTCTGGAGGTCATGGTCTATACCCCTACAGAGGCACCGATGCCTGAAGCGACCAAGGAGGCTATATCGTGAGTATTCCGTTCTGGTGTGTATTTATCAGCGCAGTGCTGATTTTCGTGGCACGCATGCCGGTGGGCAAGGCGATGAAAGAGCAGGGGGGGTATGACAACCACCTTCCCCGCAATCAACAGGCGCAGTTGACCGGCTTCGGCGCGCGGGCAGTGGCTGCGCATCAAAACAGTTTTGAAGCGTTTATCTTGTTTGCGGCGGGAGTCTTGATGGCCCATACCACCCAGACCCAGGGCTACCTGATTGACTGGCTGGCGATCATCTTTGTGATTGCGCGGGTAATCTATCTAGCCTGCTATTGGGCCGACTTGGCCTGGCAACGCAGCCTGGTGTGGTTGGTGGGGTTGCTGTGCTCACTATTGTTGATGGTTAGTCCTACATTTCGCACTTTGCTGATCTGATAAAAGTCCCGCACAAAGTAAAGCCCGCTATGTAAGCGGGCTTTCTTTTGCAACATGGTATTTAAACCGCGGTATCAGGAACCGGTTGCAGGTGTAGCTGGAGCAGCTTCTTTAGCGGCGGCTGCGTCAGATTCAGCTTGGGCTTTGGCGGCTTCGGCGTTTTCTTTTGCAGCGTCGTTCACTTTATCCTGAGCTTCGCTCATTTTTTCTTGAGCTTGTTCAGCATGCTGGTTGGCATCCTGAGCTTTGTCCTCGGATTTTTTATCGCAGGCAGCGAGGCCAAGGGCGGCAGCCAACATCAAGGAAACAGCGAAAGTCTTGCGCATGGGGTGTTTCTCCTTATTGAAGATATCTACTGGCCTTTCGAGCATGGGGTGCCTGCATTAGTTCCTTTAATCCCACAGATATATAAGACGTTTCGCCAAGGAACTTTCTTCCGGGGTATTTCTTTCGCCGGATCACTACTAATAAGAGTCTTTATCCAATGACCGATAGCCCCCTTTTAGAGCGTGCCGCACGGTTTGTCTCGGCCCTGCGTCATTGTCAGGTGCTGGGAATCGAGGTGCATGATGCGAACGCCGAGGGCATGACCTTGCGCTTGCCCTACAGCCCGCAGATCGTCGGTGATCCACAAACCGGGATCATCCATGGCGGCGCCTTGACCTCGCTGATGGACACGGCCTGTGGCATGGCCACCCTGTGCGTGCTGCCGGAGTTCGAGGTCTGCCCGACCCTGGATCTGCGCATTGACTATATGCACCCGGCCGAACCGCACAAGACGGTATTCGGCTTTGCCCAATGTTACCGAGTGACCAGCGACGTGATTTTCACCCGCGGTTTTGCTTACCAGGACGATCCCCAGCAGCCGATTGCCCATGTGGTGGGTACGTTTATGCGTATGGGCAAGCGATTGAAGGGCACCAAGGGACTGGGTAGCAGCATCAAGGGAGAACAGGCATGACCCATCAATTCAAGACCCGGATGCAGCAGGCCCACCAACGCGGCGACTATAAGGCGTTGCTCGAGCTGATTCCCTACGCGCGTCTGATCGGCGTCGAGTGCTCGCGTCTGGGGGATGAACTGTTGTTCCGCATGCCGGCCAGCAAGGACAATATTGGTAACCCGATATTGCCAGCTATCCATGGTGGCGTGATCGCAGGCTTTATGGAATTGTCGGCGGCCTTTCACCTGTGGGTGGCCACGGGTACCCCAGGGGTTGAAAAAGGCCTGCCCAAGATCGTCGATTTTTCCCTGGATTACCTGCGGGCCGGGCAGTTTCGTGACACTTACGCCACCTGCCAGGTATGGCGTCAGGGACGGCGGGTGGCCAATGTGGCAATCACCGCCTGGCAAAGCACCCCAGCCGAGCCTATTGCCACCGCTCGTGCGCATTTCAAGATTCAGGAGCAGGGCCACCCTTGAAATCCTGGTCTTAGCCCCCAACTTTGATGACAACCCGCCGCCAACCCTCTCGGGCGCGGCCACTGCCATCCAATTGGAGTTTGATGACCATGAGTGTGGAAACTCAAAAGGAAACCCTGGGCTTCCAGACCGAGGTGAAGCAGCTGCTGCACCTCATGATCCATTCGCTGTATTCCAACAAGGAAATCTTCCTTCGCGAATTGATCTCGAACGCCTCTGACGCTGTCGACAAATTACGTTTCGAAGCCCTGTCCAAGCCTGAGTTGCTGGAAGGTGGTGCGGAACTGAAAATCCGTGTGAGCTTCGACAAGGACGCCAAGACCGTCACCCTCGAAGACAACGGCATCGGCATGAGCCGTGAAGACGCGATTACCCACTTGGGCACCATCGCCAAATCCGGCACCGCTGATTTCATGAAGAACCTTTCGGGCGACCAGAAGAAAGATTCGCACCTGATCGGTCAGTTCGGCGTGGGCTTCTACTCGGCCTTTATCGTCGCTGACAAAGTTGAAGTGTTCAGCCGTCGCGCCGGTCTCGACGCCAGCGAAGGCGTGCACTGGTCTTCCAAAGGCGAGGGCGAATTCGAAATCGCCACCGTCGACAAGGCTGATCGCGGTACCCGCATCGTGCTACACCTAAAATCCGGTGAGGACGAATTCGCCGATGGTTGGCGCCTGCGCAACATCATCAAGAAGTACTCCGACCATATCGCGCTGCCCATCGAACTGCCGAAAGAGCAAGCGGCTGCCGAAGGCGAGGAGACGCCAGCCCAGGAATGGGAAGTGGTCAACCGCGCCAGCGCTCTGTGGACCCGTCCGCGCACTGAAGTGAAGGACGAGGAATACCAGGAGTTCTACAAGCACATCGCCCATGACTACGAAAACCCGCTGAGCTGGAGCCATAACAAGGTCGAAGGCAAGCTGGAATACAGCTCACTGCTGTACGTCCCGGCCCGTGCTCCGTTCGACCTGTACCAGCGCGAAGCGCCCAAGGGCCTGAAGCTGTACGTACAGCGTGTATTCGTGATGGATCAGGCAGAGTCCTTCCTGCCGCTGTACCTGCGCTTTATCAAGGGTGTGGTCGACTCCAACGACCTGTCGCTGAACGTGTCGCGGGAAATCCTGCAGAAAGACCCGATCATCGACTCCATGAAGTCGGCATTGACCAAGCGTGTTTTGGACATGCTGGAAAAGCTGGCGAAGAACGAGCCAGAGCAATACAAGGGCTTCTGGAAAAACTTCGGCCAGGTCATGAAAGAAGGCCCGGCGGAAGATTTTGCCAACAAGGAAAAAATCGCCGGCCTGCTGCGTTTTGCTTCGACTCAAGGCGAGGATGGCGAGCAGGTGGTGTCCCTGGCCGAGTACCTGGCGCGCGCCAAGGAAGGTCAGGACAAGATCTACTACCTGACTGGCGAAACCTATGCCCAGGTCAAGAACAGCCCGCACCTGGAAGTCTTCCGCAAGAAAGGCATCGAAGTGCTGCTGCTCACCGACCGCATCGACGAGTGGCTGATGAGCTATCTCAGCGAGTTCGACGGCAAATCCTTCGTCGACGTGGCCCGTGGTGACCTGGACCTGGGTAACCTGGACTCCGAAGAAGAGAAGAAAGAAGCCGAAGAAGTGGCCAAGGCCAAAGAAGGCTTGGTTGAGCGCATCAAGACCGCCCTGGGCGATGCTGTCAGCGAAGTGCGGGTTTCCCACCGTCTGACTGACTCCCCGGCGATCCTGGCCATCGGCGAGCAGGACCTGGGCATGCAGATGCGTCAGATCCTCGAAGCCAGCGGGCAGAAGGTGCCGGATTCCAAGCCGATCTTCGAATTCAACCCGGCTCACCCGTTGATCGAGAAACTCGACGGCGAGCAGAGTGAAGAGCGCTTTGGCGACTTGTCGCACATCCTCTTCGACCAGGCGGCCCTGGCCGCAGGGGACAGCTTGAAAGACCCGGCCGCCTACGTGCGCCGACTGAACAAGCTGTTGGTTGAACTGTCGGTTTAACAACGTTGCAAGAAAACCCCGCTTCGGCGGGGTTTTTCGTTATGGCTCCACTGTAGGCGCGAGCTGGCTCGCGAAAAAACGTCTGATCACTGCGTTCATTCAGCATGTGCGCGTTATCGTTGACGTTCTTCGAGAGCCAGCTCGCTCCTACGGGGAACCGCGTTAATCCATTCTCACTGGAGAAAATGATGAGCCAAGTCACCGTGCGTTCCGTGGTGTATCAGATTGATGGCCAGTCTTATGAAAGCCGCCTGGCCTTCGATTCCAGCCACAAGGGCCCGCTGCCGGGCCTGCTGATGGCGCCGAACTGGATGGGCGTCAGCGCCGGCGCCGAAGAGATCGCCAAGGCCGTAGCCGCCAAGGGCTATGTGGTGTTGATCGCCGATCTGTATGGGCAACAGGTGCGCCCGTCCAATGGCGATGAAGCCGGGGCGGCGATGATGCCATTGAAGAATGACCGTGGGTTGCTGAACAAGCGCATGCGGGCGGCCTTTGAGCAATTGCAAGGGCAGACTGAAGCCGTCGTCGATACCTCGAAGCTGGCGACCTTTGGCTTTTGCTTTGGTGGTTGCTGTTCCCTGGAATTGGCGCGTACCGGTGCGCAGTTGAAGGCGGCGGTGTCGTTCCATGGCACCCTGGATACGCCAAACCCGGCGGATGCGAAGAACATCAAGGGTTCGGTATTGGTGCTGCATGGCGCTTCTGACCCGTTGGTGCCCAAGGAGCAGCTACCTGCCTTTGAAGATGAAATGAACGCAGCCGGTGTGGACTGGCAATTGCTGAGCTACGGCGGCGCGGTGCATTCCTTCACCGATCCCCATGCCAATGTGCCGGGCAAGATGATGTACGACGCCAAGACGGCTGGGCGGGCGTTCCAGGCGATGCATAATTTGTTGGATGAAGTGTTCGGGGGCTGAGTCTTCAGCGCCTGTTCGGGCCTTATCGCGGGCAAGCCCGCTCCCACATTTAAATCAATATGTGGGAGCGGGCTTGCCCGCGATAGCTATCTCAAAGGCAACTCGATTCTCCCGCTTTCCCCCGGCACCGTCGGCCAATCCCCAGCCGCCCAGCGCTGACGCGCCTGTTCGATCAACGCCGGATCACTGGCGACAAAATTCCAGTTGATCCGCCGTGGCCCATCCAGTGGCGCGCCGCCGAAGACCACCAGATGGCAGTCGGTTTCGGCAAACAACGTCATGCTCTGGCCTGCCGGCAACACCACCAGGCTATGGGCCTGCACCGGTTCGCCGTCCAACTGCGCATCACCGTCGAGCACGTACACCGCCCGTTCCTCATGTTCATCAGGAATCAGCAAGGTAGTGGCGGTTTGCATATGAACCTCGGCATACAACGTCGGCGACAGCACGGGCACCGGTGATTCCAGGCAGAAGCCACTGCCGGCGATCAAGCGGATCGTCACGCCAAGGTTGTCACTGACCGGCAGGCTGATGGCGGGGTGATGGCTGTAATGCCCCGGTCCCTTCTCATGGGTCTTGGGCGATGCCAGCCACACCTGCAGGCCATGCAGGTTGAAACCCTTGGCCTTGAGCGCGTCGGGCGTGCGTTCGACGTGGGCGATGGCGCTGCCAGCAGTCATCCAACTGACATCGCCGGCCTGCACCACTTGATCGGAGCCGAGGCTGTCCCTGTGCAGCAGTTCGCCTTCAAACAGGTAGGTGAGGGTAGATAAACCGATATGCGGATGCTGGCGGATATTCATGCCGCTGCCGGGCGCGTAGCGGGTCTGGAGCATATGGTCGAAAAACACGAAGGGCCCAACGCTGCGGCATTCTCGCGAGGGCAGCGGGCGCAGGATTGGTTGGCCTTCTACATCTTCTGGGCGCGGGCGAATCACGGTCACGGTGGTCATGGAGCATCCCTGTCTGAGCGGGTTTGTAGGGCTTGAGCATAACCCGCCAGACAGGAAGCAGGTGTTATTGGCTGAACGCGCCTTCGGCGAGCTTGGTATCGATGCTGATCTCGGCGGTGGTCATCAGTTTATGCACCGGGCACTTGTCGGCCACGCGATGCAGTTCGTCACGCTGTTCATCGGTGAGCACGCCCTTGAGGGTCAGCTTGACGTTGAGTTTGTATTTGCCCTTTTGCTCCTCGCTGCTGTCATGGGTGACTTCCACGGTCACGCCAGTCAGGGGGATGTCTTTTTTCTGCGCATACAGCTTGACGGTCAGGGCTTTGCACGAGGCCAGCGCGGCGTCGAAGTAATCGTGAGGCGAGGGCGCCGAGTCGTCGCCACCCAGGCTCTTGGGCAGGTCGGTAAACAGCTCGTGGTTATTGATGTTGACGCTATGGCGAAAATTCTCGGTGTTCAGCGTATTGACGATAACGGGCATGGTGAACCTCACTAGGTGGCAGGATGAACGTCATGCAGTTATAGAGCATGCTGGCATCTGAGTGTTCCGCGTTTTTTTGCCGGATGAACCCCAGCAAGCTACCGGCGGTCTACCCCACTTAACCTAGATTGAGGTTTTACCGTGCCCTGGACCCGCCTGACCCTTGCCCTGTTGCTGAGCGCCAGCAGCGTCGCCGTGCACGCCCGCGACTATGCCTACAGCGACGCGCACCTGCATTACGTCGACTTCTTCCAGGAGACGGCCGGCATGGACAAATTGCTCAAGGCCATGGCTGACAATCGCATCGAACATGTGATGATTTCCGGCGTGCCTGTGGCGAAGAAATGGCATGAAGACGAGCCCAAGCGGCCGCGCTATTACGCTGGTGATGATGCCGATGCCTACTGGTACAGCGCCACCGATGTAATCGTCGCCGCTGCGGTCAACAAGCTGACCCCCGAACAGCGCCAGCATTTCCATCCATTCCTCAGCGGCTTCAACCCTAACGACAAGAACTCCGAGGCCCATATCCAGCGCATGCTCGACCTCAATCCAGGCCTGTGGCAGGGCATCGGAGAGGTCTTCACCCGCCACGATGACCTGACAGCACTGACTTCCGGAGACACGCCACGGGCCAATAACGAGGCCATGACGCGGATCTATCACCTGGCCGCCGAGAATGACCTGCCGGTGTTGGTGCATTCCAATATCACCTCCAAGCGCGAGCGCAATCCCCTGTATCTGGCAGAAATCGAAGAGCCGCTACGCAATCATCCGCATACCCGATTTATCTGGGCCCATGCCGGTACCAGCATGGAGATCCACCGGCACCAGACGCAGTTGGACTTCCTGTTGCCGACCCTGAGCCGGATGCTGGAGGCCTATCCCAACCTGTACGTCGACCTGTCCTGGAGCGTGCTCACGCCCTACTTGCTGGATGAGGCGGGAAAGCCGCGGCCTGAGTGGCTGAAGTTGGTAGAGCGCTTCCCGGAGCGTTTTATGCTGGGGTCTGATGTTGTAGGGCGGTTCAACAAGTTGGGTAAGGAGATGCGCAGCTTCAATCCCTTCCTCGATGCCTTGCCAGAAGATGTTGCGCGAAAAGTTGCGCGGGACAATTTTCTCGCGATCTTGCCCAAGGCGCGCTGATCGGGTTTGTCATCGTCCCGTCATACCGGTGTCATAAGCTCCCGCCATCTCACTCAAGGAGCCCACTATGCACCTCACCCGTTTAAGCGCCCTGACGGCATTGATGATGATCAGCAGCTTTGCCAGCGCCGAAGTCCGTATCGAAGGCCCAGTGGAATTTGGCGTGTTTGAAGGCCCCAAAGCCGAGCTGCAGTCGGGCGAGCGCGTGTTGCGCCGCAGCAACGAACAGATCCAGGCCACTACCGTGGTGCCGGCCAAGCTGGGCACCAAGTTCGGCCTGCGTTATCAGTTGCTGGGCAAGGTCGCCGAAGATACGCCGCTGACCTTGCTCTACTTCACGCCTGGCATCCGCACGGCCGATGGCCAGCGCCATGATAAATTCGAAGTGACCCAGAAACTGGTGCCCGGCGCGCCTCAGGACGTGATGGCCTACGAGTTCACCGAAAGCCACGAAGTGGTGCCGGGTGAGTGGCGATTCATGGTGTTTCAGGGCGATCGCCTGCTGACTCAGAAGAACTTTACCGTGCGCTGAACCGCCACAGCTATGGACTAGGTAGATAAAGGCGTTTTGATATCGCGTTTTCGTCTTACGCAAAAAGTCGAAGACGCCGATACCTTTCATGAGCAACTCGCTGCAGGTGGATGCAGCGCTTTTGAAAGGAATCAGCGCAATGAGTATCAGAAGTCTCAATATCGCTCCACGTGCAGGCCTGGGTTTTGGATTGTTGGCGTTGATGGTGTTTGTGCTGGGCGGGTTTGCCTTGATGCAAATGGGCAATATGCGCGAGCAGTCGGACCAGGTGGAAACCAACTGGCTGCCCAGCGTGATGGCAGCCGGCGAAATGAATCAGGACCTGCTGCGCATACGCGCCTTGACCTTGCGCCTGCTGATCAACCGCGATCCTTCGGCGGTGACACAGAATGAGCAAAAAATCATTGATATCAAAAAGCAGCTGCACACCGCGCAGTTGTTGTATGAGGCGTTGATTGTCCTGCCCGAAGATCAGGTGCTGTTCGACCGCTTCAAGGTCGAGCAGCAACAGTATTTGCAACGCCAGGAACAGGTCATGGCGCTTTCCCGGCAGAATCAGTTGGAAGACGCGATCAAGGTGGTCAACGGCGAGATGAATCATCTGGCCGATACCTTGGCCGGCACCCTTGGCGAACTGGTCACACTCAACAAGGACAGCGCCAACCAGGCGGCAGACTTGGCCCAGCAGGTATTCAGCCAGTCGCGGATCTGGGTGATCGGCATGATCGCCGTGACCGCGCTGATTACCATCGCCCTGGCCGTTTTGTTGACCCGTAGCATTGTGTTGCCACTGGCGCAGTCTGTGAGGGTCGCCGAGGGGGTCGCCAGCGGCGACTTGACTGGCGAGATCACCGTCAACGGCAAGGATGAGCCAGCGCGCCTGCAACAGGCGCTCAAGAGCATGCAGCAAAGCTTGCGTGAGACGATCCGGCGCATTTCCGACTCTTCCAACCAACTGGCCTCGGCTTCCGAGGAGCTCAGTTGTGTCACCGAAGATGCCACCCGCGGCCTGCACCAGCAAAGCCAGGAAATCGAACAGGCCGCCACGGCGGTCAATCAGATGACCGCTGCGGTGGAGGAGGTGGCCAGTAACGCGGTGGCGACCTCACAGGCCTCGCGTGAATCCGATCGCATTGCCCAGCACGGGCGTGAGCAGGTGCATCAGACGGTGCTGTCGATTGAATCCCTGGCCGACGATGTGACCGCCAATGCCACCCAGGTCGAGGACTTGGCGCAGAAGGTGTATGGCATCAGCAAGGTATTGGATGTGATCCGCGCGATTGCCGAGCAGACCAATCTGCTGGCGCTGAATGCGGCGATCGAGGCGGCGCGCGCAGGCGAGGCCGGGCGTGGTTTTGCGGTGGTCGCCGATGAAGTGCGGGCCCTGGCCCATCGCACCCAGCAATCGACCCAGGAAATCGAGCAGATGATCGGCGGGATTCAGCAGGGCACCGATCTGGCAGTCAGTTCCATGCAGCAGAGTAATGGCCGGGCGCGTGCGACCCTGGACATTGCCAAGTCAGCGGGCACTGCGTTGGAGGAGATTGCCTCGGCGTTTACCTTGATCAACGAGCGTAACCTGGTGATTGCCAGCGCCTCGGAGCAGCAGGCGGCGGTGGCGCGGGAGGTGGATCGCAACCTGATGAATATCCGCGACCTGGCGATGCAGACGTCGGCGGGGGCGAATCAAACCAGTGCGGCGAGCCAGGAGTTGTCGCGGTTGGCGGTGGATCTGAACAGCATGGTGGCGCGGTTTTCGGTGTAGGGCTGAAGATCGCCATCGCAGGCAAGCCAGCTCCCACACTTGACCGAGTTGGAATGCGATCAGTGTGGGAGCTGGCTTGCCTGCGATGAAGGCGACACGGTCTAGCGTTAACCCCGCCCAATAAAAAACGCCCCGAACCAGTCGGGGCGTTTTCATATGCACAACCTGCGGGGTATTACTTACCCTGCCAGCGTTTCAGCACCAAGGTGGCATTGGTGCCACCAAAGCCGAAGCTGTTGCTCATGACCGTGTTGATGGTGGCATCTTCACGGGTCTTGGTCAGGATCGGCATATCAGCAACGGCTGGGTCCAGCTCTTCGATGTTGGCCGAACCCGCCATGAAGTTGCCTTCCATCATCAGCAGGCAGTAGATCGCTTCGTGAACGCCAGCGGCGCCCAGGGAGTGACCCGACAGGCTCTTGGTGGAGCTGATGGCCGGTGCCTTGTCGCCGAATACCGCACGCACGCCTTCCATTTCCTTGGAGTCGCCCACCGGAGTGGAGGTGCCATGGGTGTTCAGGTAGTCGATTGGCGTATCAACGGTGGCCATGGCCATCTGCATGCAACGGATGGCGCCTTCGCCGCTTGGCGCAACCATGTCGTAGCCGTCGGAAGTTGCGCCGTAGCCGACGATTTCCGCGTAGATCTTCGCGCCACGGGCCAGGGCGTGTTCCAGCTCCTCGACCACCACCATGCCGCCACCGCCAGCGATGACGAAACCGTCACGCTTGGCATCGTAGGCACGGGAGGCTTTTTCCGGGGTTTCGTTGTACTGGGTGGACAGTGCGCCCATGGCGTCGAACAGGAACGACTGGCTCCAATGTTCTTCTTCACCGCCACCGGCGAATACGATGTCTTGCTTGCCCAACTGGATCTGCTCGACAGCGGTACCAATGCAGTGGGCACTGGTGGCGCAGGCGGAGGAGATCGAGTAGTTCACGCCCTTGATCTGGAATGGTGTGGCCAGGCACGCGGAAACGGTGCTGCCCATGGTCCGCGTGACGCGGTACGGACCAACGCGCTTGACGCCTTTCTCGCGCAGGATGTCCAGCGCTTCCATCTGGTTCAAGGTCGACGCGCCGCCGGAGCCAGCGATCAGGCCGGTGCGCACGTTGGATACCTGGTCGTCGCTCAGGCCGGAATCGGCGATTGCGTCTTTCATGGCCAGGTAGGCATAAGCTGCGGCGTGGCCAACGAAGCGATAGATCTTGCGATCGATCAGTTCTTCGAGGGGGAGGTCGATGGAGCCGGAAACCTGGCTACGCAGACCCATTTCGGCATATTCCGGGTTGAAGCGGATGCCAGGGCGACTTGCACGCAGGTTAGCGGAGACGGTCTCTTTGTCATTGCCCAGGCACGAAACGATGCCCAGACCAGTGATAACGACGCGGCGCATGCGGATAACCCTTAAAAGTTGTCAGTGGAAGTAAACACGCCGACGCGAAGGCCTTCGGCGGTGTAGATCTCGCGACCGTCGACGCTCACCGAACCATCGGCGATGGCCAGGTTCAGCTTGCCCTTGAGGACGCGCTTGATTTGAATGTTGTAGGTGACTTTCTTGGCGGTCGGCAGGACCTGGCCAAAGAACTTCACTTCGCCCGAACCCAGGGCGCGACCGCGGCCCGGCAGGCCTTGCCAGCCGAGGAAGAAGCCGACCAGTTGCCACATGGCATCAAGGCCCAGGCAGCCCGGCATGACCGGATCGCCTTCGAAATGGCAGGCGAAGAACCACAGGTCCGGGGTGATATCCAGCTCGGCGACCAATTCACCTTTGCCGTACTTGCCACCCTCTTCGCTGATATGGGTGATGCGATCCACCATCAGCATGTTCGGGGCGGGCAGTTGCGCGTTACCTGGGCCGAACAGCTCACCGCGACTGCAGCGCAGCAGGTCTTCCCGGGTAAAGGCGTTTTGTTTGGTCATGCGAGCTCCTCAATAATCCCATGCGGCAGGGCCGGGTAAATCTTCCCGACCGACTGAAGCGTGCTTGCCTCACGTCGGCAGCCTACAGGTAGACTATTGCGTTGTAGTGAAAGTCACAGCATCAAGGACATGAATGTACACTTGTGCACTGAAATTTTAAACCGGACTCATTTATAGGCCCGCTCGGGTGCCTAAGACTGCCGCACTTTCGTCTTTCACGCCAGTCGCAGTTGGCTGATGGTGCCCATCTAATGCACCCAGCGTTGCAGGATTTGCTGCAAATCCGTGCGTTTGAACGGCTTGGCCAGGTAATCGTTCATTCCTGCGGCCAGGCATGCCTCGCGATCACCCTGTAGCGCGTTGGCTGTCAGGGCAATGATCGGCAGGTCGGCGCAGCCGGGCAACTGGCGGATCTGGCGGGTGGCTTCATAGCCGTCGATCACCGGCAGCCGGCAATCCATCAGGATCGCCGTGAAAATCAGGCTTTCAGCGCTGCGAATCGCTTCGGCGCCATCGGTGGCGATGCTCACCTCGAACCCCAGACTGCGCAGCATGGCTTCGACCACGGTGCGGTTGACCGGATTGTCCTCCACCAGCAATACATGGCGACCTTCACCGGCGCTGGCTTTGTGCTGGGTGTCCGGGGCGATCTGCGGCAGGCTCTGCTGGTAGATCGCCAGGGGGATTTCCAGGGTGAATACCGAGCCGACGCCTTCCTCGCTAAGGGCACGCAAGGTGCCGCCCATCCGCTCGGCCAAGGTGCGAGCAATCGGCAGGCCTAGACCGGTGCCGCCGTAACGCCTGGAAATAGAGCTGTCAGCTTGTTGAAAGGCGTCGAACATCAGTTCCAGGCGTTCGGCCGAGATACCAATCCCGGTGTCGCGCACCGTGCAGGTAAACCACAGCAGTTCAGGGTCCAGGGTTTGCCAGTTGGGCTCGACCGTGACCGTGCCCCGCTCGGTGAATTTCAGCGCATTGCCGATCAGATTCACCAGGATTTGGCGGATGCGTGTCGGGTCGCCCTGTACGCGCAAAGCGTCCATGCCCGGCGGGATCGACAACTCCAGGACCAGCCCGCGTTGTATGGCGCTGTGCTGGAAGGACTGGGCGCAACTGTTGATAAGGTCCACCAGGTTGAACGGAATATGCTCAAGCTCCAGGGCCGAGCGTTCGATACGCGAGAAGTCGAGGATATCGTTGATGACTTTGAGCAGGTGTTCGGTGGACTCCGAGGCCAGTGCGGCGTACTCGGTCTGCTCGTCGGTCATGGACGTGGTTTCGAGCAGTTGCAGCATGCCCAGTACGCCATTCATCGGCGTGCGCAGCTCGTGGCTCATCATCGCCAGGAAGTCGGATTTGGCGCTGTTGGCGCGCTCGGCTTCTTCCCGCGTCTGGATCAATTGGGCCATGGCCTGCTGCTGTTCGCGGCTGGCGTGATGCAGGCCTTCGGCGAGGTTGTTGATATGCCGTGACAGGTCGCCCAGCTCGGAGTCGTCGACAATCGGCAGTGGGGTCTTGTAGTCCCCCTGCTGGATCGCCTTGACCGCATGGCCCATGGCGCTGATCGGTTGCGACAGGCTGGCGGCCAGGCGCCGCGCCAGCAGGAAGGTAAAGAGCAGGGCAAACAGCGCGAGGATCGCGGCCTTGAAGAGGATTTCCTGTTGGCGCTGGCTGAAAGCGTCATTGGACATGCCGACGATCACCCGGCCCAGATAGTCGGCCCGTGGCGCCTTGGGCTGCGCGGTGTTGTCCTGGAAAAAATCGTTGCCCAGCTGGATATGCTGCAGGCGAATCGGTGCCTGGAAGATTTTCACCGACAGCGAGCGGTCGTGCTTTTCCGAGGGCTGCTCCACGTACACCAGGATGTTTTCCGCGCTGTCCTGGATCTCCAGAAAGCGCACATGGGGCGTGGCCAGAGTTGCCCGCAACAGGCTGTCGAGCACGTCGTTATTGCCCGAGATCACGCCGTACTCGGTGGCCGGGGCCAGTTGGTTGGCGATCAGTTGGCCGGTGTGGTCCAGTTCCTGGCGCAGATCCTGGATCCGCACGAAGGTAAAGAAGCTGATTAAAAGCAGGGTCAGCAACAGGGCCGGGCCCAGGGTGATGATCTGAGTACGGGTGTTGATATCCCAACGGCGACGCAAGGTCATGGGCGTTTCTCCCCTTCGGCCAATCGGGTCGCGACGGCGGTTTCGTCCACCTGTTCGATGCGCAGCGAGCGCGCCACTTGCGGGTTGCCCACGACTTTGAAGTGTTCCGGGTACAGCGAGCGCGGCCAACTAGCCGGCGGACGATCGAGCAGGCGGTCGAGCTCATTCAGCCAGTCAGCTTGGTCGCTGTAGGTACTGGCCAGGCTGCCGGCCCGCACGAAGCCGGCGTTGGGCCCGATCAGCGGCAATTGCCTGGCATAGCTGCTCAACAGCAGGTTTTTCACGGTCTTGGGGTTGTACAACTGCGGATCATCCAGCCCTAGCAACACAGCGCTGCTTTTGAACAGGCTGAGCAGCGGGCGACTGTCGTTAATGTTGTCCCAGTGCTGGGCGACGATTTCCAGACCCAGGGCCTCGGCGTGCTGGCGCAGCTCCGGCAGCAGGAATTCGCTGTCGTTGCCGTACAGCACGCCAATGCGTTGGGCCTGGGGCAGGATATTGGCGATCAGGCGCAACTGTCGGTCCACCGGTGGGTCGCTCCACAGCAGGCTGATCTTGCCGGGCACATGATTGCCCAGGCGCGCGTGGGCTTGCAGGCGGCTGATGCGCAGCACCAGCGTCGCCGGGCCCTGGGTGTCCTGCAGGCGCCAGTCGAGGCTGGGCAGGTCCAGCAGGATCAGGCGGGTGCTGTTCGGCAGTTGGCCGGGGGCGGGCATGTCTGGCAGGGCCTTGAAAGTGACGCTATCGGCGGGGCGTTGCTCGCGCAGGGCCTGGGTAAATGCCTGCACACCGGGGCCATCTTCGGCGGCGGTCAGCAGGAGATCGGCGCTCCACGCGGGCATGGCCCATGCCAGGCTGGCAAGCAGCAGGCAGCGGCGCCAGAACCGGGCGCCAAAGAGGGCGTTCATCCTTGACTGGGCAGGGTTCATGTCAGAACTCTAACTCGGCACTGAAGTAGAGCACATGGCGCTGGTCGTAGTTATTGTCGACATGGGTGGTGGGCTGCTGGTCGAGGCGTTGTTGCAGCATGCCGGCCAGCTCCAGATTGGCCTTGCCCAGGGCGATGCGTTTGGCGACCCGCATGTCGACCCGTTCAAAGCGATATTGATTGAGTGCATCGTTGCCATAATAGAACAGCGCGCTGGACCAGCCCTGTCCCCATTCACGCATCCAGCCGGCCGAACCGCTGTTGCGCGCGGTCTGTTGCCGGTCCAGCCGGTTGCTGGCGTCGGCATCCACATAAGCATAGGTCAGGCGCAGGCGGTCGGCGGTACTCAGGTGCCAGTCCAGCTGGGTCTCGGTACCGGTAAAGCGCGAGCTGTTACTGTTGCTGGCGATGTACTGGTTATTGCGCAAGGGCTCGCTGATCATGCCGGTGATTTCGTCATAGAACAGTTTGACGTCGACGTTCAGCCCGATATCGGCAAAAAAGCCGTTGTAGCCCAGCTCCCTGGAGCGCATCAGCTCCTTGTCGAGATTGCCCGGGCCACGGGTCTTGACGAAATACTGGCCGGAGTTTTGCCCATAGGTGGGGGAGCTGAGGTTGGTGACCTTATAGCTCCAGTTGACGTTGTTCTCGAACATGTCCGGCGAGCGAATGGCTTCGGAATACACCGCCCGCAGGCCGTGGCGCGGGTTGATCAGGTAGTTGACCGCGACCCTGGGCGTCAGCGAGTTGCCGCTCAGGTCGGTGTTTTCGTACATCGCCCCACCCTGCAACAGCCAGTGCTCGCTGGCGCGCCATTCCAGGTGGCCGAACAGGCGCCAGGTGGTGTCGTCCAGCCGGCCATTGAAGTAGGTGTCGGAGTCGGCGCGGTCGTAGCGGTAGTTCATGCCGCTGACCAGGCGCAGGCTGTCGGACAGGCTCAGGGTGTCCTGTATTTCCAGGTCGTAGCGGCTTTCCTTGGTGCTTTGGTCGATGTTGCCGCAGACGCTTTCCTTGCCGTTTTTATTCCACTGGTTTATCACCTCTTGGGCTAATGCTCGCTCTGCATCGGAGCCCTGGGGTGGGGGTGCGCCGTCGGGATAGTCCTTCATATGCCGCGCCAATTTTTCAGCGTAGTTGGGGTTCATTTGCCACAGTTGCGTCAACTCCGGGCTGAACGAGATCTTGGCATCACACGCCTTCCAGACCTGGCGCCGATCCCATTGCTGCGCCGAACCCTGGATATACAGGCTGTGGTCGGGGTTTAAGTCGAAATTCCAGCGCAGGGAAGCGGCGTAGTCCTTGGCGCTGACGTCGGAGTCTGTCCCGCGTTCAGTTACACCAAATATCGGTTGATAGGTATAGGGCCGCTGGTTGGTCCCTTCCTTGGCGTTGATCTGCCAGTCGATGCTTTGCTGCTGGTCGAGGGTCTGGCTGACCTTCAGGCTGAAGCGGCTCAGGCGCCGACTGTCGCGGTAATCGGCGCCCAACCGGTCGCTGTCGAAGCCGTCATCCTGTTGCCCGGACAGCGATAGCCGCAGGTTGCCGGTGTCCCAGCCCAGGCCCTGGCTGGCATACCAGTCGTTGATCCCGCGCTCGCCCCGGGTCATTTTCATCCGCGTGCCCAGGCTGTTGGCCGGTGAGCGGGTGAGGATATTGACCACCGCCATCAGCGCATTGGCCCCGTAGCTGACGGTATTGGGCCCACGGAATACTTCGATTCGCTCGATATCCTCCATGGCGACCGGAATATCGCTCCAGTCCACGGTGGCGAGGCCGGCGCGGTACACCGAGCGGCCATCGATCAGCACCTGCATGCGCCGTGCTTCGCTGGCATTGGTGCCGTGATAATTGACGGCTGCCTGGTTGCCCGAGGTGTAGCCCACCATCATCCCCGGTACCAGGCGCAACAACTCGGCGATATCCCGCGCGCCGCTGGCCTTGATCAGTTCGCTGTCGATCACCGTCATGCTGCCGGGCACGGCGGCGGCCGACTGCTTGAGTCGGGTCGCCGTGAGGACTTGGGGCAGCGGCTGGTTGTCGAGGAACAGATCGTCGGCCAGCAACGGCGTACTGACCAACAGCGCCAGCAACAGAGATGAACGAGAAGGAGGGCCCAAATACACGGAACGGCCTTGATAATTGCGGATAGCCGCCCATGTTAACTGAGGTGGGGGCTTTTGCCAGTCGGCGCTATGGCAATTACTGTGGTCTATTCGGCCATTTTCCGACAAGCGCGGGAAATTAAGGAAGGGCTGGCCGCCGTCAGGCCGGCCCGTATAATGCCGCCATCGCCACTGCTATGGATTAACGGATTGCATATGACTGAACAGCGCCCAATAGCGGTCCTGGGAGGCGGAAGTTTTGGTACCGCCGTGGCTAATCTGCTGGCCGAAAACGGCCATCAGGTGCGTCAGTGGATGCGTGATCCGGAACAGGCCGAGGCCATTCGGGTCAACCGGGAAAACCCCCGTTACCTCAAGGGCATCAAGATTCATCCGGCCGTCACGCCGGTCACGGACCTGCAGGCCACCCTGGATGACTGCGACTTGTGCTTTGTCGCGCTGCCTTCCAGCGCCCTGCGCTCGGTGCTGGCGCCCCATGCCGAACGGCTGGCGGGCAAGATGCTGGTCAGCCTGACGAAGGGCATTGAGGCTCAGACGTTCAAGCTGATGAGCGAAATCCTCGAAGAAATCGCGCCCCAGGCCCGCATCGGCGTGCTCTCCGGGCCGAACCTGGCGCGGGAAGTGGCCGAACACGCCCTGACCGCCACCGTGGTCGCCAGTGAAGACGAGGCGCTGTGCGAACAGGTACAAGCGGTGCTGCATGGCCGCACCTTCCGCGTCTACGCCAGTGCCGACCGCTTTGGCGTGGAACTGGGCGGCGCGTTGAAAAACGTCTACGCCATTATCGCCGGCATGGCGGTGGCCCTGGGCATGGGGGAAAACACCAAGAGTATGTTGATCACCCGCGCGCTGGCGGAAATGACCCGCTTTGCGGTCAACCAGGGCGCCAACCCCATGACCTTCCTTGGCCTGGCCGGGGTGGGCGACCTGATCGTCACCTGTTCGTCGCCCAAAAGCCGCAACTACCAGGTGGGCTTTGCCCTGGGCCAGGGCTTGAGCCTGGAAGATGCCGTCACCCGCCTGGGTGAAGTGGCCGAAGGGGTCAATACCCTCAAAGTGCTCAAGGCCAAGGCCCAGGAAACCGGGGTCTATATGCCGTTGGTCGCCGGCCTGCACGCGATCCTGTTCGAAGGGCGCACTTTGAACCAGGTCATCGAGTTGCTGATGCGTGCCGAACCCAAGACTGATGTCGACTTTATTTCCACCAGTGGTTTCAACTGAGGAACGCGCGATGAACGATCCCAAAGCAGCACCCAAGTATGAATCTATCGTCCTGCGCATCCTGTGGATGCTGGTGTTTGCCCTGGTCTGGCAAGTGGCGCAGTTTATCCTCGGGGCGTTGGTGGTGGTGCAGTTGATCTACCGCCTGATCTACGGCGCACCGAACCTGGGCTTGATGAACTTTGGCGACAGCCTCAGTCAGTTCCTCGCGCAGATTGGCCGTTTTGGCAGCTTCCACAGCGAGCAGAAGCCCTGGCCCTTCGCCGATTGGCCAACCCCGCGCGCGCCGGAGGGCGAGGCCGCCCACAGCGTGCCGCCAGCCCCCCACCCGGTGCGTGATGAGGAGCCCAAGCTATGAAGCTGTGGGTGTTGCGCCACGGTGAAGCCGAGTCCCATGCGCCCAGCGATGCCGAGCGCAACCTGACCGAGCGTGGTCGCGATGAGGTGCTGCGCAGCGCCGCACACCTGATCGACCAGCCCATCAGCGCGATCATCGCCAGCCCCTATGTGCGGGCGCAGCAGACCGCAGAGTTGGTGCGCACGGCGTTGGGAGTTGTGCCAGAGATCCGTACCGTGGCGTGGCTGACGCCTGACAGCAATCCCCAGCAAGTGCTGGAAAAGCTCGACACCGATGACACGGTGCTGCTGGTCAGCCATCAACCGTTGGTGGGCAACCTGATCAGCTTTCTGCAGCACGGGCACCAGCGCCAGCCGCAACCGATGCACACCGCCAGCCTGGCAGAGCTGGAAGGGGACTTTCCGCTGGCGGGGCTGATGAGCCTCAACAGCGTCAAAAACCCCTGATTTTTCAGGCACAACACAACCAACAGTGGGAGCGGGCTTGCTCGCGAATACGGTGTATCAGTCAATGAATATATTGGCTGACACTCCGCATTCGCGAGCAAGCCCGCTCCCACAGTTGGTTGTGTTGTGTCAGCAAGGAACTTGCAGTGCTCCTGTGTGCATGGAATAGTCCACCAAGCAAGTGCTTGGTTGGCTACCATCGGAACACACAGGAGCGCGTCCCATGTCTGTCGCTTTTCGTTTGCCGCTGCAGGTTTTCTTTGAACGTGAGGCGCGCCATCCGCGCCAGCGCTTCCTGGTCCAGCCCATTGGCGGTGGCGAGGTGCAGACCCTCACATGGGGCGAAGCCGGTCACCAGGCCCGTTGTGCCGCCCATTGGCTGCGCGCGCGGGAACTGCCCCAGGGTTCGCACATTGCCCTGATCTCGAAAAACTGCGCGCACTGGATCATCGCCGACCTGGCGATCTGGATGGCCGGGCATGTCTCGGTGCCGCTGTATCCCAACCTCACCGCCGACTCCGTAGCCCATGTGCTGGAGCACTCCGAGGCAGCGTTGGCGTTTATCGGCAAACTTGACGACTGGCCCGCCATGGCCCCGGGTATCAAGCCTGGGCTGGCCACCATCAGCCTGCCGCTGTGCCCCGAGGGCGAATTCGACTTCACCTGGGCCGACCTGCAAGCCTGTTCGCCGATCCAGGATGACCCTGCGCCTGCGGCGACAGACCTGGCCACCATCATCTACACCTCAGGCACCACGGGCCTGCCCAAGGGCGTGATGCACACCTTCGGCGGCCTGGCGTTTGCGGCGACCCGAGGCACCGAGTTGTTCGGCCTGGGGGAGGGCGATCGCCTGCTGTCCTACTTGCCTCTGTGCCATGTGGCCGAGCGTATGTTTGTCGAGATGGCTGCGATTTACACCGGGCAGACGGTGTTTTTCGCCGAAAGCCTCGACACCTTCCTCACCGACCTGCAACGCGCCCGGCCCACGGCCTTGTTCGGTGTGCCGCGGATCTGGACCAAATTCCAGATGGGGGTGTACGGCAAAATCCCGGAAAAACGCCTGGACCTGCTGCTGCGCCTGCCGTTTGTCGGCAAACGCGTCGGCCGCAAAGTCCTTGCCGGCCTTGGGCTGGACGCGGTACGGGTAGCCCTGTCCGGTGCCGCGCCGGTACCCGAGGCGCTCCTGCGCTGGTACCAGAGCCTGGGCCTGGATGTGCTGGAGGTGTATGGCATGACCGAAAGCTGCGGCTATTCCCATGTCTGTCGTCCCGGCCAGCAGAAAATCGGCTGGATCGGCCTGCCGTGTCCGGACGTGGAGGTGCGCATTGATCCGGCCGGTGAGGTCCAGGTGCGCAGCGGCGCGACCATGCTCGGTTACTTCAAGGACCCGCAGAAGACCGCCGAGACCCTCACAGAAGACGGCTTTCTGCGTACCGGCGACAAGGGCGAGCAGGATGCCGAAGGCCGCTTGCGCCTGACCGGGCGCCTCAAGGAAATCTTCAAGACCAGCAAGGGCAAGTACGTCGCCCCGGCACCCATCGAAAACCGCCTGGCAGAGCATGGGCGCATCGAACAGGTGTGCGTGGTTGGCGATGGCCTGAGCGCGCCGTTGGGCTTATGCGTGCTGTCTGCGGTAGGCCAGCAGGAGGCGGCCGGCGAGGCTCGGCAGTCCTTGCACGGCAGCCTGGAGCGCTTGCTGGAGGAGGTCAACCAGGTGCTGGATAAACATGAGCGCTTGCGTCAACTGGTGGTGGTGAAGGACAGTTGGGCCGTGGAAAACGGCTTTCTGACGCCGACCCTGAAGATCAAGCGCAACGTCATCGAGTCAACCTACGGCCCACAGTTCCAGGCCTGGAGCGCGCGCTCCGAGGCGGTGCTGTGGCAGGATTGAGCATTCAATAAAATCAAGAAGGACACTGCAATGAGCCTGTGGCGCACCGTTCCCGATATCGAGCAAATCAATGCCAGACAGAAAAACACCATTGGTGAAGTGCTGGATATTCGCTTCGAAAGCTTCGACGACCAGTCCCTGACCGCCAGCATGGTGGTCGACCATCGCACCCATCAACCTTATGGGCTGCTGCACGGCGGGGCCTCGGTGGTGTTGGCCGAAACGGTGGGCTCGGTGGCCAGCTACTTGTGCATTGACCCCAGCAAGTTCTATTGCGTGGGCCTGGAGATCAACGCCAACCACCTGCGCGGCCTGCGTTCCGGGCGGGTGACGGCGGTGGCTCGGGCGATCCATATCGGGCGCACCACCCATGTCTGGGACATTCGCCTGACCAGTGACGAGGGCAAGGCCAGCTGTGTGTCGCGCCTGACCATGGCCGTGGTGCCGCTGGGCGAAAACCCGCCGGCGCGATAGGCGTGGCGTGAGTGTCATCATTCCTGGCAGTTACAGTCATTGCTGTAGCGGCCAGGCGTGGGGACAATCGATTTCTGTTTTTGAAGATGGACTGGCTATGTCGCAACATGTGTTTTTCACTCACGCCAATGGCTTCCCTTCGGCGACCTACGGCAAATTGTTCGATGCCCTGGCGCCGGAGTACACGGTGGCGCACCTGTCGCAGCACGGCCACGATCCGCGGTTCCCGGTGGATGACAACTGGCAGAACCTGGTGGACGAACTGATCCATCACCTGGAGCAGCAACCGGAGCCGGTGTGGGGTGTCGGCCATTCACTGGGCGGCGTGTTGCATTTGCACGCGGCCCTGCGCTGCCCGCAGTTGTATCGCGGGGTGGTGATGCTCGATTCGCCGGTGCTGACCCTGGCTGACCGCTGGGTGATCCGTGCAGCCAAGCGCTTTGGCCTGATCGACCGCCTGACCCCCGCCGGTCGCACCCTGGGCCGGCGCGAAGAGTTCAGCGATCTGGATGCTGCCCGCCAGTATTTTTCCGGCAAGACACTGTTCCGCGGCTTTGACCCGGAATGCCTGGAGGCCTACCTGCAACACGGCCTGCACCAGGTCGGCGATCGCCTGCGCCTGCGGTTCGATCCGGCAACGGAAATCAGCATCTACCGGGGCGTGCCGCATACCAGCCCTGGCCAGACCCGCCAACTGAAAGTGCCACTGGCCGTGGTGCGCGGCCGGCAGAGCCGGGTGGTGATGCGCCATCACGCCAGTGGCGTCGCGCGCCTGCCCATGGGTGAGATGCTGACCATGCCTGGCGGCCACATGTTTCCCCTTGAGCGCCCGCAGGACACCGCGACCTTGATCAAGAACCTGTTCACCCGCTGGGAAGCCCGCGAGCGTGAGCGCAATTGCGCATGACCGCACCCGTCGAAGAAGTACGTCTGAGCCTGCCGCATATCGAGCTGGCGGCCCATCTTTTCGGCCCGGAAGATGGCCTGCCGGTGATCGCCCTGCATGGCTGGCTGGATAACGCCAACAGCTTCGCGCGCCTGGCGCCCAGGCTGCAGGGTTTGCGTATTGTTGCCCTGGACATGGCCGGTCACGGCCACTCGGCCCACCGCCCGGCCGGGGCAGGGTATGCCGTGTGGGATTACGTGTTTGATGTGCTGCAAGTGGCCGAGCAACTGGGCTGGAAACGTTTTGCATTACTTGGTCACTCCCTCGGTGCGATTGTCTCCACGGTGTTGGCCGGGGCGTTGCCAGAGCGTGTGACGCACTTGGGGTTGATCGACGGCGTGATCCCGCCGACCGCCACCGGCGAGAATGCCGCCGAGCGCATGGGCATGGCGTTGCAGGCGCAAATCAGCCTGCAAGACAAGCGAAAACCGGTGTACAGCACACTCGACCGTGCGGTGGAGGCGCGGATGAAAGGCGTGGTGGCCGTCAGCCGTGAAGCCGCGGAACTCCTGGCCCAGCGCGGCTTGATGCCGGTGCCGGGCGGCTACACCTGGCGCAGCGACAGTCGCTTGACCCTGGCGTCGCCGATGCGCCTGACGGAAGAGCAGGCCATGGCCTTCGTGCGTCGAGTGGCGTGTCCTACACAGTTGGTGGTGGCGCAAGAGGGCATGCTGGCCAAACATCCCGAGCTGCTTTCGCAGCTTCCTTTCACTGTAACCACCCTCGCAGGCGGCCATCATTTGCACCTGAACGACGAGTCGGGGGCGGCTCTTGTTGCAGACTGTTTCAATCGGTTCTTCACCGCGCCTTGACTTGGCGGGGGCAACTGTCGAGGCTGGGCGGATTGAAAGGGAGTCAACCATGAACAATCCGAATATCGCGAAGGCATCCACCGGCCAAGGCGCACCGATCCGATGAGTAGTGCCAAGGGAATTATCCGTGTGCTTGGGCTGTGCTGCATCAGCCCGTTGGTTTTCGCTGCTGACCTGCCGGGAAGCCAGGATCTGCCTAGCGTGGCCCGACAGGTGGATGCGCAGATTGTCGACTACCGTCCCGCCGAAGAAAAAGAACGTATCTACCCCATGGGCGCGATCCGCAAGATCAGCGGCCAGTTGCGCTACGAGGGCCAGGCCACGGCGCGGGGCCAGGTGACAGCCATCACCTATGAACTGCCCGCCGAGCACAGCTCCAGCGCGGCCTTCAAATCCACGCGCGAGGCGTTGCAAGAGCAAGGCGCGCAGTTGCTGTTCTGGTGCCAGGCTCGCGATTGCGGCGAAAGCAGCCTCTGGGCCAACGAAGTGCTGGGCAACGCCAAACTGGTCGGCGCCGATGGCCAGCAGGAGTTCCTGTTACTGCGCCTGGCAGCCCCCCAGGACAATTCCCTGGTGGCGCTTTACGGCATCACTCGTGGCAATCGTCGCGCTTACCTACATGTGGAACAAATGGACGCCAGCGCGCCACTGGGCCAATTGCTACCCACCTCGGCCACCCTGCTGCGCGAATTGAAAAGTACCGGCGACCTGGATTTTCCGTTGCTGGAATCAGAGCCTGATGCAACGTGGTTGACCCTGATTTCCCGTGGATTGAACCTCGATACCACCTTGCGGGTCAGTGTGAGCGGGCCTAATGCCGAAGCCTGGCGCCAGGGCCTGATCGACAAGGGCGTGCGTGCGGCGCGATTGGAAACCGGTACGGGTGAGGCCAAGGGCCTGCATCTGCAAGTGATCCGCTGATCGTTCCAGGGCGAACGGACCCGCGCCGTTCGCCTAAGCTCTCCCTCAACAGACTTCTTTTCGAGAAACCACATGCTCAACAATGATCGCCTGCTGGTGCAGATCCTGCTCCTGGTGCTGTTTGGTGCCAGCTTCTGGGTGATGGCACCGTTCTGGTCGGCGCTGTTCTGGGGCGCGGTGCTGGCGTTTGCCAGTTGGCCGCTGATGCGCCTGTTGACCCGTGCCCTGGGGGGGCGCGAGTCCCTGGCGGCGGGGATCCTGACCCTGGGCTGGATGTTGCTGGTGGCGGTGCCGCTGGTGTGGCTGGGCTTCAACCTGGCCGACCATGTGCGCGACGCCGTGGCGCTGATCAAGGATATCCAGGTCGACGGCCTGCCCGAGGCACCCAACTGGCTTGGCTCCATCCCGTTTGTGGGGGAGCGGCTGGTCGCCATGTGGGACAGCATCGACCAGCAGGGCGCGGCCTTGATGGTCACCATCAAGCCGTACCTGGGGCAGGTCGGCAACTGGCTGCTGGCCCGCAGCGCGCAGATCGGCGGCGGCATCCTGGAACTGACCCTGAGCCTGGTGTTTGTGTTCTTTTTCTACCGCGACGGGCCGCGCCTGGCGATGTTCGTTCACCGTCTGTTGGAGCGCTTGATTGGTGAGCGTGCCGGTTACTACATCGACCTGGTGGCCGGTACTGTACAGCGGGTGGTCAACGGCGTGATCGGCACCGCCGCCGCCCAGGCACTGCTGGCACTGATTGGCTTCCTGATCGCCGGAGTGCCCGGGGCGCTGGTACTGGGTATCGTCACCTTCCTGCTGAGCCTGATCCCCATGGGGCCGCCGCTCGTGTGGATCCCGGCCACGGCCTGGCTGGTGTGGAAGGGCGATTACACCTACGCGGTGTTCCTCGGCGTCTGGGGCACGTTCATCATCAGCGGCGTGGACAACGTGCTCAAGCCCTACCTGATCAGCCGCGGCGGCAACCTGCCGCTGGTGATCGTGTTGTTGGGGGTATTTGGTGGGTTGATTGCGTTTGGCTTTATCGGCTTGTTTATCGGGCCGACATTGTTGGCGGTGGCGTATAGCCTGTTAACCGATTGGAGCGCGAGTCAGGCGCAGGTTCGCCGGGAAGACAAGGTGGGCTAGCACCTATCCACATGGGGGCGTTGCAGCAGCCTGGAACGTGCTGTGGACCGCTGGTTTTCTGTGGCGAGCGGGCTTGCCCCGCGCTGGGTGGCGAAGCCGCCCCAATAGCCTCATCACGTTGTGCCAGGTACACCGAGGTGGTTGGTGTTGGGGCTTCTGCGCAGCCCCGCGGGGGGCTAGCCCTCTAGCCAAAGGTTCTGGGTAGCCACATTTTTGCTGTCAAGCCGCCGCTCAAGCGTTTCACGACAGAGGGCTTTGCGTATCTGGAGCAATATTATCGGGAACTGATCAATGGCTCGCTTTGAAAGCTAGCCCGCAAATGAAATTATCCTCGCCTCGCGCCTCCCCCCGAAACCTGCCATTTCCTACAAATTTCTGCTGTTAAGCATGCTCTTCTATGCTGCAAAACTTCATGTGATGATTATTTTCTAGCACCTAGTACCGTTGTTGAAACGACGCTTAGTGATACCGTTTGTCGGTTTTTCTGTGGATTTTACGGAGTATTTTATTACTTCCTACAAAGCATTAAGGTTTGTGGTGGGGTATCTGTATGGCGGAGGGGTTAGGTAAATTATTAATTATTAAAAGTATTTTTTAGCTTTCGATGATTGGGTGTTATGCAGTTTGGAGGGGGCTGATTTTTGCGTGGGCAATTACTTATATTTAAATCAGTAAATTCCTACGTTCCGCCTTTTCGATATTTGAATTTTTCTCAGAAATGGCTAGCTTTATTTTATTGCTATATATCGGGTGATAGAAATCGGCCTTTTATTGGTTTGGGGGGGTGAAAATTTGGGTGAGGCTGTTTTTAATATTATGGCGCAGGATAGATTGTGGATCGTGGTGACATTGTTTTGAGGTGAATTATGTGCGCTAACTTAATATCAAAGTCCTTATCGTTGGCAGTGCTTTTAATAAAGGAACAAGTCAAGGAGCCCCTTGCGTTGTTCTGGATTGTCGTGTCTCCCGGAGTGGTTTTTTATTTGCTGAGCTATTCGAGAGGTCTCACATATTCAGCATCAAGCGACTATTTGTCCAGCACGTCTTGGTTTTATGCTTATGTGGCTTCCAGTGTCGCATTGTTTGGGTTCGCGTTTTACATTGTGGGGCGTAGGGAGAGCGGCTTTGTTAGGTCATTTATTTATACCTTTCGTACCAAATTTATTTTTATGTTGGGGCAGTTTATAGCTTATTCATTTATGTCTTTGGTATATTGTGCTGTTTTTTACGCGATTACCCATATTGTTTTTGGTCCAGTGAGTCTTGTAGAGTTTTGTATTGTGCTCGTCAGATTTTATGTGTGTTTTGTCCTGTTTTCTACACTCGCTCTGCTATTGACGTTGATTCCGATCAGTTTCCAGAATACGAATACATTATTTTCCGTCGTGTCATTTGCCATGCTGGTAGTCGGTGTGGCGGGGATGAACTCGTCTCTGCCGTTAATGACGGTTGTCAGTTTTTTCAATCCGCTGTGGTGGGCGAATAGAATAATGATGGAGGGGGTTGGTCAACTGAGATTTTTAGTCGCTGTTATAGTTATATTGTATGTGGCGGTCTTTTTGATTTCCGTTAGACGTTTGCTTGTGACACCCGTTTGGAGTCGCTACTGATGAGAAGGTTTTCTGCGCAAGCCATTGACTTTAAATATGCGAGTCATACCGTATTTAAAGATGCATCAATGAAAGTCGAGTCCGGCTCAATTTCAGGACTTCTAGGGCCAAATGGTTCTGGTAAGACTACTTTTTTTGATATTGTTTGCAGTTTAAGGAGTGTCGATAGTGGCGCGATTACGGATGAGTTTTCGAGTCGAGTTTATTTGTCGCAGGTGATTTCGACGCCTGCTGTATTTCGCATGTCTGATATTTTTAAAATGATTACCCTGTTTTGCTCCGAGAAAAAAATCACTAAAGAAAAATCTCTCGAGAAACTGGAATTGTGGAGTCCGACTTTAGTTGACCGTTACTTGAGTATCTGGGACAAAAAGTCATCTCTTTGCAGTTATGGCGAAAAGCGCTGGTTTTTTACTTTGTCTTTGCTGTCTGTTGCGGCGGACTTTGTGATTCTTGATGAGCCTACAGCGGGTGTTGATCCGGAGTTTCGATATCACATATGGAAGTGTCTACGGGGTGCTGCAAACGAAGGTGCGGCAATTTTGATCTCATCGCACAACGTTGAGGAGGTAGCCAGTAATTGTGACGATTTTTACATGCTTGCTCAGCAACGGTTTAACCATTTTACTAATGCTGTGAGCTTTATGAGCCACTACGATGCAACTACGTTAGATGAAGCCTTTATCAAGGCGGTAAACATACGGAGTCCCTTATAGAGCCTGGCTTCTGGGTAGCCCTAGCACCGCCGTCAGTCCGCCACCCGGTGTTTCCTCCAGATGTAGCCGGCCCCCCAACCGCTCAACCGCCTCCTTGGCAATGGTCATCCCCAACCCCACGCCCCCGGAATTGCGATTGCGCGAGCCTTCCAGGCGGAAAAACGGTTCGAACACCGCCTCACGCTGCTCGGCAGCAATCCCCGGCCCATGGTCGATTACCCGGATCACCAACGCCTGGGGGCTGTCCTGCAGTTCGATGCGGGCCGTACCGGCATAGCGCAGGGCGTTGTCGATCAAGTTGTTCAGGCACGAACGCAAGGCCATGGGCTGCACTTGCAACGGCGTGCTTTGGCCCTGGCACTGCACGTCAGCACCCTGGTCCTGGGCGTTTTCGCTCAGGGATTGCACGAGTGCCTGCACGTCCAGCCACTGCCGGCTTTCGCTGGTGCGTTGCTCGTGCAGGTAGCTCAAGGTGGCGTCCAGCATGCCGATCATGTCGTCCAGATCCTGGCGCATCTGGCCTTGCAGGCGCAGATCGTCGATCTGCTCCAGGCGCAGCTTGAGCCGTGACAGAGGGGTGCGCAGGTCGTGGGAAACCGCGCCAAGCATGCGGGCGCGCTGGCTGACTTGTTCGCGGATGCGTCGCTGCATCAGGTTGAAGGTCGAAGCGGCCTGGCGGGCTTCACGCGGGCCGGATTCGTCCAGGGGCGGGCTGTCCAGGTCCACACTCAAACGCTCGGCCGCCGCGCTCAAGCGCTGGATCGGGCGGCTGAGCAGTTTGGCGCCAAACCACGCGGCGATGATCAGCGAGATAAATTGGAAGGTCAGCGGCACTACCGGGCCACCGAACCAGGGTCGTCGATGTGCCTGGGGCGCAGCCTGCAAGGAGCCGTCCGCCTGCTCGATCATGACGTCGACGGGCGGTGGCGGCGGTGGGCCGTAGTGGTGAAACCAAAAGAACGCGAGCACATGGGCCAGCACAATGGCTACCAGCAGCACTCCGAACAGGCGGCCAAACAAGGTGTTGAAGGCGCTGCGCATCAGCCGATGTCCCGCGCGTCGAACAGGTAGCCTTCGCCACGCACGGTCTTGATCAGTTGCGGGGCCTTGGGGTCGTCTCCCAGTTTCTGGCGCAGGCGCGAGACCAGCAGGTCGATGCTGCGATCAAAGGCTTCGATCGAGCGCCCACGGGCCGCATCCAGCAATTGTTCGCGGCTGAGCACCCGGCGCGGGCGTTCGATGAACACCCACAGCAAACGGAATTCGGCGTTGGACAGCGGCACCACCAGGCCATCATCCGCCACCAGTTGGCGCAGCACGCTGTTGAGGCGCCAATTGTCGAAGCGGATGTTGGTGCGTTGCTCGGTGCGGTCATCGCGCACTCTGCGCAGGATGGTCTGGATCCGTGCCACCAACTCCCGAGGCTCGAAAGGTTTGGACATGTAATCGTCAGCGCCCAATTCCAGACCGATGATGCGATCAGTGGGCTCGCAGCGCGCGGTCAGCATCAGGATCGGGATATCTGACTCGGCCCGCAGCCAACGGCAAATCGACAAGCCATCTTCGCCGGGCAGCATCAGGTCGAGCACCACCACATCAAAGGTCTCGGCCTGCATGGCCAGGCGCATGGCGGCGCCGTCGGTCACACCGCTGGCGAGAATATTGAAGCGGGCCAGGTAATCGATCAGCAGTTCGCGGATTGGTACATCGTCGTCGACGATCAGCGCGCGGGTGTTCCAGCGCTTGTCCTCGGTGGCGAGTTCATGGGGCAGGGCGGAAGGGGTATGCATGGTGCGATCATCTGCCTGGTTGGCCGCCCGGCCCAAGGGCCGCGGCGGGGTAATTGCGTGAGCATAGGCGCCGTGTCGGGGCGTGCGGGCGAGGCTACTGCCGGGGCATGTTGCAGGCGTGTCGTGAATGTATCGGCTTTGAAATATTAGCCGGTTATCCCAGAAAAATAGGCGCTAGCCGAGGATTTACCGATCATCGGATCCCGCAAAGCCGCTGCTTGCGCTACAATCCGCGCCGATTTCGACTTGCCTGAGAGCCCATTCCAATGTCCGTCTGCCAGACTCCTATCATCGTCGCCCTGGATTACCCCACCCGTGACGCCGCACTGAAGCTGGCTGACCAGTTGGACCCCAAGCTCTGCCGGGTCAAGGTCGGCAAGGAACTGTTCACCAGCTGCGCCGCAGAAATCGTCGGCACCCTGCGTGACAAGGGCTTCGAGGTGTTCCTCGACCTGAAATTCCACGATATCCCCAACACAACCGCGATGGCGGTCAAGGCCGCCGCCGAGATGGGCGTGTGGATGGTCAACGTCCACTGTTCCGGCGGCCTGCGCATGATGGCTGCGTGCCGTGAGGTGCTGGAGCAACGCAGCGGTCCCAAGCCGTTGCTGATCGGTGTGACCGTGCTGACCAGCATGGAGCGTGAGGACCTGGCCGGCATCGGCCTGGATATCGAGCCCCAGGAGCAAGTGCTGCGTCTGGCGGCCCTGGCGCAGAAGGCCGGCCTTGATGGCCTGGTCTGTTCGGCGCTGGAAGCCCAGGCGTTGAAGGCTGCCCATCCGACGTTGCAATTGGTGACGCCGGGGATTCGTCCGGCGGGCAGTGCCCAGGACGACCAGCGTCGTATCCTCACGCCGCGCCAGGCGCTGGATGCGGGTTCTGATTATTTGGTGATTGGTCGCCCGATCAGCCAGGCGGCTGATCCGGCCAAGGCCTTGGCGGCGGTGGTCGCCGAAATCGCCTGATGCCCTTGGGCTAAAAATGTGGGAGCTGGCTTGCCAGCGATAGCATCACCTCGTGGTTACTGAAAAACCGAGGTGTCCGCATCGCAGGCAAGCCAGCTCCCACATTGGTTTGTGGTGTGGCAGTTAGCCTTCAGGCCCCAATCCCACCATGGCTCTGTGGTGTGTCAGTTGACCTTCAGTACCAACTTGCCGAAGTTCTCGCCGTTGAACAGCTTCATCAGCGTCTCCGGGAACGTCTCCAGGCCTTCGACAATATCTTCCTTGCTCTTGAGCTTGCCTTGGGCCATCCAGCCGGCCATTTCCTGCCCGGCGGCGGCAAAGTTCGCCGCGTGATCCATCACCACAAACCCTTCCATGCGCGCCCGATTGACCAGCAGTGACAGGTAGTTGGCCGGACCCTTCACGGCTTCCTTGTTGTTGTACTGGCTGATAGCCCCACAGATCACCACCCGTGCCTTCAACGCGAGGCGGCTGAGTACGGCGTCGAGGATCTCGCCGCCAACGTTGTCGAAATAAACGTCCACACCTTTCGGGCATTCGCGTTTGAGGGCCGCGGGCACGTCTTCACTTTTGTAGTCGATGGCCGCGTCGAACCCCAGTTCATCCACTAAAAACTTGCACTTGTCGGCGCCGCCCGCAATCCCCACCACACGGCAACCCTTGATCTTGGCAATCTGCCCGGCAATGCTGCCTACCGCACCGGCGGCGCCGGAAATCACCACGGTTTCGCCGGCCTTGGGCGCGCCGGTATCGAGCAGCGCGAAGTAGGCGGTCATGCCGGTCATGCCCAGCGCAGACAGATAGCGCGGCAGGGGCGCCAGTTTCGGGTCGACCTTGTAGAAACCACGGGGTTCGCCGAGGAAGTAATCCTGCACGCCCAGGGCACCGTTGACGTAATCGCCTACGACGAATTTCGGATTGTTCGAGGCAATGACCTGGCCCACGCCCAATGCGCGCATGACTTCGCCTATAGCTACCGGTGGGATGTAGGACTTGCCTTCATTCATCCAGCCGCGCATGGCCGGGTCGAGGGACAGGTATTCGTTGCGCACCAGCACCTGGCCGTCGGCGAGGTTGCCCACCGGCACTTCCTGATAGGTAAAGGTGTCCCGCGTGGCCGCGCCGACCGGGCGTTTGGCAAGCAGGAATTGGCGGTTGGTCTGGGCAGTCATGGCAAGGACTCTGGGTAAATGAACCTCAAGTGATAGACCTTCCAGGCGCGAGGAGCAAGTTCGGCTGATCGCTGCGAATGCCCGTCGATAGGCTGGCTTGATAGTGGGCACACTAGGCTTATCACTGCGACGCATGGGCGCTCAACCGGCCTTCTGATAATGCTGACGCGCGGTGCCGGGCCCTGGCTATGCTGGGCCCACGGGCAATCATCCAAGGATATAAGCAATGAGCATGACGTTTTCCGGCCAGGTCGCCCTGGTCACCGGTGCCGCCAACGGCATTGGCCGCGCCACGGCACTGGCATTCGCCGCGCAAGGTTTGAAGGTTGTGGTCGCCGACCTCGATGTGGCGGGCGGCGAGGGCACGGTCGCATTGATCCGCGAGGCAGGCGGCGAAGCGGTGTTCGTGCGCTGTAACGTGACCCTGGAGGCGGATGTACAACAACTGATGCAGCAGGTGTTGCACAGCTATGGCCGCCTAGACTATGCGTTCAACAATGCCGGCATCGAGATTGAACAGGGCAAGCTGGCCGACGGCACCCTGGATGAGTTCGACGCCATCATGGCCGTCAACGTCAAGGGCGTGTGGTTGTGCATGAAGTATCAGTTGCCGTTGCTGTTGGCCCAGGGCGGTGGGGCAATCGTCAATACCGCGTCGGTTGCGGGGTTGGGCGCTGCGCCGAAGATGAGTATTTATGCGGCATCCAAGCATGCGGTGATTGGCTTGACCAAGTCAGCAGCCATCGAGTACGCGAAAAAGAAAATCCGCGTCAACGCAGTGTGCCCGGCGGTGATCGACACCGATATGTTCCGCCGCGCCTATGAAGCCGATCCGCGCAAGGCCGAGTTTGCCGCCGCCATGCATCCGGTCGGGCGCATTGGCACGGTCGCGGAAATCGCCAGCGCAGTGCTGTATCTGTGCAGCGATGGTGCTGCGTTCACCACTGGGCATGCATTGGCCGTGGATGGTGGTGCTACGGCTATTTAGGAACGGCCACCGTGCACGGCGAAGAAATTGATTTGAAGGTCTGTGGGGCATTTCCGTAGATGGCAAGATGCCCTCGTCCATTGTGTTTCACTAGGTAAATAACTCAATAAAATCAATAATTTAATAAATTTATGAGCGGGGCGCCCCGAGCCTTCTGTGCTTAACTGTTTTGAGTTAAATGCCAAACAGTTGAAGGGGGTGGCTCATGGATTTAGGGATCAATCGGCAAGCCCTGGTACCGGTGGTTCAGCAAATTGTCAGCGCCATTGCCACATGGATTCGGGAGAGCGGGGTCAGCCCCGGGACGCGCCTGCCTTCCATTCGGCAACTGGCCCAAGACAACCTGCTCAGTCAATCCAGTGTGATCGAGGCCCTGGAGCGAATGGTGGCTGAAGGGGTGTTGGCCTCAAGGGCCGGCTCGGGTTTTGTTATCGCCGCGCAACCTGTTGCCAGCACTCCCCTGGGAGAATGCCAGTGGTATGAAGGGGCGGAACTCCGTTGGGGGGCTTTTACCGATAACCAACTGGGGGAGTTGAAGCTGGGGTGTGGTTGGCTTCCCGATACCTGGCGTGAAAGTGATGACATCAGCTACGCAATCCGCGAAATCAGCCGTACCGACACCGCTGGCGTATTCAATTACAGCACCCCCCTTGGGTTGCCAGCGTTGCGTGAACAATTGCACAAGCGCCTGACGCAGATCCAGGTGACCACCACCGCCGAGCGGATCCTCACTACCCATGGCGCCAGCCATGCTCAGGACCTGTTGATACGCACCTTGCTCAAGGCTGGCGATACGGTGGTGGTTGAAAGTCCTGGCTACGGCAACCTCTATCGGCAGTTGGCCTTCCACGGCGTCACGATGCTGGAGGTCCCCAGGACCCGCAGTGGCCCGGACGTCCAGGCCCTGGAAGCGCTGCTGGTGAGCCACCGTCCAAAGTGCCTGTTCATCCATAGCCTTTACCACAACCCGACCGGCACCAGCCTTTCGCTGGCGGTGGCCGAGCGTCTGCTGCATCTGGCCCATACCCGGGATTTCCTGATTGTCGAGGAGGATGTCTATGGCGACCTGCAACACGCCTCGTGTATCCGCCTGGCGGCGTTACCCCATGATGATCGGGTGATTTATGTCTCGAGTTTTTCCAAGACCCTGAGCAGCGCGCTACGGGTAGGCTATCTCACCGCCAGTACCGCGCTTATCACCCGTTTGCTCATGCTCAAGACCCTGACCGGTATCGGCACCTCCCGCTTCGCTGAGGCGATGGTGGCGAGCCTGTTGGCCAATGGCACCTACCGCAAATGGGTGCAACGCCTGCGCAGGCGGTTGAGCGCGGAGATGGCCAAGACCCTGCAGGTACTGGAGGACGAAGAGTGGGAGGTCTTTGCGGTGCCCGCAGGCGGTATGTTTGTTTGGGCTCGCCCGCGGGTGGGGGACGGGGCAAGGTTGCACGCAAGGGCCAGGCGGCTTGGGGTCTTATTGTCTTGCGGGGAGTTGTTCAGCCCCGCCGGCGAGCACGCGGACTGGCTGCGGATTAATGTGGCCTATGCCAGCGATCATCGGGCGTTGGCGTTGTTCAAGGCCATGGGGCCTGCGGGATCGACCTCTACCGTCCTGAAAACGACGGATGTGTAGCTTTTTGCCATTATTGTGACGCCAACGTCTTGTGTTGCGGGGCCTGGGGTTGCGAATCTCGTTGCATGGAACCCGGCATGTTGGCATTCGCCACGCCAAGAGGATTTTGCGCCATGATTTCGGCCGTGCAACGACGATTTGCCAACCTTGGGCTGGCCAGGAAACTGGGGCTGGGGTTTGCCTTGGTATTGCTGTTGACTGCCCTGGTGGCGGCGATTGGCGTGTGGTCGCTGCAAAGTGTTGGCCAGCGTTTTGTGGGGCTCAAGGGTATGTCCTCGCTCAATCAGGGGCTGCTGAACGTGCGCCTGATCGAGCAGGAGTATGCGTTGCGCACCGATACCCAGTCGGTCGAGGCCCTGCATGAGCGGGTTGATAGCCTGGTAGCCGAAGCCCTGGCACTCGACATGACCGAGGTCGAGCAAGCCCTGGGCGCCTATCGCAAGGCGTTTGACGAGTTTGTCGAGCTGACCCAGGCCAAGGACCTGGCGCTGGAAATGGCCAGTTGGTCGGTGTCCAGTGTCGCCAACAACCTTGATGTCTTGCAGGCCGGCCTGGCTGACGACGGGGCTTATGGCCTCAAGGAAAGCCAGGGCAAGGAGGGCGCTGAGTTTATCGAGCAGGCCGGGCAGGTGGGGCAGGTCTCACGCCTGATGTTGCAGGCCATGAACGAGGCGCGGGTGCGCCTGGGTCTGAGCCGCAAAGGTGATGAGGACAATGCTGGGCAAGGCCGTATCGAACAGGCCGATCAGGCCCTGGCCCAGGCTGAGCAACTCAAGACCCTGGTCAAGGATCCCGGCTATCAGACCGTGCTCAACGAAGTGGTCGGGCATATCGGCGCCTTCAGCGAAAAGCTCACCGAATACACCGGCCTGCTTGCCCAGGAGAAGATCGTCTACCAGCAATTGCACGAGCGGGCGGCGCAGGTGGTGTCCCAGGTCAACCAGGCCTATGCCGAGCAGGACCAGTCGATGCAGGCGCAGTTGGCCAAGAGTAGCTGGCTGATCATTGTTTCCTCGGGCCTGGCCTTGTTGGTCGGGGTGATTGCCGCGTGGCTGATTACCCGCTTGATCGTAATGCCGTTGCGCAGTGTGATCGCCGTGGCCCGGCAGATCGCCGCCGGGGATCTCAGCGGGCGCATGGACGTGAGCCGACAGGACGAAATGGGCCAGTTGATGCAGGCGATGCAACAGATGGGCAGCGGCCTGAGCAGCATGGTTAGCGGGCTGCAGGCGGGGATTGAGCAATTGGCCAGCTCGGCCCAGTCGCTGTCCAGCGTGACCGAGCAGACCAATATCGAAGTCAGCAGCCAGAAAGAAGAAACCGAGCAGGTCGCCACTGCCATGAACCAGATGGCCGCCACGGTGCACGATGTGGCACGCAATGCCGAGCAGGCCGCGCAAGCAGCGCAGACCGCCGACGACAAGGTCGACAGCGGTCAGCAGGTGGTGCGCCAGAGCCTGCAGCGTATCGAGTTGCTGGCCAGTTCGGCGACATCCGCCAGCACCAGCATCGAGAGCCTGAACGCGGAAATCCACAACATTGGCAGCGTGTTGGAGGTGATCAAAAGCGTCGCCGAGCAGACCAATCTGCTGGCGCTCAACGCCGCCATCGAGGCGGCACGCGCTGGCGAGCAAGGACGCGGCTTTGCGGTGGTTGCCGATGAAGTGCGCGCCCTGGCCAGGCGCACCCAGCAATCGACAGAGGAAATCGAACGCCTGGTCAGCACCTTACGCAGTGCCGCGCAGTCTTCAGTGCGGGATATCCAGCACAGCGGTGAACTGGTGAAGCTGGCTGTCAGCGATGCCTTGGAAACCGAAAGCGCCTTGGGCAGCATTGCTGCGGCGGTCTCGCTGATCCAACAG
Organism: Pseudomonas sp. WS 5027; assembly: GCF_012985695.1. NCBI lineage: Bacteria > Pseudomonadati > Pseudomonadota > Gammaproteobacteria > Pseudomonadales > Pseudomonadaceae > Pseudomonas > Pseudomonas sp. WS 5027. Next base: position 240,320 of record NZ_JAAQWU010000003.1, on the reverse strand, counting down.
ATGAACCAGCAGATCGCGGCCGCGGCCGAACAGCAGAGCTCGGTGGCCGAAGAGATCAACCGCAGCGTCACCAGCATCCGCGCCAGTGCCGATCAATCGGCGCTGAGCATGCAGGGTAACGCCGCCTCGAGTATCGAGTTGGCACAACTGGGGGCGGAGCTCAAGGGCATGGTGGGGCATTTTCGCCTGTGAGCACCCGTCGCCTCAGGCGTGTTCTTCCAAGAACTTGAGCAGCACCTTGTTGACGAAATCAGGATTTTCCCGGCTGGAGATATGCCCAGCTTCCGGGATCAATATCAGCTTGCAGCCGATCAGATCAGCCATTTCCTGTGCTTCTGCGGGTGGGCGTGGCTGGTCCTCGTCGCCACACATCACCAGTGTCCTATTGGGGTTCAGGCGGGACAAACCTTCGAGCGCATCTTTACGATCGAAGATCAGGCGCCCCAGGGGCACGATGCTGTTTCGCAGACGGTCGGGGGGGAGGACGCGCAGGGACTGGCGGAAGTCCTTATACAGCGCAGAGTCGGGGTCGATACCGGGGCGGAAGAAGATCGGCACGATGGTATCCAAAACTTTGTCAGAAATTTCCCCTGCCTGCTCGATTTCGCTGAGCAGCGCAAAGTATGCTTTTTTGGTAGCCTCAGGCTCTGCGCCCAGGTAGGTGTCCATCAGCACCAGGCTATTAACCCGCTCAGGCGGCAGCAGCGCCAGCGGGACACCCCACATGCCTCCGACGGACAAACCCACGAGGTTGACCTTGGCAACGCCCAGGTGGTCCAGCAAGGCCAGGGCTTGGCGCGCCAGGTCGCCTAGGCTGTGGGTCTGTGCTGGCAGCGGGCCAGACTCTCCGTGGCCCCACAGCTCTGGCACGATCACGCGGTACTTTTGCGACAGCGCGGCAATCTGCGGGGCCCACATCTGCTGGTCCCACATGTAGCTATGGCCGAGCAGGACAGCAGGGCCAGAACCCTGGTCCACGTAGTGCAAGGGCTGATCATCAATAATGGCGATAGGCATGGCGGGCCTCCTTGGCTAAATGCATGAGTGCACTTTTGTACTCGAGTTATAGCAGAGGGAGGTAGAGGCAGGATGATGTCACCGAGCGCAAGAAATGCACTCGGCGACTGAGTACAGGAGGGGTCAATCGTAGATGACTTTCTTTTTCCATTCGGCATCCGCGTCATCGGCTTTCAAGCCTGCGGTCAGTTCATTGACCTCTTCTGCGGTTTGCTGGCTGTTGGTCAGCACCATGGAGTTGGCGCGTGCCAATTGTTTTTCCAGCAGTTGCAGGTGCTGGCTGTAGGTGGCCGGCTCGGGCTGCTTGCGCAGGTACTGTACGCCGCGCTCGAACGCCAGGCGTGCCTGGCCGGGTTGCGCCTGTTGCAACGCGTGTTGGCCCAGATTGTTGAAGAACTCGATGTGTAGCAGCACCAGCAGGTGACGGATCTCGCGGATCCAGTGCTTGGCCTCATTGGTGGGCAAAAAACCGTCCTGGGCGGCGCGGGTGACCTGGCCGTGCAGAGCTTCGAGCAAAAAGCGCACATCCTTGGCCTTGGCTTCGGTCTGGATCGGTCCCGGGGGATTGTTCACCGGGATCGATTCGCCCTGGCCCACCAGCGCTTCAAGTTCGGCAATACGTGCCTTGATGGTGGCGCTGGATTTGTTGAGGTGGAGCATGCGTTGGTTGACGTTCAGTTCCAGGCGGGTGAGTAGCAGCTTGAGCTGCGGCGTCATCAGTTGGCCGGGAAACGTCTCGGTGATCTCGCCACAGCGGCGCAGCCGATCGTTGAGCTCTATCTGGGCCCGGGCCTTTTCCAGTTTGTTGTTTTCCACCACGTGGTTCATGTAGCCAATGGCGATCAGTATTACGATCCCGGCTATTACCAGCAGGGTGATCATGAGTGGTGTCACCGGTGTGACCTCTTTATAGGATGTACGTTGAAGTGTAGTGATTGGCGCATGCGGCGGATAGGACTCTTCGACGAGATGAGTCAGTGCTTTCATCTCTATATGTAGGCATCGACTGTATAGATGCACATTGCCATCATTCGCGGGGCAGGACTATAACGTCTTGTCGGGCGCCAGAATATAGGCGTCAAAGCCTGGACGGCGAGAAACCCCGGCAGTGCCTGTAAAGCAGGGCGAAGTCATTGATTTAAATAAATTTATCCTTGGGGGTTGACGACCTTTCAATCCATCCATAGAATGCGCGCCACTTACAGCGTAAAGCACACAGCGAAACGCGGTAGGGAGTGAATGTTGTACGTGTGTCCCCTTCGTCTAGTGGCCTAGGACACCGCCCTTTCACGGCGGTAACAGGGGTTCGAGTCCCCTAGGGGACGCCATTGCGGGAATAGCTCAGTTGGTAGAGCACGACCTTGCCAAGGTCGGGGTCGCGAGTTCGAGTCTCGTTTCCCGCTCCATTTTTAAACAGTGTGGCTTTCGGGCGGCACTGAGTGAAACCAGGACCAAGTCTTCGGACAAGGCCTCTGGGCACTGGAATACACACCATGTGTTTCAGTTAGCGTGTCCCCTTCGTCTAGTGGCCTAGGACACCGCCCTTTCACGGCGGTAACAGGGGTTCGAGTCCCCTAGGGGACGCCATTTGCGGGAATAGCTCAGTTGGTAGAGCACGACCTTGCCAAGGTCGGGGTCGCGAGTTCGAGTCTCGTTTCCCGCTCCATATTCAACAAAAACGCCGATCAGAGATGATCGGCGTTTTTGTTTGTCCGGAATTTAAGCCCGCACCCAATGGCCCCGCTGCAACAGCGGGGCCAAGCGTTGGCTCAGAGTTTCGGCAGCTGCCCGATACGCCCCATCATTTCGGTGACGATCTGCAGGTCCAGCAGGAACTGCTCGGTGGTCTTGAACTCGTTGTCGGTGTGCCCGGTGTACTTGACCTCCGGTCGGGCCAAGCCGAATTGCACGCCGTTGGGCAGGTCATGCACCGACGTTGCGCCGGCCGAGGTACCGAACTCTGGCTTCATGCCCAGGTTTTCCGTGGATACGGCCAGCAGCGCCTTGACCCATTCGCCCTCGGGGTTGCGATACATCGGCGCGGCGACCGAGTAATCGAAAGCCGGCGCAATATGGGTCTTTTGGCTCCAGGCGCTGAGCTTGTCGGCGATCTCTTGCTTGAGCGTTTCTGGGGATTTGCCTTTTGGCACCCGCAGGTTGACCGCCAGCTTGAAGGCCTTGTCATCCATGCCCACAAATGTCAGGGAGGTGGTCAACGGCCCCATAAACGCGTCGGAAAAGCCCACGCCCAATTTGCCACCCAAGTAATCCAGGCCCCAGTTGTCGGCGGCGTAGCGAGCGGCGTCGGTGATCTCGTTGTGCTTGAGTGCAACCTTGCCGTCCAGGCTGTTGATAAAGACCAGCATCCGCGCCACCGGGTTGATACCGGATTCGGGCTCGGAAGAGTGGGCCGACACCCCGGTAACGGTCAGCTTGACGTCTTTGCCGACGACCTTGGCATCCACTTTGAAATCGCCACCATGGGCCTTGGCGAACGCAACGCCGGCCTGCTGAAGGTTGGCGGCCAACTCGGCGGGTTTATCGCTGCGCAATGTGGCCACTGATGCCGAAGGAATCTGGTTGGTCGCCAGGCCGCCGGTCATGGCGATGATTTCGGCGCCTTTGCCATCGGCCTTGCGCTTGGCAAAGGTCGCCATGACTGTGCCGTAACCTTTTTCGGCGATGACGACCGGGTAGCCGCCATCCAGTGCCAGGTTGTAGTTCGGCGTTGGGTTGTGTTCAAAGTAGTAGGGGATGGCGTCGCCGGTGGTTTCTTCGGTGGTGTCCACCAGTAACTTGAAATTGCGTGCCAGTGGCAGGTTTTCTTCCTTGATCACCTTCATCGCATACAGCGTTACCACGATACCGTTCTTGTCATCTTCGGTGCCGCGGCCATACATGCGATCGCCAATCAGTGTGACCTTGAACGGGTCGAGGCGCGTGCCGTCGGCCAGGACCCAGTTTTCCGGGGTCACCGGTACCACGTCGGCGTGGGCGTGAATGCCGACCACTTCATCGCCGGCACCTTCCAGGGAAATTTCGTAGACGCGATCATCGATATTGCGAAAGTTCAGGTTGAAGGACTGCGCCAGGGCCTTGATTTTTTCAGCAATCTTTTTGAATTCGGGGTTGTCGTGCTGGGCAACACCCTCAACCTGGAAGGTCGGGATGGCCACCAGTTCACGCAGGGTTTCGGTAGCGGCTGCACCGTATTTCACCCGGGCATAGATGCCTAGCAGGCGATGGATATCGTTCTGTTGCTCGGCGGTCAGCGTCTTGTTGTCGAGAAAGGCAGTGATGGCCGGGCCAAGATTGGCGGATTTCGCCACGTCGCTTTTGCCTAGGTTGCCGAGGAATGTACGGAAGTCCTTGATCGAGGCGTCATTCAGAGTTTTGAGAATAGTCGCACTCTGTTGCGGGTTGATGCTGGCGACGGCAGACACGCTAATTGAAGACAGGCTGGCGACCATCAGGGTGGCGGCGGCCAGGTGCTTGAGGGAAAAGTCCATTGCTGGGGCATTCCTTTGCAGGTGGTGAGTAGGATGTTTCCGATTTTTATGTCGGAAACATTTTCACACACTAGCACCACCCACACGCTGGAGGGGAGCCCTCCGGCAGGGTGATGTCCTATCTCAATAAGAAAACGCCGCCCGCCATCAGGCTGTCAGTCCAGGCTGTAGCGCACCGACAGCGTGCCCTTTTTCTCCGACAGGCCGAGGATCGTGACCTGCCCGACTTGGGCGAGGGCTTGTACATGAGTGCCGCCGCAGGCATAGGGCGGCAGGTCACCGAAACCGACTTCCCGGGTGCCGCCGTCCAGCGTCATATGGCGTGGCAGGTCGGCGCCGATCCATTGGTTGACCTGTTCCTGCAAGGCATCAGCTTGCATGTCCTGGGCCGATTCCCCACGGATAAAACTGATCTTGCCTTCACCGGGCCAGTGGTGGGCCTTGATCGGCATCCAGCCCAGGGTTTCACCAGCATTGCCGATCAAGTGCCCGGCAGAATGCAGGCGTGTATGCAGGGTGCGACGTTGGCCGTCGACCCGCGCTTGCACGGGGCCAAGTGCGACGGGCTGGTCGACGTAGTGCACGATGCGCTCTGCTTCCTGCACTACTTTCAATACGGTGCTTTGTCCCAGCCAGCCCGTGTCAAAGGGTTGACCGCCCCCCTGGGGGTGGAAAATGGTGGACTGCAGGACCACCGCAAACTGCTGCTCAACGGGCGTGCACTCCAGCACATCAACATCGGCAACCAGGTGGTCATGGGTAAAAAACAGGCGCTGGGTCATCGTCTACATCCGCATCAGGGTTCTACGCAGCAGTATAAGTAGTGCGCCAATGGGTGATAATCCGCTGAAATCTCAATGGACTTGTGCGTCATGAGCATCAATCTTCCTTTACCGCTGCTGGGCGAAATGGCGATTTTCGTCAAAGTGGTGGAAACCGGCAGCTTCTCTGAGGCGGCACGCCAACTGGGGGCTTCGCCATCGGCGGTGAGTCGCAGTATCTCGCGCCTGGAAAAGGCCCTGGCTACCCGGCTGTTGCAACGCACCACACGCAAGTTGCGCTTGAGCGAAGGTGGCGAAGAAGTCTTCAAGCGCTGCCAGGACATGGTCAATGCCGCGCGCTCGGTGATGGAGATCAGCGGTCAGTACACCCACGAGGCCGAAGGGCTGGTGCGTATCAGCGTGCCCAAGGCGGTCGGGCGGTTTGTGGTGCACCCGCATATGCCGGAGTTTCTGCGGCGTTATCCCAAGGTCGATGTGCAGTTGATCCTCGAAGATCGGCAGGTGGATTTGATTGATGACAATGTCGACCTGAGCATCCGCATCACCGATAGCCCGCCACCGGGTTTGGTAGGGCGTCAGCTACTGCCGATTGAGCATTTGCTGTGTGCCACGCCGCAGTACCTGGCAGCGCACGGTACGCCGCTGCATCCCCATGACTTGCTGGAGCACAGTTGTATCTACCTGGGCGAAACCCCCGGGGATGCGCGCTGGAAATTCCGCCAGGCTGGCAAGACAGTGACGGTGGGCGTGCGCGGTCGCTATGCGGCCAATCACACCGGGGTACGGTTGGATGCAGTACTGCAGGATGTGGGGATTGGCAGCCTGCCATACTTCACCGCGCGCCATGCATTGGAGGAGGGGCGGTTGGTGCAGGTCCTGGCGCAATGGGATTTCATTGCCTCGTACCATGGGGATGCCTGGTTGTTGCATTCACCCACACGGTACCTGCCGCCGAAACTGCGGGTGTTTATCGATTATCTGGTGGAGTGCATGGCCAGGGAGCCGACATTGCGCCGGCGGTAGGAGCACGGTCGAAAATGTGGGAGCGGGCTTGCCCGCGATAGCGGTGTATCAGTCAACCAATGTATCGACTGGCACTCAGCCATCGCGGACAAGCCCACTCCCACACAAGCCCCTCTCCACATTTGGGGTTTTGGAGTGTTCGGGATCAGTGCTTGGGCTGGTCGTTGGACATGGCCAGCAATTGCTTTTCCTGGTTCCAGTCGAACGGCTCGTCATTCTGTTCGGCTTCGAAGCGGCGTTCTTCCAGGGCTTGGTACAGGTCCAGTTCATCGTCAGGCATGAAGTGCAGGCAGTCACCGCCGAAGAACCAGAGCAAGTCGCGCGGTACCAGATGGGCAATCTGCGGGTAGCGCAGGATGACCTGGCTCATCATGTCCTGGCCCAGGTATTGGCTTTTGATCGGGTCGATGGGCAGCATGGCCCGCAGTTCATCAAAGCGTTCCAGGAACAAAGCGTGGCTTTCCTCGGGAACCTGTTCGGCTTCGCCGACGGCAACCAGGATACTGCGCAGGTGGTCGAGCAAGACGAGATGATCGGCAACGACGTTGGACACGAGAGTAAGTCCTCAAAAGCAAAAACGGGCGCGAGAGTATATAGCTCTCGCGCCCGCTTTTATATGACCGCCGGTATCAGCGGACTCTGCCGGGTGCCTGGGCCAACTCCTCTTTGCTGAAGTCGTCCACATCGATCACCTTGCGCCGCGCAGCTTCCGCGTCGCGCAGGGTTTGCGCTTCAGCCGGTTGCAGCACGCCTGCTTCCAGTGCGGCATCGATGGCGTGTTCGCCGGCGCGTGGCTTGACTTGGCCACTCTTGAGGGCGCTGTGGAGTTTTTTCTGCAGGGGATGGCTGGCACCCAGCAGGTCGTAGGCATGTTGCAGCGCGCCAACCGGATCTTCCGCCGACTGTGGACGGTAGCAGCCTGCCAGCAGCTCTTCGAGGGTCGGGTCGCCCTTGGCCCGGCCAATCACCGCCGCGACTTCCGCGTCCAGTGCATCGGATGGGCCTTTATGGCGGCGACCGAACGGGAACACGATGACCCGCATCAGGCAGCCCAGCACTTTGTTGGGGAAGTTGCTGAGCAACTCATCCAGCGCGCGCTCCGACTGGCCAAGGCTTTCTTCCATGGCCCAGGCAAACAGCGGCTCCAGATGGTCCGGGGAGTCGAGGTCGTGGTAACGCTTGAGCGCCGCCGAGGCCAGGTACATATGACTGAGCACATCCCCGAGCCGTGCCGACAGGCGTTCGCGACGTTTCAACTCGCCCCCCAGCAGCATCATGCTCAGGTCCGCCAGCAGGGCAAATGCTGCGGCCTGGCGATTGAGCGCGCGGAAGTAGCCCTGGCTCAAACGGTTGCCCGGAGCTTTTTCGAAGTGGCCCAGGCCCAGGTTCAACACCAGGGTGCTGGCGGCGTTGCTTACGGCAAAGCCAATATGCTGCATCAATAGCCCATCGAACTCCTTGAGCGCCTGGTCGCGGTCTTCACGACCGGCCAGGGCCATTTCCTTAAGCACGAACGGGTGGCAGCGGATCGCGCCCTGGCCGAAGATCATCAGGTTGCGCGACAGGATATTCGCACCTTCAACAGTGATGAAAATCGGCGCCCCTTGCCAACTGCGGCCCAGATAGTTGTTGGGGCCCATGATGATGCCCTTGCCGCCGTGCACGTCCATCGCGTGGCTGATGCACTCGCGGCCGCGTTCGGTCAGGTGGTACTTGAGGATCGCCGAGAGCACCGAGGGTTTTTCCCCCAGGTCGACGGCATTGGCGGTGAGCATTCGCGCGCTGTCCATCAGCCAGGCATTGCCGCCGATACGGGCCAGGGCTTCCTGGATGCCTTCGAAGGCGGAAAGTGGCACGTTGAACTGCTCGCGTACCTGGGCGTACTGGCCTGTCACCAAACTGGTGAACTTGGCCGCACCAGTGCCCACCGCCGGCAGGGAAATCGAACGGCCAACCGACAGGCAGTTCATCAGCATCATCCAGCCCTTGCCGAGCATCTCCTGGCCGCCGATCAGGAAGTCCAGAGGAATGAATACGTCTTTGCCGGAGTTGGGGCCGTTCATGAACGCGGCGCCCAGGGGTAGGTGACGGCGCCCGATTTCCACGCCAGGGGTGTCGGTTGGGATCAGCGCCAGGCTGATGCCCAAGTCTTCTTCGTCACCCAGCAGGTGATCCGGGTCATGGGCCTTGAAGGCCAGGCCGAGCAGGGTCGCGACCGGCCCCAGGGTGATATAGCGTTTTTCCCAGTTCAGGCGCAGGCCGAGTGTTTCCTTGCCTTCCCATTCGCCTTTGCAGATCACCCCGGTGTCGGGCATCGCGCCGGCATCGGAACCGGCCAGCGGGCCAGTCAGGGCAAAGCACGGAATATCATCGCCACGGGCCAGGCGTGGCAGGTAGTGGTTGCGTTGTTCGTCGGTGCCGTAATGCAGCAGCAGTTCGGCCGGGCCCAGGGAGTTGGGGACCATCACGGTGGAGGCGAGGTCGCCGCTGCGGGTTGCCAGTTTCATTGCAACCTGGGAGTGGGCGTAGGCCGAAAAGCCCTTGCCACCGAACTCCTTGGGAATGATCAGGGCAAAGAAGCCATGTTGCTTGATATGGTCCCAGGCCGCCGCCGGCAGGTCCATGGCCTGGCCGATTTCCCAGTCGGTGACCATGGCGCACAGCTCTTCGGTGGGGCCGTCGATAAAGGCCTGTTCTTCTTCGGTCAATTGCGCCTTGGGGTAGGCCAGCAACTTGTCCCAGTCGGGGCGACCGCTGAACAGTTCGCCGTCCCACCACACGGTACCGGCGTCGATGGCATCGCGCTCGGTCTCGGACATTGGCGGCAAGACTTTCTGGAACCAGTTGAACAGCGGTGCGGTGAAATACTGGCGGCGCAGGTCGGGCAGCAGCAGCGGTGCGGCGATTGCCGCGAGCAGGACCCAGAACACCAGCAGCAGCCAGCCCGGCGCATGGCTGAAGGCGCCCATCGCCAACAGATAGACGGCGACCACACCCAGGGCGGGCAGGGGCGCGGTGCGACGGTGTGCCAGGTAGGCAATGCCGAGCACCAGAACCAGTATCCACAACAACAGCATATTCAATCCTCCGTGAAACCAGGGGCAGAAACATCCTCAGAGCTTAGCCGGCATCCGGCAAAGCGGTGCCTGAGGGTGTTACGTGGTGTGGCGGGAAATGCTCTCCAGTCACAGGCAGCAGGCGCCGACATTTGGCCGAATCGTCGTTATCCCTCGGTCGGGCCTGTGGTTAGACTCCAGGCTCGCCTCGGAGAAAATCCCCATGAATGCGTACTTGAATCCCAGCCGCTTCATCGATAGTGACCACCCTGCGGTGGTGGAGTTCGCCGAAAAAAATCGCGGTTCAAACCGCGATCCCCGTGACCAGGCAGTCAGTCTGTATTACGCCGTGCGCGAAGCGGTGCGCTACAACCCTTACACCTTCAGCCGCGATCCGCAAACCCTGGCGGGCAGTTACGCGCTGGCCACCGGGCAGAGCTATTGCGTGCCCAAGGCCACCCTGCTGGCCGCTTGCGCCCGGCATTGCGGCATAGCGTCGCGTATTGGCCTGGCGGACGTGCGTAATCACTTGTCGACGCCGCGCCTGATCGAGTTGCTCAAGAGTGATGTGTTCGCCATGCATGGCTACACCGAACTGTATCTGCACGGGCGCTGGGTCAAGGCCACGCCAGCGTTTAACAGCCAACTGTGCGAATTGTTCGATGTGCCGCCGCTGGATTTCGACGGGATCAATGACAGTGTGTTCCACCCGTTCAACCGCCAGGGACAGCGCTCCATGGAGTACGTGCTGGACCATGGGCAATTTGCCGAGGTGCCCGAGGAGTTCTTCTTCGCCCACCTGGAGAAATGTTACCCGCACCTGTTTGACGAGCAGTCCCCCCAATTATTAGGTGACATGCAGAGCGATTTGAGTCGCGGCTGAACGGGCGTATGCTGCTGCGGCATTCATCCACTGGGAGGCGGTCATGCTGAAGATCTGGGGTCGTAAAAATTCGTCAAACGTCAGGAAGGCACTGTGGTGCGCCGAGGAACTCGGCCTGGACTATGAGGCAATTGATGCGGGCGGGGCCTTTGGTGTGGTCGATACGCCGCAATATCGGGCGTTGAACCCTAACGGCCGGGTGCCAATGATTGAGGACGGCGAGTTCGTGTTGTGGGAGTCCAACACCATCGTGCGTTACCTCTGCGCCAAACAGGCATCGAGCTGGTACCCCGCGGATCTGCAGGCGCGAGCCAACGCCGAGAAGTGGATGGACTGGACCACCTCGACCTTTGCTGAACCCTTCAAGACGGTGTTCTGGGGCATTTTGCGGACCCCGGCCGAGCGGCAGAACTGGGACAGCATCCATGCCGGGCGCAAGGCCTGTATCGAGGTGTTGAAAACCGTGGACCAGGCCCTGGCCGAGCAGCCTTACCTGTCCGGTACCGACATCGGCATGGGTGATATTCCCTTGGGCAGCTTTATTTACGCCTGGTTCGAGATGCCGATCGAACGCCCGGCGATGCCCCATCTGGAGGCGTGGTACCAGCGTTTGCAGCAACGTCCGGCCTATCAAAAAGCGGTTATGACCGCGTTGACTTAATACTGACTATTAATACAGGTGACTGTACTTGTGCGGCGCGGGCAAGCACCATGCTTGCCGTGCGCTGCAGTTGTATTACGTAGCGTACGCCCTTATCTATTCTTTCTATTCCCTTCCTTGGTGCGTAATCCGATATGAGTTCCGCTCTGTCCATCCGGCAGCTAACCAAAACCTACGGCAACGGTTTCCAGGCCCTGAGTGGTATCGATCTGGATGTCGCCGAAGGTGATTTTTTCGCATTGCTCGGCCCCAACGGTGCCGGCAAATCCACCACCATCGGCATTCTGTCGACCCTGGTCAACAAGACCAGTGGCACGGTGAGTATCTTTGGCCATGACCTGGATAAATCCCCGGCCGCGCTCAAGCGCAGCATTGGCGTGGTACCCCAGGAGTTCAACTTCAACCAGTTTGAAAAGACCTTCGATATCGTGGTGACCCAGGCCGGTTACTACGGCATCCCGCCGAAGATCGCCAAGGAGCGCGCCGAGCAGTATCTGACCCAACTGGGCTTGTGGGACAAGCGCGACGTGCCATCACGTTCCCTGTCCGGCGGCATGAAGCGGCGCCTGATGATCGCCCGTGCCCTGGTGCACGAGCCACGCCTGCTGATCCTCGACGAACCGACGGCGGGGGTGGATATTGAGTTACGTCGCTCGATGTGGACCTTCCTCACCGAACTGAACCAGAAAGGCATCACCATCATCCTCACCACCCATTACCTGGAAGAGGCTGAACAGTTGTGCCGCAACATCGGCATCATCGACCACGGCACCATTGTCGAGAACACCAGCATGCGCAACCTGCTGGGCCAGTTGCATGTGGAGACGTTCCTGCTGGACCTTAAGAACAACCTGTCGGTGCCACCGCAGCTGATTGGCTACCCGACCCGCCTGGTAGACAGCCATACGCTGGAAGTCCAGGTTGATAAAGCCGTGGGCATCACCGCGCTGTTCAGCCAGTTGGCTTTGCAGAATATTGAAGTGTTGAGCCTGCGTAACAAAACCAATCGCCTTGAGGAGTTGTTCGTGTCCCTGGTGGAGAAGAATCTGGCGAAGGTGGCGGTATGAATTCCGAGTTCCGACCCAACCTGGTAGCGCTCAATACTATCGTCTACCGCGAAGTGAAGCGCTTTATGCGCATCTGGCCACAGACCTTGCTGCCACCTGCGATCACCATGGTCCTGTACTTCGTGATCTTCGGGAACCTGATCGGCCGGCAGATTGGCGATATGGGTGGCTTCACTTACATGGAGTACATCGTGCCGGGGCTGATCATGATGTCGGTGATCACCAACTCCTACGGCAACGTGGTGTCGAGTTTCTTTGGCAGCAAGTTCCAGCGTTCCATTGAGGAGTTGATGGTCTCGCCGGTATCGCCACACACCATCCTGATCGGCTACACCCTGGGCGGCGTTCTGCGTGGCTTGATGGTCGGGGCGATTGTGACGGTGCTGTCGATGTTCTTCACCGACCTGCAGGTGCATCATCTGGGCGTGACTATCCTGGTGGTGGTACTGACGGCGACAATCTTCTCGCTGCTGGGCTTTATCAACGCAGTGTTTGCGCGCAACTTCGATGATATCTCGATCATCCCGACCTTTGTGCTGACCCCGCTGACTTACCTGGGCGGTGTGTTTTATTCGATCACCTTGCTGCCGCCATTCTGGCAGACCGTGTCGATGGCCAACCCGGTGCTGCATATGGTCAATGCCTTTCGCTACGGGATCCTCGGGGTTTCGGATATCAAGATCAGCGTGGCGATCACCTTCATGATCGTGGCGACAGTGGTGTTGTATATCGGCTGCGCGCGGTTGCTGGTGAGCGGGCGTGGGATGCGTACCTAAGCAAGGTCTAAAAATGTGGGAGCGGGCTTGCCCGCGATGGCAGTGGGTCAGTCAACTGTATCTAACCTGACACTCCGCTATCGCGGGCAAGCCCGCTCCTACACAAACCTGCTCCCACATTTGGATTTGTGTTTATCTCAGGGCTGCAGGGCGATTTCGATCAGTTCATGCAGTTCTTCGACCCGCATCGGCGCGGCGCCAAACAGAATCCGAAACACCGTCGGCGCCGCCAGCAGATTGATCAGCCGATCTACGCTGGGCAATGCCTGGCCGCTAGCCTGGTAACGATCCAGGATCACCTGCAACTGCCCACCCAGAATCGTCACGCAGTACCCCGGTGTCTGGCTGCACTGCACATCGCGCATCATGTTGCGCCCCGGTTCCGAACTCATCTCGTCCAGGTACTGCTCGGCCCAGGCTTGCAGGTCGCCGCGCAGGGTGCCGGTGTTGGCCGGCTCGCTGTCCGGGCGCATGCGCGCCAAGGCGACGTCGGCGAGCAGGGCGGCGAGGTCGCCCCAGCGCCGGTAAATGGTCGACGGCGTGACCCCTGCACGTGCGGCGATTTGCGGCACGGTCACGCTGGCGCGCTCTTGCTCTTGTAGCAACTGGCGCACCGCCGAATGAACTGATTCTTGTACCCGGGCACTACGGCCCCCCGGGCGAAGGCCTTCTTTAATCGCCATGCCAAAACCTTAACACAAAGAATTTGCTTTAAGCGCGACCCAGTAGCACACTGCACAAAAGCAAAATATTAGCTTTAGCGGAGCGTGCCCATGCCCAGCGTCACTTCTCACCGTTCCAGCCTGGTGTTCCTGGCGATCACCTTGCTGACGTTTCTCGCCGCCTCCAGCGCGCCGACGCCGTTGTATCACCTTTACCAGGAGGGCCTGCAGTTTTCCGCCGGCATCTTGACCCTGATCTTCGGCGTCTATGCCTTGAGCCTGCTGGCGGCCTTGTTGACCGTCGGTTCGCTTTCGGATCACCTGGGGCGCAAGCCGGTGATCTTTGTCGCGCTGATCCTGAATATGCTGGCGATGCTGCTGTTTATCCATGCAGACAGTGTCGCCTGGCTGATCGCTGCCCGCACCTTGCAGGGTTTCGCCACGGGCATGGCCACCGCCGTACTCGGTACCGCCTTGTTGGATACCGACCGCCTGCAGGGCCCGCTGGTCAACAGTGTCGCGCCGTTGCTGGGCATGGCTTGTGGCGCCATGGGCAGCAGTTTACTGGTGGAGTTCGCGCCGCTGCCGACCCAGTTGATCTATTGGGCCTTGTTCGCGCTGATGTTGTTGCAGAGCCTGTATGTCTGGCGTCTGCCGGAAAGCGTCAGCCCGATCCCTGGCGCGCTCGCCTCGCTATGGCCGACCCTGCATGTGCCGCCCCAGGCGCGTCGGGCCTTGTGGCTGTCGCTGCCGGTGGATATCGCCGTGTGGGCCATGGGCGGTTTCTATTTGTCGCTGGCGCCGTCGCTGGTAAGGGCGGCGACCGGGTCGACATCCAACCTGATCGGTGGCGGCCTGGTCGCGGTGTTGACCTTGAGCGGTGCGGTGATGATTTTCAGCCTGCGCAATCGCCCGGCAGACAAGGTACTGCGCCTGGGGGCCGGTCTGTTGGCCGGGGGCGTCGCACTGATCCTTGGTGCGGTCCACAGCGCTAGCCTGAGCTTGTTTTTCTTCGCCACGCTGGTGGCCGGCAGCGGATTTGGTGCAGGTTTTCTCGGCGCGCTGCGCAGCGTAGTCCCCCTGGCCTTGCCCCATGAACGGGCGGGGTTGATGTCGGCGTTTTACGTACTCAGTTACCTGGCGTTCTGCCTGCCGACCGCTGTTGGCGGGCAACCTGACCCGCAGTTTTGGTTTGATCGCTACCACTGACGGCTACGGTGCAGTGCTGATCGTATTGTCGCTCGGGGCCTTGATTGGCTTGATAAAGCAAGTATCGGCCAAGGCTGAATATAGGTAAAACAGATAACAGTTAGAGATATTACCCGTTATATAGATATTCGTTGTGCTTCTATCATGGGCTCAACCTCATAAGAGGAAGAGGATTGAACCATGACCTGCCCCAATAGCATTGCCACAAGTTACAAGCCGTTCAGCCACCTGGCGGGCCCCAGGGAGGTGATTCGCCAGTTCACCCCCAACTGGTTCGCCGCTACCATGGGCACCGGCGTGCTGGCGTTGGCTCTGGCGCAATTGCCGGTGCAACTGCCGGGTGTCTATGCCGTCGCCGAAGGGCTGTGGCTGCTGACGATATTCCTGTTTGTGTTGTTCAGCGCCTTGTACGCCGCGCGCTGG
Source organism: Pseudomonas sp. WS 5027 (assembly GCF_012985695.1). Lineage (NCBI taxonomy): Bacteria > Pseudomonadati > Pseudomonadota > Gammaproteobacteria > Pseudomonadales > Pseudomonadaceae > Pseudomonas > Pseudomonas sp. WS 5027. Next base: position 225,252 of record NZ_JAAQWU010000003.1, on the reverse strand, counting down.
GTGATGTTCTACGACGAAGCGCGGCGAATTTTCGGACACTCCACGGTCTCGATGTTCTTCGGCACCATCCCCATGGGCCTGGCAACCATCATCAACGGCCTGCTGCTGTTTGGCCTGCCGCGCTGGGGCGAGGGCGTGGTGCAATTGGCCGAAGCCTTGTGGTGGCTGGACGTGGCCATGGCCCTAGCGTGCGGGGTGTTGATCCCGTTCATGATGTTTACCCGCCAGGAACACAGCATCGACCAGATGACCGCCGTTTGGCTGCTGCCAGTGGTGGCGGCCGAAGTCGCCGCCGCCAGTGGTGGCCTGCTGGCGCCGCACCTCGTCGACGCCCATTCGCAACTGGTGATGCTGGTGACCAGCTACGTGCTCTGGGCATTTTCCCTGCCAGTTGCATTCAGCATTCTGACGATCCTGATGCTGCGCATGGCCCTGCACAAGCTGCCCCACGCCAATATGGCCGCGTCGAGCTGGCTGGCCCTTGGCCCGATCGGCACCGGTGCTCTGGGTATGTTGCTGCTGGGCCAGGACGCGCCGGCCATCTTCGCCGCCAATGGTTTTGCCGGGATCGGTGAGATTGCCGCAGGCCTGGGGCTGGTGGCCGGGATCACCTTGTGGGGCCTGGGGCTGTGGTGGATGTTGATCGCGGTGCTGATCACCCTGCGTTACCTGCGCGCCGGTATTCCATTCAACCTGGGCTGGTGGGGCTTTACCTTCCCGTTGGGGGTGTATGCCCTGACCACCTTGAAACTGGGCAGCACCTTGCACCTGGCATTTTTCAGCGTGACCGGTAGCGTGCTGGTCGCCGCCCTGGCGCTGATGTGGCTGGTTGTCAGCAAGCGCACGGTGCAGGGTGCCTATAAAGGCGAGCTGTTTGTTTCACCGTGCATTGCAGGATTGGGGAATAAGTAAGCAGGATTAGGTAAAGTCGTGGCCTGAAAAATCAATAAAGCCTTCAGGCCACGCAGGAACACGGACGATGAGTCACCCCTCGCAATTCACCTTGCTGCGCAAACGGCGCTTTCTGCCGTTCTTCATCACCCAGTCCCTGGGCGCGTTCAACGACAATATCTTCAAGCAGTCGTTGATCCTCGCCATTCTCTACAAGCTGGCCATCGAGGGCGACCGCTCGATCTGGGTCAACCTCTGCGCGTTGTTGTTTATCCTGCCATTCTTCCTGTTCTCGGCTCTGGCCGGGCAGTTTGGCGAGAAATTCAACAAGGATGCGTTGATCCGCGCGATCAAGATCGGCGAGATCGTGATCATGGCCGTGGGCGCCGTGGGCTTTATGACCAACCACTTGGAACTGATGCTGCTGGCGCTGTTTGCCATGGGCACGCACTCGGCGCTGTTTGGCCCGGTGAAGTACTCGATCATGCCGCAAGCCTTGCACGAAGAGGAATTGGTCGGCGGTAACGGCCTGGTGGAGATGGGCACGTTCCTGGCCATTCTCGCCGGGACCATCGGGGCCGGGGTCATGATGTCCTCTACCGACTACGCGCCTGTGGTCTCCACCGCGATTGTGGTGATTGCGCTCCTGGGCTACCTGGCCAGCCGGGGTATCCCACGCGCAGCGGCGTCCAGTCCAGAGATGCGCCTGGACTGGAACATCTTCAGCCAATCCTGGGCCACCTTGCGCCTGGGCCTGGGACAAACGCCGGCCGTGTCGCGCTCGATTGTCGGCAACTCGTGGTTCTGGTTTGTCGGGGCGATCTACCTCACGCAAATCCCGGCCTACGCCAAGGAGTGGCTGTATGGCGATGAGACTGTCGTCACCCTGATCCTCACGGTGTTCTCGGTCGGTATCGCGTTGGGCTCGATGCTTTGCGAGAAACTTTCCGGGCGGAAGGTGGAAATCGGCCTGGTGCCCTTCGGATCGTTCGGCCTGACGGTGTTTGGCCTGTTGCTGTGGTGGCATTCCGGCGGCTTCCCTCAAAACGTCCAGGCCAATGACTGGCTGACGGTGTTGAGTTACAGCCAGGCGTGGTGGGTGTTGATCGATATCCTTGGCCTGGGGGTGTTTGGCGGTTTCTATATCGTGCCGCTGTATGCCTTGATCCAGTCACGCACGGCTGAAAACGAACGGGCGCGGGTGATTGCCGCCAATAACATTCTCAATGCGCTGTTCATGGTGGTCTCGGCGATTGTCACCATCGTGCTGTTGAGCGTGGCCAAGCTGTCGATCCCTGAGCTGTTCCTGGTGGTGTCGCTGCTTAATATCGCGGTCAACACCTACATCTTCAGGATCGTGCCCGAGTTCACCATGCGTTTCATGATCTGGCTGCTTGGCCACTCCATGTACCGCGTGGAGCATCGCGACCTGCAACACATCCCGGACGAAGGCGCGGCGTTGCTGGTGTGCAACCATGTGTCGTTTGTCGATGCATTGCTGATTGGTGGCGCGGTGCGTCGGCCGATTCGCTTTGTGATGTATTACAAGATCTACCGTTTGCCGGTGCTCAACTTTATCTTTCGCACGGCAGGGACGATTCCGATTGCCGGGCGCCATGAAGACCTGGAGATCTACGAAAAGGCCTTCCAGCGTATCAGCCAATACCTGAAGGACGGCGAGTTGGTATGCATCTTCCCGGAAGGCAAATTGACCGCCGACGGTGAGATGAACGAGTTCAAGAGCGGGGTGACGCGGATACTCGAAGAAACCCCGGTGCCGGTGATTCCCATGGCGTTGCAGGGGTTGTGGGGGAGCTTTTTCAGCCGCGATCCGAACAAGGGCATCTTTCACCGGATCTGGTCGCGGGTAACGTTGGTGGCGGGGCCGCCGTTGACGGTGGAGCAGGCGACGCCAGAAGCCTTGCAGGAACAGGTTGGGGCGTTGCGGGGGAGTGTCAGGTAGGGTTTTCGGATTTAAGGGCCTCATCGCAGGCAAGTCGACGATTCGACTTGCCTGCGATAGCGTTAGTGGCTTAAGCGCTGATCTTGAGACCGATCAGCCCGGCAATGATCAGCGCTACGCTGGCCAGCCGGAACAGCGCCATGGACTCCCCAAACAGGATAATCCCGGCAATCACCGTGCCCACTGCACCGACCCCAGTCCAGATGGCATAGGCGGTACCCAGCGGCAATTCCTTCATGGCCAGCCCCAGCAGGCCGAGGCTGACGGCCATGGCCGCAATCGTCAGGGCGGTGGGTAGCGGCTTGCTGAAACCGTCGGTGTATTTCAGGCCGACGGCCCAGCCAACTTCAAACAGTCCAGCGAAAAACAGAATGACCCAGGACATAAAGACCTTCCTTTTAGAAGTGGGGTCGTCCCCGGATTGAATGCTCAAACGCGTCGCGGGGTCGTCCCCGCGAAGGTTGGTAGAGTGCCGAAAAGCCAGGACCCGATCAAGTTTCGGCGAGGGCCTTGCGATCTTCCTTCTCGCTCATCCGGCGGAAATACGTCGACAACAACGCCCCGGAAATATTGTGCCAGACACTGAACAGCGCACTGGGCACCGCCGCCAGCGGCGAGAAGTGCGCACTGGCCAGTGCGGCCCCCAGCCCCGAGTTCTGCATGCCTACTTCCAGCGCCAGGGACTTGCGTTGAGCCAGCGGCAGCTTGAACACGCGGGCGGTGAAGTAACCGAGCAAGTAGCCGAAGCTGTTGTGCAGCATCACCACCGCCATGATCAGCAGGCCCGATTCGGCAATCTTCGCCTGGCTCGCCGCGACCACGGCCGCGACGATAATCACGATGCTGACCACTGAGATCAGCGGCAACACCTCGATGGCATGCCGCACGCGCTCACCCAGCAGACGTTGCGCCAATACACCCAGCACGATAGGCAGCAACACCATTTGCAGGATCGACCAGAACAGCTCCATGAACGACACCGGTAGCCATGCCGAAGCCAGCAGCCAGATCAGCATCGGCGTCAGCAGCGGGGCGAGGAGGGTGGTGATCGAAGAGATGGCCACTGACAGCGCCAAGTCGCCACGGCCCAGCCAAGTCATGACGTTGGAAGAGGTGCCGCTAGGACAGCAGCCAACCAGAATAACGCCGACGGCGATTTCCGCTGGCAAGTTGAAGGTCTGGCACAGCAGCCAGGCCACGCTGGGCATGATCACAAATTGCGCGACCACGCCCAGGGCCACCCGCCATGGATGGCGCGAGACCTCGGCGAAATCTTCAACTTTGAGGGTCAGGCCCATGCCAAACATCACCAGGCCCAGCAGCGGCACAATGGCGCTTTTCAGGCCGATAAACCAGCTGGGCTGAAGGAACGCGACCACGGCAAAGATCAGCACCCAGTAGGCGAAGGTATTGCCGACGAAACGGCTCAAGGCGGCGAGTGCGCGCATGGTGATGTCCTTATTATTAGAGTGCTGGGAGTGGGTACCCAATCAACTGTAGGAGCTGGCTTGCCTGCGATGGCGGTGGATCAGCCGACAACTTTACAACTGACCTGCCGCTTTCGCAGGCAAGCCAGCTCCTACATTGAGTGTGCGCGTTTAGATACCTTGCGGGGTCTCTTCACCGCCCAATGCTTCCACCAACGCCGGCAGGAAGTCGCCAAAGGTCAGCATCATCAGGGTGAAGCTGGCATCCAGTTGGCCCAAGGCTTCGTCGCCGCCGTCCTGTTCGGCCTGGTCTTGCAGCAGGTCTTCGAACTTCAGGCGCTTGACGGTCATTTTGTCGTCGAGCATGAACGACAGCTTGTCCTGCCAGGCCAGAGACAGCTGGGTCACGACTTTGCCGGTGCTCAGGTGCAGCTGGATTTCTTCGCCGGTCAGGTCCTGGCGCTTGCAGCGCACGATGCCGCCGTCTTCGTGGGTGTCGCGCAGTTCGCATTCGTCGAGGACGAAGAAGTCATCGGCTGGCTTCTGGGTGGTAACCCAGTCGGTCATGATGGCGGTTGGCGCGGTTTTTACGGTCAGTGGACGTACCGGCAGGGTGCCGATCACTTCACGCAGGGTCGACAGCAAGTCTTCGGCGCGCTTGGGGCTGGCCGAATTCACCAGGATCAGGCCCTGTTTAGGCGCGATGGCAGCAAAGGTCGACGAACGACGGATAAAGGCGCGTGGCAGGAAGGCCTGGATGATTTCATCCTTGATCTGGTCCCGTTCCTTTTTGTAGACCTTGCGCATTTGCTCGGCTTCGATCTCTTCGACCTTTTCCTTTACTGCATCACGCACCACGCTGCCCGGCAGGATACGTTCTTCCTTGCGCGCAGCGATCAGCAGGAAGTCGCCGCTGACGTGCACCAGGGGCGCGTCTTCACCTTTGCCAAAAGGCGCGACGAAACCGTAAGTGGTCAACTCCTGGCTTGCACAAGGGCGCGCCGGTTTGGTGGCCATTGCAGTTTCCAACGCCTCGGCATCAACAGGCAGATCTTGGGTCAGGCGATAGATAAGCAGGTTCTTGAACCACATGGGGTGAGTCTCTCCTTTATACAAAGTGGGGCATTATTCTCTTGATAAGGCCTGAGGCCAACCCTGCCTAAGCCATTGGAAGGGCTGAAAAAAAAGATTTAAGAAAGTGCTTGCCAGACTTATGGTCGCTCCGTAGAATGCGCGCCACACCGAAACGAAGGGTGATTAGCTCAGCTGGGAGAGCATCTGCCTTACAAGCAGAGGGTCGGCGGTTCGATCCCGTCATCACCCACCATTCGCTTCATGTGTTACGCGCAGCGGTAGTTCAGTCGGTTAGAATACCGGCCTGTCACGCCGGGGGTCGCGGGTTCGAGTCCCGTCCGCTGCGCCATATTCGGTAACTTGGAACACTGAACGCCAGGTCACCACAAGAAGCCCGCTCATTGAGCGGGCTTTTTGCTGTCAGGGGTTTGCCTTTGTGCTTTTGTAGGAGCGAGCTTGCTCGCGAAGAACCTGAGGGCGCTGTGTTTATTCAGGATGCTCGCGTTATCGTTGGCGATTTTCGCGAGCAAGCTCGCTCCTACAGGGATTGCGTTAAAAAACGCCCCCGGTCATTGCCGATGACCGGGGGCGTTTTTTATTGGGCGCTTAGAAATCCCAGCGCGTGGTGACCATGAAGTTGCGCGGTTCACCATAGGCGGCAGAGTTATAGAAGCCGATATTGGTGTAGTAGGACTTGTCGAAGATGTTATTGACGTTCAGCGTCGCCGAGAGGTTCTTGGTGACCTGGTAGCGGGTCATCAGGTCCACCAGCCAGTAGGCTTCCTGGGAGAATTCCTCATACCCGCCATGTGGGTTGTTGTAGATATCCTGCCATCCCACGCTCTGCCAGCGCACGCCGCCGCCGACGGTCAATTTGTCGAGGTCGCCCTTGAGTTTGTAGGTGGTGTACAGCTTGACCTGGTCTTCTGGCTCGAACGTGGAAATCTTCACATCTTTGTCATCGCGCACGATCTTGTGGGTATAGCCCGCCTGCAATTGCCAGCCGGGGGCAATCTCGCCGGACATTTCCACTTCGTAGCCCTTGGTCACCGCCTTGCTGCTTTTATAGGCGTAGTTGGACGGGATTGGCGTCTGGTTGTTGTACTCATCATCGGACAGCGCACGATTGGACTCGTGGATTTCAAAGTACGCCGCACTGGCGTTTACCCGGCCGTCGAGGAAGTCGGCTTTCACCCCAAATTCCCAGTTCTGGCCTTCATCCGGCTCAAGCAGCTTGTTATCGCGGTCGCGGTTGTAGTTTTCCTGGGGCATGAAGATATCGGTATAGCTGGCATACACCGAGTAGGTGTCGTTCAGGTCGTAGACAGCACCGACATACGGCACGAAGCGCCCGGATTCACGATAGTTGGGGTTGTAGCCCGTGACCTGGTAATTGACCACCCGACCGCCCAGCAGCAGCTTCAGGTCATCGGCCAGGTTCAGGCGCGTGGTCACATAGGCGCCGGTCTGGCGCACGGTGTCGTCGGTCAGGGATTGGGCGTTACCCCAGTCCGGGATGGTCGCGTGGCCATGCCAGTTATTGAAGTCGACGATGTTGGGGCTGAGGTTCCAATAGCCTTTACCTTTCCACTGCGAAGCGCTGATGGATCCGCCCAGCACCAGTTCATGTTCGCGGCCGCCCAGGCTGAACGGGCCACTGACGTACAGGTCGGCGGAATCGCTGACCGTTTCCCCGGTGTATTTGCCCGAGGTCAACTGTGCGGTGCCGTCCGGCTGTGGCTGGTCGCCCTGGATCGAGCCCATCAGCGCGTGGTAACCGTTGATCTTGTGGTCCAGTTGCAGCTTGGTCACCCAGCCGTCACCCAGGTCATGTTCGAGCATGGCGAACACGGTGCGGGTGTATTGCTCCCAGCTGCTCCATTGGGCGGCGTTGTTGAACGAGCGCTTGACCTTGTTGCGCTCGCCCTTGGAGTTGATCAGCGGGAAGCTGCCTGACCAGGAAGAGCCCTTGGGCAACGTGTCCTGGTAATCGCCGCCGACGGTCAGCAGGGTGTCCGGCGACAGGTCGAACTCCATGATGCCGTAGTACGTCGGGCTCTTGCGCGAGTAGTGGTCCATGAACGAATGCTTGTCCTGGTAGGCCGCGACCGCCCGGCCGCGCACATTGCCGCTGTCGGTCAACGGGCCGCTGACGTCCAGTTCGCTGCGGTAGTTGTCCCAGGAACCGGCGCCGAGGGTGGCGTGCCCCTGGAAGTCGGCGGTGGGCTTCTTGCGCACCAGGTTGATTGTCGCGCCCAGGGAGCCCGCGCCGGTGAGCAGGCCGGTGGCACCCTTGAGCACTTCGACGCGGTCATAGATCGCCATGTCGCTCAGGGTGTTGCCCGCCGAATAGGCAACGTTGCGCGCCGTCGAAGGAATGCCGTCGTACTGGAAATTATTGATCGAAAAACCACGGGCGTAGTAGTTGCTGCGTTCGCTGTCGAAGGCCGACACGGTGATGCCCGGGGTATGGCGCATCACATCGTCGACGTTGTTCAGGCCGAAGTCATCCATGTGCTGGCGCGTAACAACGCTGACGGACTGCGGGGTTTCCTTGGGGGTCAGCACCAGGCGCGTGGCGGTGGCGATGCTGCCGGGCGTGTACGAGCCGTTGTCTTCGGTGACGTTACCCAGCTGGTTGCCGGTGACTTGGGTCGGGCCCAGTTCCATGGTGCCGTTGCTGGCAGCGGGCGCAGGTTGCAGTGCATAGACTTGGTTGCCCTTTACCGCGATGTAGCCGCTGCCTTGCAGCAACCGGTCGAAACCATCCTGGATTCCGTAGTTGCCTTGCAAACCCGGACCCTTGAGGCCTTCCAGTTCCCGGGACTGGAACACAATCGCCACGCCTGCCTGCTGGGCAAAGCGGTTGAGCGAGCTGCCCAGTGGCCCGGCGGGAATGTTGTAAGCCTGGGCGGCAGTGCTTGGTATATCCGCCTGGGCCAGGTTGACGTGCAAGGCGCCAACGGTGGCGGCGAGCATGGCCAGGGAAAACGGTGCGCTTCTGAGCAGGCCAAAGCGCCCACGCGGGTAGGAAGGGGTGTGCATGGTGAAGGCAATCCTTTAGGTGTCGAATTACCTTGCTTGACGGGCAGCTGCGTAAAAACCGGAAGCAAATGCGAATAATTATTTATTGGCGGTGTTGGTCGGGTTCACGATGACCAGCCAAGGGGTATAGGTTTGCACCGTTATCGGTAGGGTTTGCGCCAGCAGTTGCAGGGCATGGTCGCTGTCGTCCAGAGGAATCACGGCCGACACCCGCAGGCTTTGCAAGGCGGCACGATCAAACTGCAGGCGGCCCGCACGATGCCGGGCGATTTCATCCAGTACCTCGGGCAATGGCCGGTTTTCCACCACCAGTTGATGGCGGCGCCAGGCTTCATTGATGCCCGCTGGGTCAATGCTACCGGTCAGGCGGACGCTGTTGGTAATGATCAGGGCCTGGGAACCAGCGGCGACTTCCAGGCTCTGCCGGGCATCGGCGCTGTGGGCTGCCACGCGCGATTCGAGCATGCTCAGCACGGTGCTATCGCCCTCGCGCTTGACCACAAACCGCGTGCCCAGCGCGCGCATGCTGCCTTGGGCGGTCTGTACGATAAACGGTCGTGCCTGATCGTGGGCCACTTCCACCAGGATTTCGCCTTGCAGCAGTTCGATGCGCCGTTGCGTGGCGTCGAAATGCAGGTTGGCCGCACTGATGCCATTGAGGCTCAATGCCGAACCGTCGGCCAGGCGCAGGGTCTGCCACTGGCCGGGGCCGTTTTGCACATCGGCCATCCAGCGCTGCGGATACGGGCTGACCAGCAGCGCCGCCGCCGGCACCGCCAGGCTGCATGCCAGCAACAGGCTGCGCACTGCGCTTTTGCTGCGGCGCGATGGCTTATTGGCGAACGCCGCATTCAGCGCCGCCCGTGCCGGGGACTTTTCCCCGCGCAGGGCCTGCATCCGCGCAATCACCGCTTCCATGCGTGCAGCGGCTGCGGCGTAGTGTGGGCCTTGTTGTTTCCAACGCTCGAACGCCAGGCGCTGGGCTTGGCTCAGCTCACCTTCATGCAGGCGCAGCATCCACTCGGCGGCCTGTTCTTCGATCTGTTGGGCGTCGGGCATGGTTGGCTCAGGTGTCCATACTATGGCCGCAATGCACCAGGGCCTGGATCAGATATTTGCGTACCGTGCGCTCCGAGAGCTTGAGTTGCCGGGCGATCTGCTGTTGGGTCAGTTCTTCAAGGTAATAGAGCACAAAGGCCTGGCGCGAATACTCATGCATGCCTTCGAGAATAAACGCGATCTGTTCCAGGGCTTCAAGGGTCGTGTTGATCTGCTCCGGCGACTGGAACCCCTCAAGCGCGTCCACCGTCAGCGCCAGTTCTTGCAGATAGGCCTGTTCAATCTGTTTGCGCCGGGCCTGGTCGATGATCAGCCGCCGCGCGGTGGTGCTCAAGTAGGCCCTGGGTTCGCGGATCGTCGCCACCGATTCACGGGTGTTGAGGATGCGCGTGAATGTGTCCTGTGCCAGGTCGGCAGCGTTTTGCCGGCAGCCCAGCTTGCGCCGCAGCCAGGTGAGTAGCCAGCCATGATGTTCGCTGTAGAGCTGGGTTATTTCCCGTTGGAATGGCGGTTCACCCACAGACATAGGCGTGGCCCAGGTGTTATTGAGAATAGTTTCTAATTGTGGGCCCAGGGCTGGGTAAACGCAATGGACTCGCGTTTACCCGCTACAAGCGCCGGTTTTCCAGGGGGTACGCTGCCGGCGAAAAGATATTTCAAATAAATTGCATTTAAATCAACACATTGCGAAATTTTCGTATATGATGCGCCCCGCACCGAACGTAAAGGGTGATTAGCTCAGCTGGGAGAGCATCTGCCTTACAAGCAGAGGGTCGGCGGTTCGATCCCGTCATCACCCACCATTACGTCCAATGCTACGCGCAGCGGTAGTTCAGTCGGTTAGAATACCGGCCTGTCACGCCGGGGGTCGCGGGTTCGAGTCCCGTCCGCTGCGCCATATTCGGTAACCTGGAACGCTGAACGCCAGGTCACCACGCAAAGCCCGCTCATTGAGCGGGCTTTTTTGTGCCTGGGATTTGCTGTTCTACAGCCCCACCAGCCGGTAACCCACCTGCAATTCGGTAATGAAGTACTGCGGCTGCGTGGGGTCCACCTCCAGTTTTTGCCGCAAGTGCGCCATATGCACCCGTAGATAATGGGCGCGGTCGACGTAATCCAGGCCCCACACTTCCAGCAGCAGTTGCCGGTGCGTCAGTACCCGGTTCTGGCCGCGAATCATCGCGCAGAGCAAGCGGTACTCGATGGGCGTCAAGTGCACCGGTTGTCCTGAGCGCCACACTTGATGGGTTGCCAGGTCGACGGCAATCTCGCCAAACGCCACCTTACTGGTCGCCACCACGGTGCCGGTGTGCCCATGCCGGCGCAGTTGGGCGCGGATGCGTGCGAGCAACTCGGGCACGCCAAACGGCTTGGTCAGGTAGTCATCGGCGCCTGCGTCCAGGGCGGCGACTTTTTCTTCTTCACGGTCTCGCGCCGACAGCACCAGGATCGGCACCGCCAGCCAGCCGCGCAGTTCGCTGATCAGTTGCTTGCCATCGCTGTCCGGCAAGCCGAGGTCGACAATCACCAGGTCCGGCTGACGGCTGGCGGCATGAATCAGCGCACGCTTGACGCTGTCGGCCTCGAATACCTGAAAGCCTTCATCTTGCAGGGCAATACGCACAAAGCGGCGGATATTGGCCTCGTCTTCAACGATCAGAATGCGTGCAGTGCTCATAAGGTTTCCATGGCCGGCGGGGTGCCTGCCGGTAGTGTGATGGTGAAATGCATACCGCCCGTGTGGCCAGGGTTGGCTTGGATACGCCCGCCGTGGGCCTCGACGATGCGCTTGACCAGCGCCAGGCCCAGGCCGATGCCGGCCACGGACGATTCCTGCTGGCCGCGGGTGAAGGGTTCAAACAGGTTGGCCGGCGCGTGACCGGGGCCGGTGTCGCTGACCTGCAGCACAATGTGCTCGCCGGCCTGGCTGGCGGCCACGCAGATGCTGGTGCCCGGGGGGGTGTATTTGGCGGCGTTGTCCAGCAGGTTGACCAGTACCCGCTCGATCAGCAGCGCGTCGACTTCCACCAGCGGCAACTGCGCGTCGAGCGCGGTGTGTACGCGGTGTTGCGCCAGGGGCTCGCGCAATTGGCGCAGGGCGCTGCCGACGATTTCTTCCAGCGAATGCCATTGGCGGTTCAGGCGCACCCCGCGCTCTTGCAGGCGCGCCATGTCCAACAGGTTTTCGATCAGGCGCTGCATGGACGTAGCCTGTTCGTGGATGCCCTGCAGCAACTCGCTCAGTGGTCCTGGCGAGGCATGGGGCAGGGCGGTCTCGGCAGCGCCGATCAGGGTGGTCAATGGCGTGCGCAGGTCGTGGGAAATCGCTGCGAGCAGGGTGTTGCGCATTTTCTCGCCTTCCATCTGCACCAGGGTGCTTTGCGCCACTTCGACGAAATGCACGCGCTCCAAGGCAATCGCCAACTGGCTCATGCAGGCTTCCAGCAGGCGGCGTTCCTGCGGGTCGTTCAAGCGTTCGCGCTGTGCCAGTTCCAGCACCAGCACACCGCGCACGCGCATCGGCGCCTTGAGCGGCAAGTAGCAGCCCTTGGCCGCCGACAGGGTGTCGGTGCCATGGCCGGCGGGTTGGCCGTGGTCGTAGGTCCATTGCGCGATGCTGTCGTCGATCGGCAGCCCATCGGCGCTCACGCCGTGTACGCCATCGGCGGCATCCGGCAGGGCCAGGCCGACCCGTGCTTCGAAGACGCCACTGAAGGTGCGCAGTGCGACTTCACTGATTTGCTCCACCGTCAGCGCCGCCGACAGGTCGCGGGCCAGGCGCGCCAGGGAGGTTGCGCGGCGTTCCCGTGCGGCGGCGGTGCGTGCTTCGTGGCGCAGGCGCGCGGTGAGTTGGCCGGTGATCAGCGCAATGCCGAGCATCAACGCAAAGGTGAAGAAATACTGAGTATCGGTAACGGCGAATGAATAGCGCGGCAGGACGAAAAAGAAGTCGAAACACAGCACCGCGAGCATCGCCGCCCACACGCCGGGGCCGCGTCCAAAGCGCAGCGCGACCAGCACCACCGTGAGCAAAAACAGCATCACCACGTTGGCCAGGTCGAACACCTGCAGCAGCAGGGCGGCGACGGCGCTGGTGGCCAGACAGGCCAGGCTGGTCCAGACGTAGGCCAGTCGAGTGCCGGGCAATGGCACGGTTTTTTCGCGCGCGGCGGGTTTGCCCGGTAGCAGGCCGTGGGCAATCACGATCTGATCGATTTGCGGATGGTGGCGACTGATCCGGTCACTGACCGACTGATGCCAGAACCGCCACCGACGGCGCGGATGATGGCCGAGCATCAGGCGATTGGCGTTGTGCTCGCGGGCACAGTCCACCAGGGCTTGGGCAACGTCCATCCCCGGCAGTGTGGCCGTATCGGCACCGAACTCTTCGGCCAGGGCCAGGGTTTTCATCGCGTTCAAGTAGCGCCTGGCGCCGCGCCCTTGGGCCGAGGCGACATGGACCACAATCCAGTCGGCTTCCAGTTTTTGCGCCAGGCGCGCTGCTTCACGCACCAGGCGTTCATCGCCGGCCTCACCGGCTACGCCGACCAACAGCCGTTCGCGGGCCGGCCACAGGGTCTTGATCGATTGTTCGCGGCGGTACACACGCATCTGCGTGTCGACCCGGTCGGCCGTGCGTCGCAGGGCCAGCTCACGCAGCGCCAGCAGGTTGCCCTTGCGGAAAAAATGCCGTGACGCACGCGCCGCCGCTGGGCCCAGGTACACCTTGCCGTCCTTGAGGCGTTGCAGTAGATCGTCGGGCGGCAGGTCGATCACCACCACTTCGTGAGCGTCGTCGAACACATGGTCCGGCACCGTTTCGCGCACGCGGATGCCGATGATCCCGCTGACCAGGTCATTCAGGCTTTCCAGGTGCTGGACATTGAGCGTGGTCCAGACATCGATGCCGGCGCTGAGCAGTTCTTCCACGTCTTGCCAGCGTTTGGGGTGACGCGAGCCGGGCACATTGCTGTGGGCCAGTTCGTCCACCAGCACGATGGCCGGGTGGCGTAGCAGCGCGGCGTCGAGGTCAAATTCGGTCAGGGCGAATTCACGGTGCAGGTGCTGGGCGCGGGGCAGTTGTTCGAGGCCGTGGAGCAACTCGGCGGTGTCCTGGCGGCCGTGGGTTTCCACCACGCCGGCCAGCACGTCGCGGCCCAGGCCGGCTTCGCGGCGCGCCGCTGCAAGCATCGCGCAGGTCTTGCCCACACCGGCGTTGGAGCCAAAGTAGATACGCAATTTGCCGCGCAAGGCGGCCTGTTCTTCTTGTTGGACCCGAGCCAGCAGAGCGTCGGGGTCGGGGCGTTCGTCGTTTAAGGCGGGCATGTCATTCCTCTGGTTGTCTGTAGGAGCGAGCGTGCTCGCGAAAAACCTGATGGCGCCGCTGGGTGTCAGGTTTTTCGCGTTTTCGTTAACGCCCTTCGCGAGCAAGCTCGCTCCTACAGTGGGTGGAGCGTTACACGAGGCCCAATCCCGTCAGCAGCATGTCGATCAGCTTGATCCCGGCAAACGGCACCAGCACTCCGCCCAGGCCATAGATCAGCAGGTTGCGGTTGAGCAGGGCCGCCGCGCCGATTGCGCGGTAAGTCACGCCGCGCAGGGCCAGGGGGATCAGCGCGACAATGATCAGGGCGTTGAAAATCACCGCGCTGAGAATCGCCGAGTTGGGGCTGCTCAGTTGCATCACGTTCAAGGCACCGAGCTGGGGATAGGTCGCGACAAACGCCGCCGGGATGATTGCAAAGTACTTGGCCACGTCATTGGCCACGCTGAAGGTGGTGAGGGCGCCGCGGGTCATCAGCATCTGTTTGCCCACCTCGACCACTTCGATCAGCTTGGTCGGGTTGCTGTCGAGGTCGACCATATTGCCGGCCTCCTTGGCAGCCTGGGTGCCGCTGTTCATCGCCACCGCCACGTCGGCCTGGGCCAGCGCCGGCGCGTCGTTGGTGCCATCGCCGGTCATGGCCACGAGCTTGCCCTTGGCCTGGTAGTCGCGGATCAATTGCAGTTTGTCTTCCGGGCGGGCCTCGGCAAGGAAGTCATCCACGCCGGCCTCCACCGCAATGGCGGCGGCGGTCAGGCGGTTGTCGCCGGTGATCATCACGGTCTTGATGCCCATGCGCCGCAGCTCGGCGAAGCGTTCCTTGATGCCGCCTTTGACCACGTCCTTGAGCTCCACCACACCCAGCGCCGTAGCGCCGTCGCTGACGACTAGCGGCGTACTTCCACGCCGCGAGACCTCATCGACCTTGGCCTGCAACGCCGCCGGAAAACTCCCGCCCAAGGCCTCGACATGGCGGCGAATCGCGTCCGCTGCACCCTTGCGAATCGCCCGGCCTGCCGGCAGGTCGACGCCGCTCATGCGGGTTTGCGCGGTGAAGTGCACAAAGCTTGCGCCCAGTTGGTTGATGTCCCGCGCGCGAATGTCGAACTTCTGCTTGGCCAGCACCACGATGCTGCGGCCTTCCGGGGTTTCATCGGCCAGGGAGGCCAATTGCGCGGCATCCGCCAAGTCGGCCTCTTTGATCCCCGGCGCCGGCAAAAAGCTGCTGGCCTGACGGTTGCCCAAGGTGATGGTGCCGGTCTTGTCCAGCAGCAACACATCGACGTCACCCGCCGCCTCGACCGCCCGCCCGGAGGTGGCGATGACATTGGCCGACATCATCCGGCTCATGCCCGCCACGCCGATGGCCGAGAGCAGGCCGCCGATGGTGGTGGGGATCAGGCACACCAGCAAAGCCACCAGTACCGTGGCGCTGACCACGCTACCGCTGCCGCTCATGACCACGGCGAAGATCGAGTAGGGGCTCAGCGTGGCGATCACCAGCAGGAACAACAGAGTCAGGCCCACCAGCAGGATGGTCAGGGCCACTTCGTTCGGGGTTTTCTGGCGCTTGGCCGATTCGACCATTGAGATCATGCGGTCCAGAAACGACTCCCCGGGATTAACGCTGATGCGCACCACCAGCCAGTCCGACAGCACGCGTGTGCCGCCGGTGACCGAGGAAAAATCGCCACCGGACTCGCGAATCACTGGCGCCGATTCGCCGGTGATTGCGCTTTCATCCACCGACGCTACGCCCTCGATCACGATGCCATCGAGTGGCACCAGGTCACCGGCCTCGATCAACACCACCTGATCCTTGCGCAGCAGCGACGCTTCGGTCGGCAGCCATGGCGCACCGTGCTTGGGATGTTGCAGCAGCTTGGCCAGCGTCTGGCGTTTCATCCCGCGCAGGCTGGCGGCCTGGGCGCGGCTGCGACCCTCGGCCAAGGCTTCGGCGAAGTTGGCAAACAGCACGGTAAACCACAGCCACAAGGTGATGCTGAGGATAAAACCGCTGGGCGCTTCACCCTGGCCGCCGAGGGACTGGAACCACAGCAGGGTGGTAAGGATGCTGCCCAGGTAAACCACGAACATCACCGGGTTTTTCCATTGCGCCTGGGGCAGCAGTTTCTTCAGTGCATCGCCGCACGCGGTGAGTACGATGGCGCGATCAAACAGAGGTAAACGAGCATTCTTCATAAGGGCAATCTCTTACTCACTGGCCGCAATAGGAGGCGATGGCAGGCGGTCGTCCAGCGCAAGGTTGAGTTGCAACACGTTGACCCGTGGCTCGCCGAGCAGGCCCAGAGTGCGTGCGCTGGTGTGCTGGTTGACCAGTTGCAGCAGCTCGGCTTCGGGGATCTGCCGCAGGCGCGCGACCCGTGGCAGTTGCAGGCGCGCATTGGCCACTGAGATGTGCGGGTCGAGGCCCGAGGCGGAAGCGGTGACCGCGTCCACCGGCACTTGGGCGTCGGCGGGCAGGCCGTTGGCCAGGCGATAGGCCTGCACGCGTGCGGCCACCTGGTCCACCAGTTTCTGGCTGGTCGGCCCCAGGTTGCTGGCGCCGCTGGAACCGGCGTTGTAGGGCTGCGACACGCTTTTGCTTGGGTCTTGCGGATCGGCGCCCAGGGTCATGCTTGGACGGCCATGGAAGTATTGCGGCCGAGTGAAGTGCTGGCCAATCAGGGTCGAGCCCATGGCCAGGCCATCGCGCTCAATCAGCGAGCCGCGGGCCTGGAACGGGAACATCAACTGCGCGGTCACGGTGGTGAACGCCGGGTAGGCGAACCCCGTCAGCAGCATGAAAAACACCGCCGAAACCAGTACCGGGCGCAACAGCCCTTTGAATATCGATTGAGTCGTCATCTAGGTGTCCTCAGTTGTACGTCTGGCCGGACAGCAACTGCAGTTGCTCCACCAGCGGGCCGAGCGCAAGCGCTGGCAAAAAGGTCAGGCCGCCGACCACCAGCACCACGAACACCACCAGCAGCATGAACAGCGGGGTCGCGGTGGGGATGGTGCCGGCACCGGCCGGTACGGTCTTTTTCATCGCCAGGGAGCCGGCCACGGCCAGCATCGGCAGCATGGTGAAGAAGCGCCCGATCAACATCGCCAGGCCAATGGTGGTGTTGAAAAACGGCGTGTTGGCGTTCAAGCCGGCAAAGGCCGAGCCGTTGTTGGCGGTGCCAGAGGTGTAGGCGTACAACACCTCGCTGAATCCATGGGGGCCGATGTTGTTGAGGCTGGCCATGGTGTCGGGCCACAGGGCGGCGAGGGCGGTGAAGCCCAGGATGCTGATGGGGTGCGCGAGCACCGAGAGCATCACCAGCTTGATCTCCCGCGCTTCGATTTTCTTGCCGAGGAACTCCGGGCTGCGACCAATCATCATGCCCACCAGGAACACCGTCAGCAGGGCGTACTGGATCAGGTTGATAAAGCCCACGCCGTCGCCGCCGAACACGCAGTTGAGCATCATCTGCGCCAGGGGCACGAAGCCGCCCATGGGGGTCAGCGAGTCGTGCATGGTGTTGACCGAGCCGGTGGTTGCCGCCGTGGTGGTGGCGACGAACAGGCTGCTGTCGGCAATGCCGAAGCGCAGTTCCTTGCCTTCCATGTTGCCGCCGCTGTGTTCAATCGACAGGGTCTGGTTGGCGCCGGCCTGGGTCAGCAGCGGGTTGCCGCTTTGCTCGGCGCCGTAGACCAGGGCGAGGAAGCCGATGAACATCACCAGAAAGGTGCCGAAAAACACCCAGCCCTGACGACGTTGCAACAGCATGCTGCCGAAGGTGTAGGTCAACGCCGAAGGGATCAGCAACATGCTGAGGATGTGCAGGATGTTGGTCAGCGGCGTCGGGTTTTCGAACGGGTGCGCGGCGTTCATGCTGAAGAAACCGCCGCCGTTGGTGCCGATGTGCTTGATCGACTCAAAGCTGGCCACTGCGCCAACAATCAACTGTTGCTGGGCCCCTTCCAGGGTGGTGACCAGGGCCTGGGAGGCGAAGGTCTGTGGCATGCCCTGCCAGACATAAACCAGGGCCATGCCTACGCATAACGGCAACATCACGCGGTACAGCGTGCGAGTGAAGTCGACCCAGAAGTTGCCGATATCGCCCGAACTGGAGCGGCTCAGGCCCCGAATGAAACCGGCCGCCGCGACCACGCCAGAGGTGGCACCGACGAACATCAGAAAGGTAATGACCGCCATTTGGCTGAAGTTCGACAGGCTGCTCTCGCCCGAGTACGCCTGCCAGTTGGTGTTGGTGATAAAGGACACGGCGGTGTTGAATGCCAGGTCCGGCGATTGTGCGGTCAGCCCCAGCGGGTTGAGCGGCATGACCGCTTGCAGGCGCAGCACCAGATAGCCCAGCAGCATCATCGCCGCGTTCGACAACAACAGCGCCGAACCGAAGCGGGCCCAGCCCATGGTTTCCTGTGGGTCGATGCCCAGCAGGCGGTAGGTATAACGTTCCGGCAAGGCATGGTGGGTCCCGGTGAATACCCGGGCCAGCCATTTGCCCATCAGTACGGCGAGTCCCGTCATTACCCCCAGGACCAGCGTAAATTCCAGCAGCGTGCTTAACATGTCGTGGCTCCGTTCAAATCTTGCCCATGGCGACAATGGCCATGGCAGTCGCAACAAAAAACACCAGGGAAAGACTGATAAACATCAGGTCGTACATGGCCAGCTCCCTAGAATTTTTCTGCGCGAATAAGGGCGTAGCCCAAGTAAACGAACAGCCCCACGGCGCATAAGCCGCTGGCGATATAAATGAACGTAAGTGTGAGCACGGTGTAACTCCCCTGAGTGAATAAGCCGCAACTGCGGACGCGGGGAGGTTAATCCCTGGGGTATCAAGCTCAGGCACTGATTACGCGCAGCGGTATTAAGACGGTATATAGAAAAAATTCTGCCGGGCGCACGAAAAAAAGGGATAGCCCGCCGCCCGGGTATCCCTTTAAACACTGGGGTGTTGCTGATGTTAACGACCTGCTTATTTAGTTTTATTTTTCTTCTCGCTGCGGGTAGCGAGGTGTTCGAAGCAAAACGCGGCAGTACCGAAGAGCGCAATCATTGACAGGACGATCATGCCTAAAGTTGAACTTTCCACGATGATTTCCTACGGGTGTTGGGGTAGGAAGTGACGGTAGAGTGTTTGCACTTAGTTGCTCAATAGAGGCGACGTAAACGTTATGGCGAATAGACGATTTATATGAACTCTTTACGCCCCACGCCGCTTCTGATCAGCCATGACCTGACGGAATACCCCTATGCCTATTGGTCGATTGCACCGCAACCGGCGCCCACGTTTATCTATACCCACGCGAAGACTTCAAGGTGGGCGGCCACGGTGCCTGCTTTCTAACAATGGCCTGCAAAGGCAATAAAAATAGTCTGTCTGGGGAAGCGCACGAGATGAAATACCCATTGCGTCCTTTGGTCTTCTGGCCAACCTTTTTGATTCTGCTGGCGGCGGTAATCGCCAGCTACCTTGACCTCAAGGCATTTCTGGCCGTAAGCAAACAGCTTAATACGGTGATCCTGCAGAATTTTTCCTGGCTGTTCAGTGCCGGCTCTTTCGCCATGGTGGGGCTTACGGCCATTGTGTATTTTTCGCCCCTGGGCAAGGTGCGCATTGGTGGGGAGGGCGCCACGCCTCTGTTGAGTAAATGGCGTTGGTTCATGGTCGCGCTCTGCACCACCCTGGCGGTGGGAGTGTTGTTCTGGACCACCGCCGAGCCGCTCTACCACCTGTATTCGCCGCCCAGCAGCCTGCCGATCGAAGCAGGCAGCGCGGCAGCCAAGAGCTTTGCCCTGTCGACAATGTTCCTGCACTGGACGATCACGCCCTACGCGATTTACCTGGTGCCGTCCTTGGTCTTTGCCTTGATGTTCTACAACCTGCGCAGCCATTTCTCGATTGGCGCCATGTTGCAACCCTTGCTCGGCGCCCAGCGAGTCAAGCGGTATGCCGGGTTGATCGACACCCTGGCGATGTTCGCCCTGGTGGCCGGCATGGCCTCGTCCCTGGGCACCGGTGCACTGACCTTGGCCGGTGGCTTGAGCCAGTACATCGGCGGTGAGACCACGCCCTTGCGCCTGGCCCTGATCATCGCGGTGATCGTCTTCACCTTTGTCGCCTCGGCCGCCAGCGGCTTGCAACGCGGCATCGTCATGCTGTCGTCGTTCAATACCTGGATCATGTTGGCCCTGGGCGCGTTTGTATTGTTGTGTGGGCCAACCCTGTACATCTTCAGCCTGGGCGTCGAGTCCCTGGGGGTCTACCTCGACACCTTCTTCAGCCGCAGCCTGTCCACCGGTGCCGCCAGTGGCGACAGCTGGCCGCAGAGCTGGACGGTGTTCTACTGGTCGGTATGGTTCGCCTGGGCCCCGGTGAGTGCGCTGTTCCTCGGCAAGATCGGCCGGGGCTATACGGTGCGCGAATTTATCCATATCAACATGCTGTACCCGGCGCTGTTCACCGCGCTGTGGATCTGCATCTTCTCCGGCAGCAGCCTGTACTTCGATGCCCTTGGCGACGGCAGCTTGAACCGCGTGCTCAACGAGCAAGGCGTGGAGCATGTGCTGTACCAGATGTTCCAGCAGTTGCCGGCCAGCGGCCTGATGATCGCGTTTTTGCTGTTTGTCGCATTTATCTCATTCGTCACCGCCGCCGACTCCAGCACCGACGTGATCGCCAACCTGTGCAGCAAGGGCGTCACCGCCGATTCGGACCTGGATGGCAACCCGCTGCTGAAGATTGTCTGGGGCGTGATCATCGGCACGGTGTCCTGGGTCATGGTGGCCTTTGTCGGTATCGACGGGGTGAAGATGCTCTCCAACCTCGGCGGCCTGCCGGGAATGATCCTGGTACTGCTGGCCAGCACCTCGTTGATCTACTGGTTGAAGAACCCCGCGTTGCTGGACGTAAAAGCCCCTGCAGTACACCTCGCCCCTGGCCCGCGTGGTGCCAGCCCGATGGCGGATTTTGCCCGCTGACTTGCCTCTATCTTGTTGGAGTTACCCATGGAAATCGTCACCGAATTTGCCTACAAGGTTCGGGAAATCGAACACTGCCTGATCCCCATGAGCGACGGCACGCAACTGGCAGCCCGTATCTGGTTGCCTGAAACCCCCGGCGAACAGGCCTTCCCGGCGATCCTCGAATACCTGCCCTATCGCAAGCGCGATGGCACGGCGGTGCGCGATGCGTTGACCCATCCGTGGATGGCGGGGCAGGGCTATGTCTGTGTGCGGGTCGATATGCGTGGCAACGGTGAATCCCAGGGCTTGATGGCCGATGAGTACCTGTTGCAGGAGCAGGATGACGCCCTCGAAGTGATCGCCTGGCTGTGCCAACAACCCTGGTGCGACGGCAACCTGGGAATGATGGGCATCTCCTGGGGCGGCTTCAACAGCCTGCAAGTCGCGGCGCGCCAGCCCGAGGCGCTGAAGGCGATCATCACCCTGTGCTCCACCGATGACCGCTTTGCCGATGACATCCATTACAAGGGCGGCAACCTGCTGCTGGAGAACTTCGGCTGGGCCGCGACCATGCTCAACTTCAGCGCGGCGGTGCCGGACCCGCTGCTGGTCGGTGATGCATGGAGAACCCAGTGGCAGCAACGCCTGGACGCCATGCCGCTGCTGGCCGAGACCTGGTTGCAACACCAGACCCGCGATGCCTACTGGCGTCACGGTTCGGTCTGCGAGGATTACTCGGCGATCAAGGCGGCGGTGTACGCCGTAGGCGGTTGGGGCGATGCCTACAAGAATGCGGTGCCGCGCCTGATGGAAAACCTGCCGGGGCCGAAGAAAGCCATGATCGGCCCGTGGATCCACAAGTACCCGCATTTCGCCGTGCCCAACCCGGCCATCGGGTTCCTGCAGGAGGCCAAGCGCTGGTGGGACCACTGGCTCAAAGGCGTGGATAACGGAGTGATGGACGACGCAGCCTGCACCTTTTACCTACAGGATGTGTTGGCACCCAAGGGCAGTTATGCCGAACGCCCAGGTATCTGGGTGCAGACTGCGGGCTGGCCTGATGCCCAGGTGCAATGGACCGACTACAGCCTGAACGACCAGGGGCTGAGCCCCGGCCAGCAGGCGCTGGGCCGCCCGCGCAGTATCTGTTCGCCACTCACCACCGGCCTGCACCAGGGCGAGTACTGCGCCATCTGGTTTGGCCCCGATGGCCCGACCGATCAGCGTCGCGACGATGCGCAGTCGCTGTGCTTCGACTCCCAGCCACTGACCGAGCCCCTGGCGCTGCTGGGGGATGTGCGCTTGCAGTTGCGTTTGGCCAGCGATACCGCCTGCGGGCAACTGGTGGCGCGGCTGAATGCCGTGGCGCCGGATGGCCAAGTCACGCAGATCACCTACGGCGTTCTCAACCTTGCCCTACGTGAAGATTTCTCTCGTCTGACGCCACCCGTGCCGGGCGAGCCGATGGATGTGCAACTGTGCCTGGACCATGTCGGCACGCGGGTGCCGGCCGGCCACCGCCTGCGGCTGGCCCTGAGTACCGCAAGTTTCCCGTTGCTGTGGCCCAGCCGTGAGCTGACCACCCTGACTGTGCTGCCTGCCCTGCAACGTGTGCAATTGCCGATCTTCAGCGGCGCGGCCGTGCCATGCCCCTTCGAGGCCCCACAAGCGGCTACCCCGGCCGCGCTGCAAGTGCTGCGGGCGGCTGCGCCGAAACGCACCTTGATCGAGGACGTGGGCAGTGGCGAAGTCTGCGTAAAAATCGAGGACGACCTGGGCGCCGTGCGCTTTACCGAGCATGGCTTGGCGGTGGATCAGCGCTGCACCGAGCACTATCGCACCTTGCCCTGGGATCCGTTGTCGACCCAGGCCGATATCCACTGGCACTACCGCGTCGAGCGCGGGCAGTGGTCGGTGACGGTCGATAGCCGCCTGCATGTGCACGCCGACGCCCAATGGTTTTATATCGAGGCGCAGCAGCAGGCACAGGAAAACGGGGTGCAGGTGCATGACAGAACCTGGCGCAAACGTGTCGAGCGGGTCGCGTTGTGAGTGGGCAAATGGCAGGATGTTTGCCCACCTGATCAGCCACGGACCCTTGCATGTCGCGCCGAAACGTCGATCTTCCACCGCTCAATTGTTTGCAGACGTTTGAAGCGGCCGCCCGTCATTTGAGCTTTACCCAGGCGGCCCACGAACTGAACCTGACCCAAAGCGCGGTGAGCCGGCAGATCAAACGCCTGGAGGAAGATCTGGCGCGACCACT
The DNA here is from genome assembly GCF_012985695.1 of Pseudomonas sp. WS 5027. Lineage (NCBI taxonomy): Bacteria > Pseudomonadati > Pseudomonadota > Gammaproteobacteria > Pseudomonadales > Pseudomonadaceae > Pseudomonas > Pseudomonas sp. WS 5027. The sequence goes on along the minus strand of NZ_JAAQWU010000003.1, from coordinate 202,218 downwards.
GTTTTATCGGTTGGCGCTGGGATTGAGTTTGACCCCGGCCGGCGTGCGCTACTTTCGCACCATCCAGCGCCTGCTGCGCGAACTGGACCGTGAGTCTGCGGAACTGCGCCGGCGCGGCGCCGATCGCCAACTGACCCTGGCCAGCACGCCGACCATCAGTTCCATCTGGCTCGCCGCGCTGCTGCCGGCCTTCCAGCGTGAACACCCGGAGTTGGATATCCGCATCTTGTGCAGTGAAAGCCCGAGTCATCTGGATGTAAGCGAATATGATCTGGGCCTGTTCTATCACCTTGACGAGTTGCCCGCGCCCCTTGGCCTGGAACTCACCCCGGTGTTTGCCAGTGAGCAGGTCATCGCCGTGTGCAGCCCCGGCTACATAGAGCGTCATGGCGCGATACGCGATGCCCAACACCTGCTACACAGCCATACCCTGTTGATTGTCGAAGACCACTATCACGACTGGCTGACCTGGACCGACTGGTTCGCCGATATCGGCGCGCACTACCACACGCCCCGTCACGCCTTGCGCACCAACAGCTATCAGTTGCTGATGCAATCGGCAGTGATGGGACATGGCGTGGCCCTGGGCTGGAAGTGTTTGCTCGAAGGCGAGCTGGCGGCCGGACGCCTGCAACTGGCCTTGCCCCATCACATGCACAGTCGTGGCCGCCTGCAACTGATGCAACCGCAACACCGCAACCCGCCCGCTGCGGTGCGCAGCTTTCAGCACTGGCTGCTGACGAGCACCGTGGGAGCGGGCTTGCCCGCGATGGTCGTTAACGATAACGCTGGGTGACTGACACCCTGATGCGGTCTTGCTGACGTCATCGCTGGCAAGCCAGCTCCAGGAGTGAGTCAGGGGGTGTTGCGGCTATGCCGATAATCACTCACAGCCTCATACACCGCCTTGCGCAACCGATTGATCCCACCAATCGGCCGGTGTTCTTCCACACCAAACCATGGGTTGAACGACTGGTTGTCACAGGCCAGGTTCAAGGCCTTGGTATCAAAGTCCTGCGCCGGAATGCGGATTTTTGCCACGCTCTCGTAGGGCGCGTCGCTTTCCTTCCATTCAATGCTGGTGTCTTCGATGGGCATGTACTTTTGTGGGTTCTGGCGCTGGATCTGCAGCACGAAACACGCGTCGATGCGGTCGGTGGACAGTTGCTGGCTCAAAGCGCTGCGCAAGAAGTTCGGCAAGTCCTGGTTCTGCTTGGGCAAACTGTACTCCGGGCAGCTTTGCGGGTCTGGGGCGACGCGGAATTTGGCATTTGCGCTGCCGAACTTGTAGGGCGATACCGAAAAGTACGTCGCCTCGGTCGGGCTGGCCGGTGCCGGTGCGAGGGTGGCCAGGGCGATAAACAGATGCCGCACCTGCCAACTGCGAGGGTCGAAGCTGGGGAAAAACGCCATGGCTTTTTTGCCGTCGGCCTGGGCCCCGACGTTCTGCGCGTATTCGGCCACGTCGCTGACGAAGAAGTTCGGGTGGCTGAACATCACAAAGTCCTGCTCGGTGCGCGCCTGCTGATCGGCCAGCAGTTGCTTGCCCGGCACGTCCAGCAGCTTGATCGCCATGCCGCGAGCGTCGCGGATGCTGTCGAACTGTGGATAAGCGTTGCCGTTGGACAGGCGCATCATCGCCTGCCAGGTCTTGCCCGGTTCGGCGAACACGCCCTGACGCAGCGCCGGCTCAAGGTCCGGCAGCACGCTGACTTCGGCCTTCACGCAGCCATGGGCCTTGGCATGGGCATCGCGCAGGTAACGGGTGCCTTCGCGATGCTGGTCGACGATGCGCACTGCCGTCTGAATGATGCCTTGGGTCATGGCCGCTTCGCCTGGCGGTATCTGCTCTTCGGTAGGCACCGGGCCGCTGTGGTGCCAAGCAAACCATAGGGTCGACAACAACCAGCCGAGCAGGCCCAGGCCTACCAGCCACAACAGCGTCTTGCCGAGAAACGCGCCGAGGCGCAGCCACAGTCGAGCGAGCATGGAACGGTCCTTGTATCGAAAGGGGGAATTCATGGCAGTTGCTGCTCCAGCGGGCCGCCCAGTACTTTCAGGTATTCCAGCAGCGCCCAGCGCTCCTCAGGCTCCAGGCCCCGGCCAATCACCCCGTTGCCACGCTTGCCTGCGCGGAACTCGTGGCCGCTGTTGTGGTTGCCGGTGATGCTCGTATCGAACAGGAACGCGTTTTTAAAGGCCTCGGTGCGATAGCCCAGGTGACGGGGGTTGTAGTCGAAGGTGCCTTTATAGAAGGTGCGGCTGCGCTCGTACTGGGGTGAAAGCAACTGGTAGAGCGTCGGCACCGAACCGTTGTGCAGGAACGGCGGCGTGGCCCACACGCCGGCCAGCGGGCGGGCCTTGTAGGCACGCAGTTCGCGCACGCCGATAGGTAGGCCGAAGCCGTCCAGGCGCGGGCGTTCGGCCGGGGTGATACCGGCGGCGCGGTAGGCATGCTCTTCGACAAATGCGGTGACATAGGCCAGGCCCTTAGCCACGGACAGGCTACGCAGGTCCAGCGGTTCGGTCGGCGTCGGGTGCAGTTCGACATTCAACCGCGCCAGCTCGGCCGGGTCCCATTGCAGGGCGCTGAGGTCGTAGCGCTGGTCGGCAATGTTGCTGGCGGTGCCAGGGTCGGTACCAATGTAGTCCACCGCCAGCATCTTCAATTGCTGCACCGGGCGCCCGTTGACTTCGTTCACGCTGGGCACATGGCAGGCCGCGCAGTTTTCCGCGAACAGCGCGCGGCCACGGGCGGCCAGGGGTTTGTCGATGGCGCCGAACAGTGCTTCAGGCCAGGTCGGCGGCTTGAGTCGTTGCAGGGTTTCTTCGATCAGGTTCAGGTCACGCACGCGCACGCTGGAAGGGTAGCGCGCATCGCCCTGCAGAGGCTGGCCGGCACTGTCGAAGAACGCCAGGGTCGCGCCTACGCCCAGGGCCTCGCCGATATTGCGCGCCATGGGTTGTTGGGCCGAGCCGTTCCATTGCACCCAGTCGAAGGTCCACATGTCCCACAACTGTGGGTAGTCCACTGGTGCGTTGGCGATACGGTAGTTGTCCGGCGAAATGGCATCGCCAAAGCTGGCATTGGCGATGCGGCCAAACGCATCGGTGCGCCCCGGGCCTTCTTCGGTGGGGTAGAGGCCGCGATGGGTATCGTTCCAGGCCACCTTGAGGAAGGTGTCCAGGGACTTCTTGAAGTCCTGGCGCAGTTGATCGTACTGGGCGTCGTATTGATCCCCCAGCACGCTGTGGGCGAAGCGGCGGAACTTCAACGGGTTGTAATAAGTGGACGCGAGGCTGGCTACCAGGGCCTGGCCAAAGCTGCCACCGCGCAGGGTCGGCACGCTGGAGGGCAGCACATGTTGCGCAGAGCCGCCGTCGATGCGCAGGGCCTGGCCATTGAAGTGCAACTCGCCGGTGTGGCAGGCGGCGCAGGTGATATCGAGAAACTCATCGTTGCTGCCGGCATTCTTGTGCCGGGCGAACCCTACGGGCAGGTTGCCGGGGTTCTGGGGTGTGGCCTGTTGCCGCGGGTCTACCAGGAAACCGAAGCGCGCCAGGTTGGCCGGCTCGGCAAAACGCTGCTCGGAAAACGGCAGCTCCAACGCGGTGAACCAGTTATAGCGCAGGCCCTTGACCTGGGTGCCCTGGGGGGTGAAGTAGTAGAGCTGGCGGTCGGCGGCGCTCCATTGGTCCTGATAGTGCACCTGCTGTACCGGCACGTAATCCGGTAGCTTCGGGTTGACCACGTAATAGAGCACTACGGCCAGCCCCAGTCCCAGAAGTGACAGGATCAGGACTAAAACACGGGAAAAAATGCGCAAGATAACTATCCTTGTCGAGTGGTTGTGTCCTTATGCCACCGAGCGCGGTAGGCGGCAAGTAGCCATGATCCGTCTACGCAGGCGGTTTTCGGTACAGCGGCTGTCCTTCGCCGGGCGTTAGGGCAGATGAAAATGCTTTTAAACACGTGAACTTATCAGAAGTTTCCTGCTCACATGCCGGTAGCCATTGGTCGTGGCCGCCTGATAAGCTCGCGACTTTATTCGAATGCCCTTTTGGCGCATGAACAAGGAAATAGCATGAAACAGCATCGGTTGGCGGCGGCGGTGGCCCTGGTTAGCCTGGTACTTGCGGGTTGTGATTCGCAAACCAGCGTAGAGCTGAAAACCCCGGCGCAGAAAGCTTCCTACGGTATCGGCCTGAACATGGGCAAAAGCCTGGCTCAGGAAGGTATGGATGACCTGGACTCCAAAGCCGTTGCCCAAGGCATCGAAGATGCCGTCGGCAAGAAAGAACAGAAGCTGAAGGACGACGAACTGGTTGAAGCGTTTTCCGCACTGCAAAAGCGTGCTGAAGAACGCATGACCAAGATGAGCGAAGAGTCGGCAGCCGCCGGCAAGAAATACCTCGAAGACAACGCCAAGAAAGACGGCGTCGTCACCACCGCTTCCGGTCTGCAATACAAGATCGTGAAGAAGGCCGAAGGCGCGCAACCCAAGCCTACCGACGTAGTGACTGTGCACTACACCGGCAAGCTGACCAACGGCACCACCTTTGACAGCTCCGTGGATCGCGGTAGCCCGATTGACCTGCCGGTCAGCGGCGTGATTCCAGGTTGGGTCGAAGGCCTGCAACTGATGCACGTGGGCGAGAAGGTCGAGTTGTACATCCCGTCCGACCTGGCCTACGGCGCCCAGAGCCCGAGCCCGGCGATTCCAGCCAACTCCGTACTGGTCTTCGACCTGGAGCTGCTGGCAATCAAGGACCCGGCCAAGGCTGACGCTCCTGAGGCACCGGCTGCGAAGTAAGCAGCTGCTGAACACACAACGCCCCGTTTATACGGGGCGTTGTCGTTTCTGCAAATCCTCTTTACTCATGACGAGCAGGCTTATTGTGGCGAGCGGGCTTGTCGGAACGCCGCATCGCCCGCGCTGGGGTGCGTAGCAGCCCCAGTCTGCCTGAGACAGCGAGGTTGCCCTATTGGGGCTGCTACGCACCCCAGCGCGGGACAAGCCCGCTCGCCACAGTGGGTGAGCGCGCTGAAAGCGGATCCCGTGCAATCGGAACGAACGCCTGCGACTTAGAGCAGTCTGATGCTATACCTCGGCACGGGTAGCCGCAGATGCCCCCCAAGTCAATGAAATCTTGGGATTTTTTTATGTGCGCAAAAAACGCCCGATCTGACTCTGGGCCTTGTATTACGTGGCTTTCAGCCGCGAAAATGGGCTCTGTTCACAAGGTTATCCACAAGTTGTGTGGATAACCTTTTCTCTTGCCTGGAACTGGAGTGACGATGAAAGCACCCTGGAATTTCACCCGCTTCCTACCGTTGGCCGCACGCCTGATCGGGCGTGGACGCCTGCCGACCCTGTTGTTCGCGGTCGCTGCCAAAGGTTCAAGCCAGGGCAACCGCCTGGGCAAGCTCAAGGACGACCTGAAGCTGCTCCAGGCGTTGTGTCTGGCTTACTGGCGCGGCGAGTACCGGGCCATCAGCCCCAAGGCGCTGATCTCGGTGGTGGCGGGCCTGATGTATTTCCTCAGCCCGATTGATGCGATTCCCGACTTCCTGCCGATGTTCGGCATGCTCGATGACATCGCGGTTCTGGCCTGGGTCATGAAGTCCCTGGACGGTGAGTTGAGTGCCTTCCGCGCCTGGCGTGAACGCCAGCGCCCGGAAAAGCTGGTGGTGGTTGAGCGCTTGCCCGCCACGCCACAGCTGTTGGAGCAGGAAAATCCGAAAAAAAACTGAAGACGCGGATTATCCCCCTGCGCTCTTTGTGGCTGTTAGGATTACACTCCTAAGGAAAGTACTTACTTCGTAAGTGTTGTGATCCTACGGGGCAGTCATGGATATACAAATCATTTCACGGGATGGCGAACCCGAATACGCGGTTCTGCCATGGGCTCAGTACCAGGCGCTGTTAAAAGCCGCCGGCCTGCAGCAACCAGCCACTCCTTCTGCACAGATCCCTCCCATCGCTACCGAGCAGGATCTACGCCCCCTGGAACAATTGCGCAGCTTGCGTGAAGCCAAGGGGCTGGCGATCGAGACTTTGGCCCGTACCGTGGGCATCAGCCCGTCCTACCTGGGTTTGATTGAAAGTGGTGAGCGCCAGCCGGATGCTGCGATCCGTCGCAGCCTGGCCTGGGAGTTGGGGATTGCGGGTTGGAGGGACCAAATGTGAGTGTGCGCATCAGCCGTCAACATTGGGATGGATTGCTCAACGAACTTGATCAGGCCCGTCGCCAACGACATCTTTTGACCTATCGCGCATTGCTTGAGCGCCTGCAATTTCCGACGCCAGCGATGCAAACCCTGACCGCCGCCCTCGAACACCTGGCGGCCCTGGATGCCAAGGCGGAGCAACCCCTGCGCAGTTCACTGGTGATCAGCCAGGGCGCGAGTCGCTTGCCGCGTACCGGTTTTTTTGAATGTGTCGAACGTCTTGGACGTTTTTGCGGGCCGTCCGATGGCGTCGCTGCAGCGTCGTGGCATGCCTCGGAAGTGGTCCGTGTGTTCGAGTACGAATATCCTGAGTCAGCGGAGGCTTGAGTGTTCTGGAAGCTCAAAGCGTATGCCAGCTATTGGCTGGCGCGCAGATTGTTTCATTGGTCTTGGTTTGTGCGTCAGCCCCGTGGCTGGCGTTGGCTGGAGGGTCAGTTTGCACGCATGGCCAACCTGGGTAATGTCGAGGCCCAAAGTTTCTATGGGCATATCCTGACCTTTCGCGGCCAGGGCCTTGGCGCACGGGAAGAGGGCGTGCGCTTGCTGCGCCTGGCGGGGCAGGCCGGGGACGGCAAGGCCGCCTATCAAGTCGGCGTGCTGAGCCTGGCAGGCAGCCTGGGCAAGGCCCCGGACCCGGTCGAAGCCGCACGCTGGTGGACCATCGCCGCCAAGGCCGGGCATCCGCTGGCGCAGATCCGCCTGGAGCAATTGTAGGAGCCGGCAAGCCGGCTCCTACAGAAGCTCTCGGCTGTCGATGACGTGGATGCTGTAACCGGCCACGTTTTTGGCGTGATGCTTGGCCTGCGAGGCCAGTTCCGCCAACTGGCTGGCATCCAGGTGTCCACAACTCAACGGATGCAGATGCACCACGCCGATGGACAGCGACAGCAAGGCAAACTCCTGTCGTGCCCCTTGGCGATTGAGGGCGATAAAACAGCCCGCCTCCAAATGCTCACTGCGGTAGAAACGCCGGCACTGGGTCTGGAAATCATCCACCAACTGGTTAAGACGCTTGCGCCAGTCCTGGGCGCCCAGCACCAGTAAAAAATCATCGCCGCCAATATGCCCGACAAAATCGCGGCTGGGGTCTACCCGGTCGTTCAGGCATTGCGCCAGGCACAACAACACTTCATCGCCACGGCCATAGCCGTAGATATCGTTGAACGGCTTGAAGCTGTCGATATCCACATAGCAAATCACCGATTCGCGCTGCTGCTGCAGCAGCCGTGTCAGGCACTGCTGGATCGGCACGTTGCCCGGTAGCAGGGTCAGTGGGTTGGCGTAGCGCGCCTGCTGGATTTTCAGTTCGGTAATCAGCTTGAGCACGTCAATTACCCGGCCCAATCCCAGGTAGTTGCCGTTCTGGGTGATGATGAAATCTTCTTCGATGCGTTGCCGTGCGCGGCTGGTCAGTAGACGGCTGACCTGTTGCAACGACTGGCTCAGTTCCACGGCCAGGAAGTCGTCGCTCATCAAGCGGCTGATGGGCTTGCGCGCAAACAGATCGGTGGCAAATGGCTTGAGCAAGGCGTCGGACAACGAATGCCGATGCACGATTCCGATAGGCTGACCGCGTCCATCGAGGACCGCCAGGGAGTTGAGGTTGGCCTGGCTGCGGAACGCTTCCAGCACTTTGGCCGTGGCGGTGTCCTGGGCCACGGCCGGTTGTTCGTTGAGCAGGGCGCTGAGGTCACTGGCCTCCTCGTTGAAAGAGATGCTGGTGCTGTCAGGCTTGGCCAGCATCAACCGGGCTTCGGTCGGCGGGTGCTCCTGGGGACGGCACAGCAGGTAGCCCTGGATCAGATCCACGCCCATTTCCGTGAGCACCGCCAACTCTTCTGGCAACTCGATGCCTTCAGCAATTACCTGCGCACGGGACGCCCTGGCGATCTGCAGGATGGAGCCGACAAACTCGCGCTTGAGCGCATCCTGATGAATGCCGTCGATAAAATGCCGGTCGATCTTCACGTAGTCCGGGCGCAACTCGGACCATAGGCGCAAGCTGGAGTAACCGGCGCCCAAGTCATCCAATGCAATTGAAAAGCCCATGTCACGATAGTGGTGCAGGGCGGTCTGCAGCAGTTGGAAATCGTCGGTCGGCGCTTGCTCCGTGAGTTCGATCACGATCTGGCTGGGCGCGATCCCGTACTCGCGCAGCATCTGCAAAGTGCGCCCCGGTTGATGGGTGGTTTCCAGCAGGGACTCGGGCGAGACGTTGAGGAACAGCTTGCCCGGCAGTTTCTGCTCACTGAAGCGCTTGCAGGCGCTTTGTCGGCAGGCTATCTCCAGCTCATTCAGGCGCCCGGCCTGGCGCGCCACGCTAAACAACGCGAGGGGCGAGTGCAGTGGGCTGTTGGAGGGGCCGCGGCTCAACGCTTCGTAGCCGAGGATGCGGCGTTCGCTGAGACTGATGATGGGTTGGAACAGACTGTGCAAACTGCCCTGAGCCAGGATGGAGCCCAGGGCATTCAGCTGTTCGGTCATGGTCATGATGATCTCGGTCGAAAAAAAAGGACCGGGTGCCTGGGGCGCCCGGTCCTTCATTTCACGACAGAATGATGTCTGTTTGATGACGCTCAGTGGAGCGGCAACATTAAATTGCCATCATTTACTGCTTGGCCACCGTCTTACTGATTTTCAGGTAGTCCAGCAGAATCCGCCCGGTTTCGCTCAGGTAGGCATCATCTTCCGGCTTGGTCTTTTCAGGTTCGGTCGGCAGCGCATCTTCGTCTTCTTTCTTCAGCTCCTTGAGCGGGGCTTCACCCTTGGCCTTGCGGCGGATGTTTTCCAGGGCAAGTTGCTGGTTCTCGATATCGGTGTGCTGCGCGCGGCGGTCCACTTCATTGAGGCTGACGGTCTTCTCGGCCATCAGCTTCTTGGCCAGGGCCAGCTTGTCGCGGATAAACACGAACTCGGCATCCTTGGCGGAACGCAGGTCATGTTCGGCTTTGAGCTGGGCCAGGTATGGCTTGAACGGGTCCGATGCGGGCTTGATGGCTGGGCGGATGGTGTCCCATGGCATGGCTTCGGGCAGGGCGCTTTCGCCGATTTCCTTGGTGTCGATGAGCGACGGGAAATCGATGTCCGGCAGTACGCCCTGATGCTGGGTGCTCTGCCCGGAAACCCGGTAGAACTTGGCCAGTGTCAGCTTCAGTTCGCCATGGTTGAGCGGCTGGATGGTCTGCACCGTACCTTTGCCGAAGGTCTGGCCACCGATGATCATTGCGCGGTGGTAGTCCTGCATCGCGCCGGCGAAAATCTCTGAGGCCGAAGCCGAGAGACGGTTGACCAGCAACGCCATCGGGCCTTTGTAGAAGGCACCGGGGTTTTCGTCTTCCAGCACATCCACACGGCCGTCAGCGTTGCGCACCAACACGGTAGGGCCCTTGTCGATAAACAGGCTGGTCAGCTCGGTGGCTTCCTGCAACGAGCCGCCACCGTTGTTGCGCAGGTCGATGACTACGCCGTCAACCTTCTCTTTGGTCAGCTCGGTGAGGATTTTCTTCACGTCGCGGGTGGTGCTCTTGTAGTCCGGATCACCGGCACGGAAGGCCTTGAAGTCCAGGTAGAACGCCGGGATCTCAATGACGCCCAGCTTGTAGTCCTTGCCATCTTGCTTGAGGTTGAGGACTTTCTTCTGCACGGCCTGGTCTTCGAGCTTCACCGCTTCGCGGGTGATCGACACCACCTTGCTGGTCTGATCGTTAGGTGCATTGGTGTGCGGAATCACTTCCAGGCGCACCACGCTGCCTTTCGGTCCACGGATCAGCTTGACCACTTCGTCCAGGCGCCAGCCGACTACGTCGACCATCTCTTTGTCGGCCTGGGCCACGCCGATGATCTTGTCGGCCGGGGCCACTTGCTTGGTCTTGTCCGCAGGGCCTGCGGGCACCAGGCGCACGATCTTGACCTGATCGTTGTCGCTCTGCAGCACGGCACCGATGCCTTCGAGGGAAAGACTCATGTTGATATCAAAATTTTCCGCGTTATCTGGCGACAGATAATTGGTGTGCGGATCGTAGGACATCGCGAAGGTGTTGATATAGGCCTGGAAGATATCTTCGGCGCGGGTCTGTTCCAGGCGGCTCAATTGATTCTTGTAGCGCTTGGTCAGCAGCTCCTGGATCGCCTTGGGTTCTTTGCCGGCGATCTTCAGGCGCAGGACTTCATCCTTGACGCGTTTGCGCCACAGGTCATCCAGGGCGGCGGTGCTGGTCAGCCACGGGGCCTCCTTGCGATCCACCAGCAGGGTTTCCTTCTGGGTGAAGTCGAGCTTGTCGACGCCTTTGTTCAGCTCACCCAGGGCGAAGTCCAGACGCGCTTTGACGCGGTCCAGGTAACGCTTATAGATGGTGAAGCCAGGCTGCAGGTCGCCGCTCTTGAGGAAGTCGTCGAACTGGGTCTTCCACTTGTCGAACTCGGCAACATCACTGGCCAGGAAATAGCTGCGCGAGGGATCCAGCAGCTTGAGATAGCTGTCATAGATAATCACCGAGCGCGCATCGTCCAACGGCGGCTTGCTGTAATGGTGGCGCTTGAGCAACTCGACGACGTTAAGGCTGGCAATCACCTCATCGCGATCAGGCTGAAGTTTGTCCCAGCTGTTAGCTGCGAACGTATTGGTCGACAGCGGCAACAGGCCGAGACCAATGAAAAGAGCGAGGGCGGTGCTGGGGAACAAATGCTTCATGCTGATTCGACGCGGGGGCAATTGATAACGCATATTAGGCCGTCTTTGAAGTCGCCGGTTCCATTTGGGCCGGTCGCATAATGCAAAAAGCCCGGCGCTACAGCAACGGGCTCAGTCCAGACTCACTATGGAGGCACTGTGAAAGCATTGCAAGGCGTTGAAGGTCATGTGGAGTGGGTTGAGACCCCTAGTCCTACGTGCGATGTAGGGCAAGTTCGTATTCGAGTGGCGGCAGCCGGCTTGAATCGGGCTGATTTATTACAGCGTGCAGGGCTCTATCCGCCACCTCCGGGTGCCAGCGAGGTATTGGGACTGGAGTGTTCCGGCGTTATCAGTGAGGTCGGCGCCGGGTCTTCCTGGCAGGTGGGGGATCGGGTCTGTGCGCTGTTGGCCGGCGGTGGCATGGCGCAGGAAGTGGTGGTGGACGCGCGCCACGTACTGCCAGTGCCGGAGGGCTTGTCCCTGGCTGAAGCGGCCGCTTTGCCTGAGGTGTACAGCACGGCCTGGCTGAATCTGTTCCAACTGGCGGCACTCAAGCCGGGTGAAAAGGTGCTGTTGCACGCGGGCGCCAGTGGCGTCGGTTCGGCGGCGATCCAGCTGTGCAAGGCGTTTGGCAGCCCGTGCTGGGTCAGTGTCGGTTCGGCGGATCGCCTGGCCTACTGCGAAGAGCTCGGCGCCCAGGGCGGCGTGGTACGTACCGATGGCATCGACAGCCTGGGCGATTTTGGCCCGTTCGATGTGATTCTCGACCCGGTGGGCGGCAACTACGCGGCCATTAACCTCAAGCTCCTGGCCCGCGACGGTCGTTGGGTGTTGATTGGTTTGATGGGCGGGCGCGAGGCCCAGTTGGACCTGGCGCAGGTGCTGGCCAAGCGCGTGCAGGTGCTGGGCTCGACCTTGCGCAACCGCGATGATCAGTTCAAGGCGGATCTGCTGAGCGACTTGGGCCAACAGGTGTGGCCGTTGTTTGGTGAAGGGCGCTTGAGCCCGCAGTTGGCCAAGACCTTTGCGATCAAGGATGCTGAGGCGGCGTTTGCGGAGCTGGCGACCAACCAGATTTCCGGGAAGTTGGTGCTGGTGATTGACGAAAGCCTGGCTTAAATGTCGATCCCGAATTGAAACCGGGTCAAAAGTGTGGGAGCGGGCTTGCTCCCACATTTTGATTGGGTTTCAAGTCAGGAAACGCGCTGTCAGGTCCACTGGTGAATCGGCCAGCCCGCCTGTTCAGCGTGGGCCCTTAGCACAGGATCCGGATTCACCACCTGTGGGTAATCGACCTTTCTCAACAGCGGCAAGTCATTGCGTGAATCCGAATAGAAGTACGCACCTTCCAGGCTTTCACCTTCCTGTTCCAGCCATTGCATCAAGCGGGTGATCTTGCCTTCACGGTAGGTCAGTACACCCACGGTCTTGCCGTTGTACGCCCCGTGGGCCACCTCCAGTTCAATCCCCAGCACCTCATCGATGCCAATGCGCGCCGCAATCGGCGTCACCAGGTGCGTGCCCGAGGCCGAGATCACCAGGATCCGGTCACCGTTCTGGCGGTGGCGGGCGATGGTCTTGGTGGCGTCGCTGTAGATCAGCGGTTCGATAACATCTTCCACCCACGGCTCCACCAGGTGCGCGACTTCTTCCGGGGTGCGCCCGATCATCGGTTCCAGGCTGAAGTCCATGAAATCTTCCATGGCCAACTCGCCGCGGCTGTAGGCGGACATCAGTTCGTTGTTCTTGCGCATGAACGATTCAGGGTCGACCCAGTTCAGGCGGCCCATCTGTTCGCTCCACAACGTGGCGCAATCGCCGTGGATCAGGGTGTCGTCCAGATCAAAAATTACCAAAGCCATCAGTCATGCTTCCTCAATGAACACTGCATCCTCAGGCTACCTCACACAGCGCACTGGGATCGATGGAAAGTGCCAGGCGTTGCCCGTCTGGGTGCAGATCCTGGGCCGAGCGGTTGAGCACGTCCACCACCAATTCGACGCCCCGGGCCTCGACACGATAGCGAATCACATTGCCCAGCAGGCTGTGGCTGCGGACCAGGGCGTCCAGTTCGCCGCTGTTGCTCAGCTCGATGGATTCGGGGCGGATGGCGATGCGCCCGTTGACCGGGCGCTGCAACAGCTTGCTGGCCTGCTCGGCGTCCAACAGGTTGTAGTTGCCGATAAACCCGGCGGCAAAGGCATCCACCGGAGCGGTGTAGAGGGTCTCGGCGTCGCCGCTCTGCACGATCTTGCCCTGGTTCATCAGGAAGATGCGATCGGACATGACCAGGGCTTCTTCCTGGTCGTGGGTCACGAAGATGGTGGTCAGCCCCAGCTCGCGCTGGATCTGGCGGATCTGTTCGCGCAGGTGTTTGCGAATTCGCGCATCCAGGGCCGATAGCGGCTCGTCGAGCAGCAGCAGGCGCGGCCGGGTGACCAGGGAGCGAGCGAGGGCGACGCGCTGGCACTGGCCGCCGGACATCTGGTGCGGATAGCGCCCGGCCAAGTCCTTGAGCTCGACCAGTTGCAACACTTCCTGGACCCGCTTGTGGCTGTCATCGGCGTTGACCTTCTGCATGCGCAGGCCGAAGGCGACGTTCTGTTCCACGGTCATATTGGGGAACAGCGCGTAGCTCTGGAACACCATGCCGATATGGCGCTTCTGCGGGCTCAACGGAACAATGTCCTGGCCGTCCAGCAGGATCTGCCCGCTGTCCACCGGCGTCAGGCCGGCGATGCAGCGCAGCAGCGTGGACTTGCCGCAACCGGACGGGCCGAGGAGGGTGACGAATTCGCCCTTGGCGATCTCGCAGTTGATATCACTGAACACCGGGGTGGCGGCGTAGCTTTTTTGCAGGTGCTGGACGCTGACGAAGCTCATTGGCTTTTGTCCTTGTTCAAGAAGTTGGCGGCCCAGGTGAGCAGCAGCACGAAAAGGAAATAGGAAATGACCACGGCGCTGGTGAAATGGCCGCTGCTGTTGCGCATGTTGTTGAGGTACACCTGCAAGGTCTCATAGCGCGTGCCGACGAGGATGTTGGCGAACACAAACTCGCCGAACAGGAACGAGAACGACAGCAGCAACGCCACCATCAGGCCCTTGCGCAGGTTGGGCAGCACCACCAGGATCGCCGCCTGCCAGGTGCTGGCGCCGAGTAGTTGGGCGGCGTCCATCAGGTCACGCAGGTTGATTGCCTGCAGGTTGTTGGTGATCGCGCGGTACATGAACGGCAGCGCCACGGTGAAGTAGCAGCCGATCAGGATCCACGGCGTACCGACCATGGCCAGCGGCCCCGAGCCATACAGCTGCAACAGCCCCACCGACGACACCACTGGCGGTACGGCGAAGGGCAGCAGGATCAGGATGTTCATCAGCGCATCGAGCCTGGGGAAGTGGTAATGCACCACGAACAGCAGCGGCAGGATCAGCACCACCGACAGGATCAGCGCACCCACGCAGACCAGCAGCGACTGCCCAAAGGCATGCAAAAAGCGCGGATCGCTCCACAGCTGTACATACCACTTGAAGGTAAAGCCGGCGGGCAGGATGGTCGCCGACCAACTGCTGGCGAGGGAGTACACCAGGGTACCAATCAGCGGCAGCACCAGGATCGCGAACAGCAGGTACACCACCACGCGATGATAGAGGGCAACGGGGCTGGCTTCAGCGCGAGACATGGTAGCTCCTCTTGAGCAGCAGTTGATGGACCACGGTGACCACGGTCATCAGCGCCACCAGGATCACGGCCAGGGCGCTGGCCATGTTCGGGTCCAGGGAAATGTCACCGGACACCATCGCCGCGATGCGGATCGGCAGCACGTTGAAGTTGCCGGTGGTCAACGCGTACACCGTGGCATAGGCCCCAAGGGCATTGGCCACCAGGATCACGAAAGTACCCAGCAGTGCCGGCGTCAGCACCGGCAGACCGATATGCCGCCAGTAGTGCCAGCCATTGGCACCCAGGAGTGCTGCGGACTCGCGCCAGTCTTCGCGCAGCGCATCGAAGGCCGGGTACAGCAGCAACACGCCCAGGGGAATCTGGAAGTAGGTGTACAAAATGATCAGGCCGGTCTTGGAGTACAGGTTGAAGTCCTGAATGATCCCAGCCTGCTTGAGCATGATGGTGATGCTGCCGTTGAACCCCAGCAGGATGATGAAGGCAAAGGCCAGGGGCACGCCGGAGAAGTTGCTGGTCATGTTGGCGAAGGCTGTGACGAAATTGCGCAGCGGCGAATCCACCTTGCGCAACGAGTAGCTGCCCAGCACTGCGATGATGATGCCGAAGATGCTGGAGTAGAAACTGATCTCCAGGCTGTGCTTGATCGCCTGTAGGTAGAACTTGGAGCTGAAGATCTTGCTGAAGTTGGCCAGGCCCCAGCCGAACTCTTCCGATTGCAGGCTGTTGACCATCACCCAGAACAACGGAGCGATCTGGAACACGATAAAAAACAGGGCGAAAGGTACCAGGCACAAGGCAGCCAGCCATTTGCCGCGGATCACTGAACTCACTTCAATAGCTCCTGGCAGACAGGTTTTTCGTGGGCAACGCCGAGCAGGGCGCAGACGGTGCCGCAGATATCGGTTTGCCTGGGCTGGGCCTTGGGGTCGAGGCTGAAGGCATCACCGAGTACAAACAGCGGGACTTCACGCTCCTCTGGCAACAGGCCGTTATGGGAGCGATCGTTGTTCATGCCGTGGTCGGCCGTTACCAGCACCTGGTAGCCGGCATCGAGCCAGCCTTGCAGGTAGTCGGCCAGGATAATGTCGGCCGTGCGGGCGCTGTTGCGGTATTGCGCGGTATCGAGGCCGTGCTTGTGGCCGGCGTCGTCGATATTCATCGGGTGCACCAGCAAAAAGTTCGGCGCGTGCTTGAGGCGCAGGCTTTCGGCGTCGGCGAACAGGTGGGCGTCCGGGTAATGATCGCTCCAGTAGAAGTGCCCGTGCTGGATCGCCAGGTCTTTGTCGTCGGTGTGCCGGTCACGGGGCGCGATGAAGGGGGAACGGTTGTATAGCTCGCTGACCCAGTGGTAAGCCGCCGCTGCGGTCGTCAGGCCGGCGGCGCTGGCGTAATGGAAAATGCTGCGCTGGTTGGACAGGCGCGAGACGTGGTTGTGCACGATGCCGCTGTCGATCGGTGGTACGCCGGTGAGGATGCATTCGTACAGCGGGCGGGACAGGGCGGGCAATTCGCATTCCAGCTTGTACAGCGCCGCACGCCCGGCACCGACGTAGGCCTGGAGATGCCCCATGGCATGTCGGGCGACCTCGTAATTGAGGCCGTCGAGCACCACAAGGATGACGTTGTGCTTCATAGGGGCAGGGGCTCCGCGACAAATTGGGCTTGATTGCGTGGTTCTTCTGGAACCGGATCAACTGTGTGAGCTGGCTTGCCTGCGATAACGGTGCATCAGCCGATACAAGTGCTGAATGTCATACCGCTATCGCCGGCAAGCCAGCTCCCACCCAGGGCTTATTGCATGTTGATAATGACTTCTTCCTGCCACTTCTGCGGCAAGCCCTTGGAGGTTGCCTCCCAGGCGGCCGGGTCCTTGATGGGGGTTACGTTTTTGTACTGCTCGTTAGGCAGCAGCTTGGCCTGCACTTCGGCGGGCAGGGTCAGGTGTTCGGCACGGATCGGCCGCGCATTGCCCTTGGCCAGGTTGATCTGCCCGGCATCACTGAAGATGTATTCGCGGGTCAGCTTGGCGGCGTTCGGGTGCTTGGCGTATTTGTTGATGATGGTGGTGTAGCCGGAAATCACCGAGCCATCCGATGGGATCAGCACCACGTAGTCATCCGGGTTGGCCATCTTGGCCTTGTAGCTCAGGCCGTTGAAGTCCCAGACCACGCCCACTTCCACTTCACCTTTTTCCATGGTGGCAATGGTCGGGTTGGCCAGGGAAATACGCCCCTGCTTGGCAATTTCGGCGAACATCAGCAGCGCCGGTTGGATGTTCTTCTCGTCGCCACCGTTGGCCAGGGCGGCTGCCAACACGCCGTTGGCGGCTTGGGCGGCGGTGCTCACGTCACCAATCGAGACCTTGTATTTTCCGTTCTTCAGGTCCGCCCACTTGGTCGGGGCTTCGGAGCCGTGCAGCAGCTTTTTGTTGACGATAAACGCGATGGTGCCGGTGTAGGCCAGCGCCCAGTGGCCGTCTTTATCCTTGGCCCAATCGGGGATCTGTTCCCAGGTGCTGGGCTTGTAGGCTTGTGTGACGCCCTTGGTGGCCGCAATCGGCCCAAAGGCTGCACCGACGTCGCCGATATCGGCGCTGGCATTGTCTTTTTCCGCATCGAACTTGGCGATTTCCTGGGCCGAGCTCATATCGGTGTCGATGTGCTTGAGGCCGTACTTGGCCGCCAGGTCCTCCCAGGTGCCTCTCCAGTTGGCCCAGTCATCGGGCATGCCGACGCTGTTCACAGCGCCTTCTGCCTTGGCGGCAGCTTCCAGGGTTTTCAAATCGGTGTCAGCGGCCATGGCGGCGGTGCACATGGCAATGGTCGAGCCTAACAGTGATGCCAGGAAAAGCTGTTTCATCCGAAGCTCCTTTGGGCGTTTTCAACGCTGCGATTTTTTGATGGCGCGGTTGGTTTGGTCTAGGTCAGCAATACACGAGCCAATTTAGGCGCGCTGGATGACAGTTTCATGTCGATGTCGTTTTTAAAGTGCCTGGGCAGGCACCTGCCGGGTAAGCGTAGACCACGACCGCGAGCCCGTAATATCTGGACTTGGCCGATGTATTGCAGGGCGTGTGAGGCGGCGGCGCAAGAGGCTGTCATCTGTCGGTCATGTGCAATGCCTAGGCTTGCACGCAATAGCCGCCGCCCATTTCAGGGGCATTTGGCGCACCCAAACAGTGCTGGCCTAGTCCAGATAGGTAACGTTGATGCGTGATGAGGCAACCAAAGCGGTGACAGCCATCGGCCTGGCGCTGCAAGAGCAGATCAGCCACGGTTTATTGAGCCCGGCGAGCAAATTGCCGGCCGAGCGCAAACTCAGTGAGTTGTTTGGTACCACCCGCATCACCGTGCGCGAGGCTTTGCTGCAACTGGAAGCCCAGGGCCAGATCTACCGCGAGGAACGCCGTGGCTGGTTCGTTTCGCCACCCCGGCTGGCCTACAACTTGATGCAGCGCAGCCACTTCCACGCCATGGTCAGCGCTCAGGGGCGGGTGCCTTGCACTGAAGTCATTTCGGCACGCCTGCAACCGGCCTCGGCGGCTGTTTGCGCGTGGCTGCAACTGCCAGCGCTATCGAGCGTGATCCAGATCTGCCGCAGGCGGCGTATTGATGGGCGGTTGGTGTTGTATGTCGAGCACTACCTCAACCCTCAGTATTTTCCGGGGATCCTGGCGTGTGACCTGAACGAGTCGATGACCGAGTTGTACGCCCGCAAGTACGACCTGCATTACGGACGCGTGCGCTTTGAAATTGTGCCGACTTCATTAGCGGTGGAAGCGGCAGCAGCCCTGAAGGTCTCGGCAGGCAGCCCCGGGCTGCGAATCGCCCGGGTCAATTACGATCAGCATCAGCGCCTGATTGATTGCGACCTGGAGTTCTGGCGCCATGATGCGATTCATGTCGGTGTGGATGTGACTTGAGCGTCCTGCGGCCCACTCGCCGCTGTCACCACCTGCACACTCAAGCGCGGCATCGCCAGGTCCATGCCGGCCTCATCCAGATGGCGCTTGAGCGACAGATTGAACGCCCGCGACACTTCCCACTGCTTGATCGGCGCGGTCTTGAAACGCGCGCGCAGGATGGCGTTGCCGGACTCGAAACTCTCTACACCCTGGAACTCCAGGGGCGACCAGATATTGCGGCGCTGCAGCGGATCGGCGCGCATCTTCTGGCCGACGTCGCGCATCAGCTTGATCGCGGTGTCGATGTCCATGCTGGCAGGCACTGCCACGCGGAAAATCGCATAGCCGAATTCCCGCGAGTAGTTCTTGATGCTCTTGATCTCGCTGAACGGGATGGTATGCACGATGCCATCGATATCGCGCAGGCGCACGGTGCGGATGGTCAAGCCTTCGACGGTGCCGAGGTGGCCGCCGACGTCCACATAGTCATCGATGGCCAGGGAGTCTTCGATGATGATGAACAGGCCGGTGATCAAGTCCGCCACCAGTGACTGCGCGCCAAAACCGATGGCCAGGCCGATCACACCGGCACCGGCCAGCAGTGGCGTGACGTTCATGCCCATGTTCGCCAGGGCGACGATGGCGGCGATGATAAAGATCGTCACGAACAGCACGTTGCGGATCAACGGCATCATGGTCTGCGCCCGCGCATTGGCCAGGCCTTTGCGCGAGCGGGTGAGGGCGTGGTGGATCGCGGTGTCGCTGAGGATCCAGATCAGCCAGGCGAACAGCAGGGTGCCCGCGAGGCCGAACAGCTTGACGCTGATTTCATGCCCATCGCCTTCGGTAAAGCGGATCAGCGACCAGCCCCAGACCCGCAGGCCCAGCTCGATAAACACCAGCCACACCACCAGGTGGGCCAGGGTGTAGACGAAACTTTTCAGGCGTTCGGAATACAGCGCATGGCGCTTGTGCCCACGTTGAGGCTTGAGGGAGTGGCGGCGCACCAGGCCGTTGATCACCATGCACAGCACCAGCAACACCGTGCAGAGCAATGACTGGCGCAAGGCGGTGCTGGTATCGCCTGCGGACACGAAGGTGGCAAACAGCGAAATGCCCACCAGCAGCAGCGCGGGCAGGTACCAGAAGGTGCCGATGATCTCGATGGTGTCGCTCAAGGCGCGGCGGGTCAGGCGCCGGGACAGTGGCTGGTTGCGGATCAAGTGCGCGATGGGCCGGCGGAAACGCAGGATAAACACACCGGTGGACAGTGCCGCCAGGACATTGGCGACGGTCGCCGCGCTGTGTGCCAGGTGGATGCCCAGGGCTTCGGTCAGGCGCGGGTCGCTCAGCGCCTCGCCGAAGGCGGCGAAGCTGCCGATCAGCCACAGCGGGCGAAACGCCTGGTGGCGCAGGATGTACAGGGCCCGGTGGCGGTGCGGGCCGTCAAGCACGGAAAAGGCAATGACGCAGATCGCCGAAAAACAGGTGCCGATCACCAGCGCGTACGCCAGCACCATCGCCAGGGACTTGCCCAGGGACGAGGGCAGGGCGTAACTCAGGTAGACGGTGATCACCAGCGCAATCAGCCATGGGCCGAGTTTGCGCAGGGCAAAACGCAGCATGTCCCAGGTCTTGGGGTGTTGTGGCAGCTCTTCACTGAGGCCAAAGCGCAGGCGCACTCGATGGCCGAGCCAGATCAGCGCGGCCGCCAGCAGGCTCCAGAGCATCAGCACCATGGCAAAACCAAAGATGATCGGTAGCCATTCGCTGGCGGGCAGCATCAGTGCGGCCAGCTCGGTCTTGGCCTGGTCGAACTCGACGGACCAGCGATTGAGTGGGCTGTCGGCGCCGGACAGCTGTTGCTCGAGGCTGGCCAGGGTGCCGCCGATGAGGCCCAGCACCCCTTGCTCGGCCTGAGGCTGGGCCTTTTTCGTGGCCTCGCGCAGCTTCTTCAGGTCGGCCAGCAGCTTGGTGCGCTGCTGGTCGTTTTCCAGGGTCTTGATCACCTCGTCCAAAGACTGCCCCAGCGGCACGTCGGCCTGTGGCTGGGTTTTGGTGGTGCTGCCCAGGATGCCTGGCAGGCCGACCGCTTGGGCAGGGGCGATAGGCAACAGGATCAGCAGGCAAAGGAGCAGGCAGTGGGGCAGGGCAAACAGACGGGCAAGCACGAGGCGGTCAACCTTGGAAACGACAGATCGACCGAGTGTACGAGGGCGCTATGCCCAATGCGAGTGCATTTGTTAATCGGCCAGTTTCGCGAGGATCCGGTAGACGATGGTGCCGAGGATCAACAGCATGCCGACCCACATGCCAAACACACCGAGATTTTTGTCGCGGAAGTTGAAGCCAACGGCCAGCAGGATCATGCCCGTGAGGATGGGGATAAGCATGGCGTGGAAGGCGGACATCGGGATCATGGTGGGACGGCCTTGTCGTAGAAAGATGATTGTCAGTCTAGGCTGGATTGGCGCAAGTGGGGTTGATGTGTGTCAGATAGGGCGAAGGCTATGTGGCCAGGCGCTGTCGTGGCGAGGGGGCTTGTCCCGCTGGGCTGCGCGGCAGCCCCAAGTCAATCAAGACCGCTGAGGTTTTTCAGACAGATAGATGTGGCAGGTTTTGGGGCTGCTGCGCAGCCCAGCGGGGGCATCGGTATCTACACAACTTTCAGACACTGGCGACCTCCCCTGTGGCGAGCAGGCTTGCCCCGCGCTGGGCTGCGAAGCAGCCCTAAACCCGGACATCGCGGTTTATCTGAAGAAACGCGGCGGGCGTTTTGGGGCTGCTTCGCAGCCCAGCGCGGGGCAAGCCCGCTCGCCACAGCTGATCTCAGGGCAGGTCGCGGCTTGCGTAGAACGCACTCAACACCTTCACCAGGTGCGCTAGGTCGTGGCTGCCGCACAGTTCGCGGATCGAGTGCATGGCGAACGTCGGTAGGCCGATGTCCACGGTGCGCACGCCCAAGTGGCTGGCGGTGATCGGGCCGATGGTCGAGCCACAGCCCATGTCGCTGCGCACCACAAAGCTCTGCACCGGCACTTCTTCGGCCATGCACAGGTGGCGGAAGAACCCGGCGGTTTCGCTGTTGGTGGCGTAGCGCTGGTTGCTGTTGACCTTGATCACCGGGCCGGCATTGAGTTTCGGGCCGTGGTTGGCGTCGTGCTTGTCGGCGTAGTTGGGGTGGATGCCATGGGCATTGTCGGCAGATACCAGCAGCGACTTCTGAATCGCACGTACGAACTCATCACCCTCAGGTAGTAGGCGACGCAGGGTCTGTTCCAGCATCGGCCCGTCGGCACCGCAGGCCGAGCAGGAGCCGACCTCTTCGTGGTCGGTACACACCAGCACGCAGGTTTCGTCGGTCTCGCTGGTGAGCAGCGCTTGCAGGCCGGCGTAGCACGACAGCAGGTTGTCCAGGCGCGCGCCGGCGATAAAGTCGCCATGCAGGCCGATCACCGCCGCGCCTTGGGTGTCGTAGAAACTCAGCTCGTAATCGAGCACCACATCAGCGTTCAACCCATGTTCGCGGGCCAGTTGGTCGGTGAGCACGGCGCGGAAGTCCACGCGCTCATCACCGGCAAACTGCGCGAGGATTGGCGGTAGCTCGGTCTGGGCATTGATCGCCCAGCCCTGGTTGGCTTCACGGTTCAGGTGGATGGCCAGGTTGGGGATGATGGCGATGGGTAGCTTGAAGTCGATCAACTGGCTTTCGACCTTGCCGTCACGGCGGAACGTCACGCGCCCGGCCAGGGACAGGTCACGGTCGAACCACGGCGCCAGCAATGCGCCGCCGTAGACTTCCACGCCCAGTTGCCAGAAGCCCTGGCGTTGCAGCTCAGGTTGCGGCTTGACCCGCAGGCATGGGCTGTCGGTATGGGCGCCGACCAGGCGGATGCCGTCGTGCAGGGGCGATTGGCGGCCCATCTTGAAGGCAATGATCGAGGAGTCGTTGCGGGTCACGTAGTAGCGACCGTTGGCCTCGGTAGTCCAGGTCTCGCGCTCGTCGAGGCGCTGGAAACCGGCAGCTTCCAGGCGCTGGGCCAGGGCCGCAGTGGCATGAAAGGGGGTGGGAGAGGCCTTGAGGAAGTCGATCAGGCCTTGATTCAACGCTTCGCGCATAAGTAGCTCCAGACAGCAATGGCGCGAGTTTACCGTCCGATGTGATAAGTGCACAGAACAAATGTGGGAGCGGGCTTGCTCGCGAATGCGGTGGATCAGTTAGTTTATCCAGCAACTGACACACCGCATTCGCGAGCAAGCCCGCTCCCACGTTTTAATTGCGTTTACAGGTTAGAACGGCGCTGGGCACTCGAAGCGCACGCGCTCGCCGCTCTGTGGGTGAGTAAAGCTCAGCATGCTGGCGTGCAGGCACAGGCGCGGCCAGGCGGCCAGGGCCTGTTCGTGGGCATACAAGCCATCGCCCAGTAGCGGGTGGCCGATGGACAGCATGTGTACCCGCAGTTGGTGAGAACGCCCGGTAATCGGCGTCAGCTCGACCCGGCACCAATCTCCACAGCGCTCCAGGACTTTCCAGAAGGTCAGGGCGTGCTTGCCGAACTCATGGTCCACCACATGGCGAGGCTTGGTCGGTGGGTCGTAGCGCAATGGCAGATCGATGCTGCCGCTGTCCAGCTCCGGCTGGCCCCAGCACAAGGCGGTGTAGGCTTTTTCGGTTTCACGGTCGTGAAACTGGCGGGACAGTTCGCGGTGGGTGTCGGCATCCCGGGCCAGCAGGATGATCCCCGACGTTTCCCAGTCCAGTCGATGGACAATGCGGGCCTCGGGATAACCGTTTTCCTGTAGGCGGGTGATCAGGCAGTCCTTGTTGTCGTCGGCGCGACCAGGCACCGAGAGCAGCAGGGTCGGCTTGTTCACCACCAGGACAGCGTCATCCTGGTGAAGGATATGGATATTGGACAGCGGCATTAAACAGCCTCGTAACAAACGCCAACGGCGGCTGCGCCAACCACCCCCTGTAGGAGCGAGCTTGCTCGCGAAGAACCTGAGAGCGCTGCGTTTATCCAGGATGAACGCGGTGCAGTTGAATTCTTCGCGAGCAAGCTCGCTCCTACAGGGGCGGGTAGCGTAGCCGCCGAGGCGACCGCCTGTTCGATCAACGATCAGGCAGGGTGATATTGAGTTCCAGAATCGAGCAGCTGCCGTCGTTTTCCAGGGCGACATGCACGTCATCGTTGCCGATATTGACGTACTTGCGGATCACCTCCACCAGTTCCTTCTGCAAGGCTGGCAGGTAGTCCGGGGTGCTGCGTTGGCCGCGTTCGTGCGCCACGATGATCTGTAGACGCTCTTTCGCTACCGATGCGGTGCTTGGCTTTTTGTTGGCGCGAAAGAAGTCGAGAAATTTCATTGTTTAGTTGCCTCCAAACAGGCGCTCGAAGAATCCCTTCTTCGCTACATCGAGGAAGCGGTGTTCCACGGTTTTTCCCAACAGGCGATCAACGGCATCGCTGTATGCCTGGCCGGCGTCGCTCTGGTCGTCGAGGATGACCGGTACGCCTTGGTTGGATGCTTTCAGTACGGCCTGGGATTCCGGGATCACGCCCAGCAGGGCCACGGCCAGGATCTCTTTGACGTCTTCAACGCCGAGCATTTCGCCCTTGCTGACACGGTCAGGGTTGTAGCGGGTCAGCAACAGATGTTCCTTGATCGGGTCTTCGCCTTTTTCGGCGCGCCGGGATTTGCTGGCCAGCAGGCCCAGCATACGGTCCGAGTCACGTACCGAAGACACTTCCGGGTTGGTCACGACGATGGCTTCATCGGCGAAGTACATCGCCAGGTGAGCACCGGTCTCGATACCAGCCGGGGAGTCGCAGACCACGTACTCAAAGGTTTCCTTGAGCTCCATCAGGACTTTTTCCACGCCTTCTTTGGTCAGCGCGTCTTTGTCACGGGTCTGGCTGGCGGCCAGTACATACAGGTTCTCAAGGCGCTTGTCCTTGATCAGGGCCTGTTGCAGGTTGGCTTCGCCGTTGACCACGTTGACGAAGTCGTACACCACACGGCGCTCGCAGCCCATGATCAGGTCGAGGTTACGCAAACCGACGTCGAAGTCGACGATGACTGTCTTGTGGCCGCGCAGAGCGAGGCCGGTACCGATAGCGGCGCTGGTGGTGGTCTTACCCACACCACCCTTGCCGGATGTAACCACGAGAATCTTGGCCAAGGTGTTTCACCCCTAAGGAAAAAGGACCTCTCAGTCCCTGAAAAACATCTCTTGAAACTCGCCGCAGGCGGACAGCCTTCGTAGGAAAAAGATGTGCTTCCCGTAGGGGAAGCGCCACCTTTCAATTATTCCTACGCAAGTCTTGCCGGTTTCGCTGTGCTATCAGAGTCCAGAGATGCTTGGAAAATGCGGCAGTATCCGTTAAAGACGGATGATGTTCAACACATCGCCCGACAGGCTGACTTGTACCCCGGCCCCCCACAGCGGATCACGGCGCAAATCTTCCGAAACCTTGTACTGGCCGGCGATGGACACTAGCTCAGCGCTCAATTGCTGGCAGAAAATCCGGGCCTTGGTATCGCCCTTGACTCCAGCCAGTGCCCGGCCACGCATTGGGCCGTATACATGGATGTTGCCATCGGCGAGAAGTTCCGCGCCAGGACTGACCGGAGCGACCACCACCAGGTCGCCGCCCTGGGCGTAAATCTGCTGCCCGCCGCGTACGGGAGAGGTGATGATCCTTGTAGGCTTGATCGTCGGCTCCGGTGGTTTTTCCGGTTTTTTCTTCACTTCACCTTCCACCGGGTCGAGCACACGCTCGCGGGCGCCGGACGGTGGCAATACTGGCAGTTCAATGGCGATGGCGGCTGCGATGTCTTCGATCCGGCTGGCTCGAATGGCCAGCGTGCGCAGGCCATGCTGGCGGCAAACACGCATCAGCCCGGGCAGGTCAACCGCGCCCTGGCCGGCCGGCAATTTATCCAGGGCCAGCACCAGCGGCGCGTTGTTGAAGAAATTCGGAGCCAGGGCGACCTTGGCGGCGAGCTGGCGGTCCAGGGCATCAAGGTCGTTACGGGCCAGTTCCAGCACAGTAATGGCGAGCATGCTGCCTTTGAGCTGGAAGACGGGATCTTGGTCTAGCGATTCGGTTTGGCTCATGGTCGGCAAAGCGGCTTGTCACGAAAAGTGTCGAGACTTATAACGAGAACAACCGCTAGCCGCAAGCCGGGTCGAACCGTTGTAGAATGCGCGGCCCTGTCTTTACCGGAATCTGTAATGGATCGCCCGCGTTTTCGAGCTGTATTTTTTCACCCGCGCTTCTGGCTGCTATGGCTGGGGCTCGGTGTGCTGTGGCTGATTACCCAGTTGCCATACCGTGTGCTGCTGGGAATTGGTCGTGTGCTGGGTGCGTTTATGTACCGGGTGGCCGGTGAGCGTCGGCGTATTGCCGCGCGAAACCTGGAACTGTGCTTCCCGCAAATGTCCGCCCAGGAGCGTAAACATTTGCTCAAGGAAAACTTTGCCTCCACCGGTATCGCCTTCTTTGAGATGGCCATGAGTTGGTGGTGGTCCAAACAGCGCCTGGCGCGCCTGGCCCATGTCGAAGGGCTGGAGCACCTCAAGCAGGCGCAACGGGAAGGCAAGGGCGTGATCCTCATGGCCCTGCATTTCACCACCCTGGAGATCGGTGCGGCCTTGCTGGGGCAGAAGCACACCATCGATGGCATGTACCGTGAGCACGGCAACCCGTTGTTCGATTTTATCCAGCGCCGTGGCCGCGAGCGCCATAACCTCGACTCCCTGGCGGTAGAGCGCGAAGACGTGCGTGGCATGCTCAAGCTGCTGCGCGCCGGCCGGGCGATCTGGTACGCGCCGGACCAGGACTATGGCGCCAAGCAGAGCATTTTTGTGCCGTTGTTCGGCATCCAGGCGGCCACAGTCACCGCCACCAGCAAGTTCGCGCGCCTGGGCAAGGCGTTGGTGGTGCCGTTTACCCAGGAGCGCCTGGCCGATGGCAGTGGCTACCGCATGGTGATTCATCCGCCTTTGAGCGACTTCCCCGGCGAATCCGATGAGGTCGACTGCCTGCGTATCAACCAATGGGTAGAAACCGCGGTACGCCAGTGCCCCGAACAGTACCTGTGGGCCCATCGTCGCTTCAAGAGCCGGCCACCGGGCGAACCCAAGCTGTACGAAAAGCGCCGCTGAACAAACGGATTTCCCCCCGCCCATGGAGTTATGCAATGCGCCCCACTGAACCGGTCACAGGCTTGATTCTTTCTGGTGGCGGGGCGCGTGCGGCGTATCAGGTCGGTGTCTTGGCGGCGATTGCCGAACTGTTGCCACCGGGGGCTGCCAACCCCTTCCCGGTGATTGTCGGTACCTCGGCCGGGGCGATCAATGCGGTGAGCCTGGCGAGCGGCGCCATGGACTTTCGCGCAGCAATCGCGCGCCTCACCGCATTCTGGCAGGGCTTTCGCAGCCACTTGGTGCTGCGCAGCGACTGGCCGGGGGTGATTCACCAGGCCAGCCGTTTTCTGACCCGCAGCTTGCTGGGTCTGGGGTCACCCGTGCCGGTGGCGCTGCTCGACAGCTCGCCGCTGCGCCAGTTGCTGCAAGAAAAGCTGCACTTGGAAGGTATCAATGAGGCAATCCGCCATAAGCACCTGCATGCCGTAGCGGTGACTGCGTTCGGCTATGAGTCGGGGCAGGCGGTGACCTTCTATCAGGGCGGCGGCACCATCGACGCCTGGCTGCGCCACCGGCGCATCGGCCTGCCCACGCAATTGACCGTGGAGCATCTGCTGGCCAGTTCGGCGATCCCATTACTGTTTGCGCCGGTCAAACTCGATCAGGAATATTTTGGCGATGGCGCCGTCCGCCAATCAGCGCCGATCAGCCCGGCGTTGCACCTGGGGGCCAGCCGGGTACTGGTGGTGGGTGTCAGTGGCAACCCGCGTTCCCCGGACCCCTCGGTGCCGCAGCAGCGCACCTACACCGGCCAGGAGCCGACCCTGGCGCAGATCGGTGGGCATATGCTCAACAGCACGTTCATTGACAGCCTGGAGAGTGACATCGAGTTACTGGAGCGCCTCAACCAGTTCAGCCATCTGCAACCGGCCAACAGCGCTGCGCGCGGTCTTGCACCGGTTGAAGTACTGGTGATTGCGCCCAGCCAACCCATCGATGAAATCGCGGCACGCCATCGCCAGGAACTGCCGGCGGCGTTGCGTCTGTTTTTGCGTGGGCCAGGGGCGACCAAAACCAGCGGGGCGGGGGTGCTCAGCTATCTGCTGTTCGAGGCGGGATATTGCAGTGAGTTGATCGAGTTGGGCCGGCGCGATGCGCTGGCCAAGCGCGAAGAGTTGCAGCGGTTCCTGGGCTTGACCCCGAACTGAATCGGGGCGCGGGCTTGTGTGGGAGAGGGCTTGCCCGCTCCCACAGGGGAGGCCGGGGTTGGCTTTAGAAGTGGTACTTGACCAACAGGCTCGCCGTGTCCTGGTTGGTCTCGAACGCGCCGCTGTCCTGGATCCCGTACTTGTTCTTCCAGTAGTCGTATTCAAAACCCACATACAACTGCTTGGCGCCCCAGCTCATGGCCTTGCCCAGGTCATATTTGACCTGTGGGTTGAAGTGCAGGTTGGCGTGGTAAGTGCCACGGGCGTTCTTGTCGTTATCCACCACCCAGTCCATGAAACCGTCGATCAGCACATCGGAGTTGCCCACTGGAATGGTGTAGGACCAGACCGGGGTGATCTGCCATACGCCGTCACCCGGGCGATTGCCTTCGGTCTGGCGCTGATAGAAGTTCAACTGGAAGTAGTCAAAGCCAGGGATGTTCAAGTCGAACGCCGGGCCGACCAAGTACGACTCGTTGTCGCCTTCGCCGAACTCGTAGGTGAACGCCAGCAATACATCTTTGATCGGGCCGAAGGACAAGTCTTTATCGAAGATCTTGCCAAACGACAGCCGCGGGCTGAACTCGCCGTAGTAAGTATTGGGGCCGACGTTGCCGTCTTCCTTACCGTTGTAAAAGATGCGGTCGAGGAAGAAGAAGTTGTCGCCGTACTTCCAGGCATCGGCATGTTCGAAGGTAACGGTTTGCTGGATCTCTGGGTTGACTTTGAAGTTCTTGCCCCACAGGTAAGTCAGGCTGTTGTTCTGCCACTGCAACAGGTCACCCGCTATTGCTTGGCCCCCGGCCAACAGGGATCCGGCCAATATCAGGCTGTTCACGGTACGTTTCATTCGGTTGCTCCCGAGCTAAAGTTTTGTGGTTTTTCTTCTACGCAGGCGCTCTGGTGTGGCGCCTTTTGGTTCGCTGCAAAAATCGTCTGTTCGGTCAGCTTTAATGCTTTTAGCAAGAGCTGCGCCAAAGTGTTTGAAAAGCCAAAAAATCCCCGCCGGCTGCATGGGATGCAGTCGGGTTCAGAGGACTTTTGCGCACTTTGGCAGCAGACATAAGGCCGGGATAAGTTGGCCTTTAAGTCAGCTTTTACATTCGCTGTTTTTTTTTGAGTCGATTCGAGCGGGCGCGGAGAATACTGGCTCCAGAGCCTGTGCTCAAGTGCGCTGTAAAAGAGCGCGAGGGGCGAGAATGGGGCACGGCGTGTGGTCGGCCCCAAGTTGGTGGTGTGCATGTTGATGTTCCCTGTTCGTTGTTATTTTTGTAGTAACGAAGGAATCAATGCGTATGGGCGACGGCGGGGCGTTCTGAACCGCCCAGAATGTTGAACAGCACGTTCAGCGACAACGCGCTGAGCGTGGCCATGGCGATGCCACTGTGGGTAATCGGGCTCATCCACAACGGCAGTTGGGCAAAGAACTCCGGGCGCACCACCGGGATCAGGCCCATGCCGATACTGACCGCTACCAGCAACTGGTTGCGACGGTCGGCAATGTCGGCTTCCTGCAGGATCTTGATCCCGGTCGCTGCCACCATGCCGAACATTGCGATGGCCGCCCCGCCCAGTACCGCAGGAGGGATCGAAGCCACCAGGAATGCGGCCTTGGGCAGCAGGCTGAGGACAATCAAAAAGGCCCCGGCCATGATTGTCACCGAACGGCAGCGCACACCGGTCATCTGCACCAGGCCGATGTTCTGGGCGAAAGAGGAGTGGGTGAAGGTGTTGAAGAACCCGGCGAAGAACGACGCACCGGCATCGCACAGCAGGCCGCGCCGCAGCATTTTCGGGGTGACTTCCTGGCCGGTGATCTTGCCCAGCGCGAGGAACATGCCGGTGGACTCGACAAAGATAATCACCACCACCAGACACATCGAAAGGATCGGCGCCAACTCGAACTTGGGCATGCCGAAGTGCAATGGCGTGACCACCTGCAGCCATGGCGCCTGCTCCAGGCCGCCGAGGTCGACCATGCCGAGCAATCCACACAGCGCGTAGCCCAGGGCCATACCGATCAGTACCGAGATATTGACCCAGAAACCACGCATAAAACGGTTGATCAGCAAGATGGTGGCCAGCACCAGGCCGGCGATGGCCAGGTAGATCGGCGAGCCGAATTGCACAGCGCTAGCGCCACCGCCGGCCCAGTTCACCGCGACAGGAAACAACGAAAGACCGATGGCCGTGATCACGGTACCGGTCACCAAAGGTGGGAAGAAACGCACCACCTTGGACATGAAGGGGGCGATGAGCATGCCAAAGAATCCGGCGGCGATGGTCGCGCCAAAAATCCCTTGCAGACCGATACCTGGCATGCCGGCCATGGCGACCATGCTGCCGACGGCGGCGAAACTGGCGCCCATCATCACTGGCATGCGGATACCCAGCGGGCCGATGCCAAAGGACTGGACCATGGTGGCGATCCCCGCCACCAGCAGGTCGGCGTTGATCAAAAAGGCGATTTCTTCACGACTCAAGCCTGCAGCTTGTCCGATGATCAGCGGTACGGCCACCGCGCCGCCGTACATCAGCAGTACATGTTGCAGGCCCACCAGAATCAGTTGCAAAAGTGGAAGCCGCACCATGGCGGGCGCGGCAGGAATCTGCGTTTCTAACTGGGACATGCAACACCTCGGATCTTTTTTATTTTTGTGTTGTTTGGCAGTCAATTGCCAGGTGAAACCTAATCTTCAAAGCATCATCCGACCCCTGTGGGAGCGGGCTTGCTCGCGATAGCGGTGCCTTAGTCACCGGATGTGTTGAATGACACACCGCTATCGCGAGCAAGCCCGCTCCCACATTTTGAGCCGTTTTATCCTGTTAGTTGGTACGCGCCCCCTGATTGATCCAACTGCCAATCAACTCCCGCTCCTGCTGAGTCATCTGGGTAATGTTGCCCAGCGGCATGATCTGGCTGGCAACCGCCTGCGCTTGAATACGCGCCGCCTGCTGCTGGATCTGCGCCGGGGTATCGAACATCACCCCGGCCGGCGCGGTGCTGAACAGCGGGCTGGTGGGCTTGGCCGAATGGCACACGGTGCAACGCTCTTCAATCACGCTGTGGACCTTGCCGAAATCCGTCGAGGCCTGGGCTGGAGCCGCTTCTGCTGGCGGTGCTGGCGTGGCGGGAGCTGATGGCTTGAGGCCGCCACCCAGCGCCGTTTCCGGCAATGGCTGGTACTCGATGGCCGCTGGCGCCTTGGCCACGTCCGGTGTGGTAGCCACGGGTTTTGGACCGGTGACATAGGCCAGGCAGATCATCGCCAGGGCGCCGACCGGCAGGGTCCAGGCGTATTTCTGGCTGTCATGACGGGTGTTGAAGTAGTGGCGTACCAACACTGCCGCCACCGCGATCCCGGCCAGGATCAACCAGTTGTACTGGCTGCCGTAGGTGCTCGGGAAGTGGTTGCTGATCATGATGAACAGCACAGGCAGGGTGAAGTAGTTGTTGTGACGTGAACGCAGCAGGCCCTTGGCCGGCAATGCCGGGTCCGGCGTGCGGTTTTCTGCAATCGCTGCCACCAGCGCACGCTGGGCCGGCATGATGATGCGGAACACGTTGCCGACCATGATGGTGCCGATAATCGCACCCACATGCAGGTACGCGCCGCGACCGCTGAACACCTTGCTAAAGCCGTAGGCCGCGCCGATCAACAGGACGAACAGGATAAAACCGAGCAGGGCAGGGCGTTTGCCCAGGGCCGAGTCGCAGAGAAAGGAGTAGATGAACCAGCCGGCGAACAGTGAGCCAATGCCCAACAATACGCCTTCGGTACCACTGAGGCTGCTGCCGGGGGCGAGCAGGTACAGCGTCGGGTTGAGGTAGAACACCACGCACAGCAGCGCGACGCCCGACATCCAGGTGAAATAGGCCTCCCATTTGAACCAGTGCAGGTTGTCCGGCATGGTCGGTGGGGCCAGTTTGTATTTTTCCAGGTGGTAGATGCCGCCACCGTGGATCGCCCATAAATCGCCAGCCAGGCCGCTTTTGGGGTTGACGCGGTTAAGGTTGTTTTCCAGCCATACGAAATAGAAAGACGCACCGATCCAGGCCACGCCAGTGATCATATGAACCCAGCGCACGCTAAGGTTCAGCCATTCCAACAGATGTGCTTCCACAGTCTTTACCTCTCGCCCGTCACCCTTGTTGTCGGGTGATCGGACCTTCTCTTATTGGTGGGGGGCGAGGATCAACCGCTCATCCTCTTTGAAAAAATGCTCATCGCAGTTATTGCCTGTGCCACTGCGATCAACCACCAGGAAGTCATCCCGCTTTTCGATCGTCAGCACCGGGTGGTGCCAGACGCCGCGATGGTAATTAATGCCCTGCCTGCCGTTGGTGACGAAGGCGCGGACCAAGCCTGATACAGGTGCATCGCCAACGGGCGCGACCACGATCAGAAAGGGGTTGCCGAGCAGCGGAATAAAGGCCTGGCTGCCCAGCGGGTGTCTTTCCAGCATGCACACGGTCAGCGGCATGTCCTGCGCATCGGCGCGGAAGATGCTGATGATGGCGTGGTCTTCTGGCGTGGCGGTCTCGACCGTCGCCAGTTTATGAAAGCGCATGGTCGAGCCGTTGTTGATCATGAAGTGATCGCTGCCATCGGTTTCGATAACGTCTCCGAAAGGGGCGAAGGCTTCTTTGGTCAAGGGTTCGATCATCAGTGTGCGCATGGCTGTCTTCTTAATCTGTTTAGTTATTGATGGATCTGTGTAGGAGCGAGCTTGCTCGCGAAAAACTCAAGGGCACCGCGTTTATCCAGGAGGGGCGCGTTATCGTTGACGATCTTCGCGAGCAAGCTCGCTCCTACATGGGCGGCCTTATTTAGCGACCTTGCCGAATACCCGCAGGCGGCTTACACCACCATCCGGGAATACGTTGAGGCGGATGTGGGTGATCGGGCCCAGTGCCTTGATCTGCTCGGCAAAGGTGTGCTCGGCGTGCATTTCCAGCTTCTGCGCGGGCAAAAGTTCACGCCAGAACAGCGACTGGGTCTCGATCTGGCTGTCGGTACCGCCCTTGACGAACGCGGCCTGGATCGAGCAAGTGTCGGGGTAGTTGCCCTTGAAGTGCAGGGTGTCGACCACCACCTTCTCGACCTCGCCGGCATGCCCCAGCGCGACGATCACCCAGTCATTGCCTGGGGTGCGACGGCGAGCGGTTTCCCAGCCATCGCCCATGTTGATGCCGCGGCCCGGGTTGAGGATGTTGCCCATGCGTCCGAAGTGTTCGTCGGAGCACGCCAGGGCACGCCCGCCATTGAGCGAGGAGGCCAGGTCCACTTGTTCGTTGTCGCCCACGGCCGACCAGTCGCGGAACGGAATGCCATACACCCGCAGACGGGCCACGCCACCATCCGGGTAGATGTTGAAGCGCAGGTGGCTGAACGCCTGGTCGTTATTGATTTCGTGCAGGTGATGGCTATTGCCCTGCAACTCCACGGCAGACAGCACTTCGACCCACTGGGTGTTTTCAGTCGGTTCGCCTTCGGCCAGGAAGCAGCCTTCCAGGGATGCCGACGGCGGGAAGTTGCCGGTAAAGAATGAAGTGTCGATGTCCACGCCCTTGATCGTGCCCGGTACGCCCAGGCGGATCACCGCGCTGTCGAAGCCTTCGAAGCGCTTGCGGCGTGACTCCCAGCCGTCCATCCACTTGCCGTTATCATCGAAAACGCCCTCCTTCCATACGGCCGGGGTCGGCTGGAACAGTCGGTTGGCGTCAGCGAACCAGTCATCGGTCACCGAGATGATCTTGGTGCCCAGGCGGGCGTCGGCCAGGTTGACGAACTTCTCGAAGGGTAGGGGTTGCGCTTTCATTCTTCTTGTCTGCCTTAGATAGAGTGGCTGGGGATGGTGTCTAGAGGGTCAATAAACGGAACAACGCAATCTTGTTGATCTCTGCCAGTGCGCACTTGAACTCGGTCTCGACCGGGTTGTGGATGCGCGTTTCAAACGCGGCGAGGATCTGATGCCGGTTGCTGCCTTTTACCGCCATGATGAAGGGAAACTTGAACTTGGCCTTGTAGGCGTCGTTCAGCTCGGTGAAGCGAGAAAACTCTTCGGCCGTGCATTGGTGAATACCGGCGCCAGCTTGTTCGTTGGTGCTGGCTTCGGTCAGTTGGCCCTGGACGGCGGCTTTGCCGGCCAGGTCCGGGTGAGCGTTGATCAGGGCCAGTTGCCTGGTGTGATCGGCGCTCAACAGGATATCGCTCATGCGCTGGTGCAGGGTTTCGATCTCATCGATCGAGGCGTCCTGGCCCAGGTCGAAGGCCTTTTCGGCCACCCATGGCGAGTGTTCGTAGATATCGGCGAAGGCTGCGACGAATTCGTCGCGGCTGAGGGTCGATGGTTTCAAGGTCTGGAAAGCAGTCATTTGGCGGCTCCCTGGAAAGGGTGTACGTCATGCCAGTGGCGGGCAATGTCGACGCGGCGGGTGAACCACACCTGGTCATGGCCCTTGGCGTATTCGATAAAACGCTTGAGTGCGGCCAGGCGCGCCGGGCGGCCGATCAGGCGGCAATGCAGGCCGATGGACAGCATCTTCGGCGCCTCGGCACCTTCGGCATACAGCACATCGAACGCGTCCTTGAGGTACTCGAAAAAGTCGTCGCCCTTGTTGAAGCCCTGCACCTGGGTGAAGCGCATGTCATTGGTGTCCAGGGTGTAGGGGATTACCAGGTGCGCTTTGCCAGTCGGGTTGTTCGGTTCCCAGTAGGGCAGGTCGTCGTCATAGGTGTCGCAGTCATACAGGAAGCCGCCTTCCTCCATCACCAGCCGCCGCGTATTTGGGCCGGTGCGCCCGGTGTACCAGCCCAGTGGGCGCTCGCCGGTCAGCTCGGTAAGGATGCGGATAGCTTCGAGCATGTGCTCGCGCTCCTGGGCCTCATCCATGTACTGGTAGTCAATCCAGCGGTAACCGTGGCTGCAGATCTCGTGACCGGCGGCGACCATCGCACGGATTACATCGGGGTGACGCTGGGCGGCCATGGCCACGGCGAAGATGGTCAGCGGAATGTCGAATTCCTTGAACAGCTTGAGGATGCGCCACACGCCGGCACGGCTGCCGTATTCGTACAGCGACTCCATGCTCATGTTGCGTGCGCCTTGCAGCGGTTGAGCCGAGACCATTTCCGAGAGGAAGGCTTCCGACTCTTTGTCGCCGTGCAGGATATTGCGCTCACCGCCTTCTTCGTAATTGAGTACGAACGACAGGGCGATACGCGCCTTGCCCGGCCAGTGAGGGTGCGGTGGGTTACTGCCGTAACCGATCAGGTCGCGTGGGTAGTCAGCGCTCACTGCAGTCTTCCTTCTTGTTCGTGATCGATGGTGTGGCGGCCGTTGCGTCACAGCGATGGGCTGATTGTATACAACTTAATGGTCACTTTGTAAGCCTGTATTTCTGCATTTTTTCCAGGCGGTCGCGCCGGCCTATCCTTGCAAGAAACTTGCCCGACTGGTCAACTAAATCTCAAAAACCTGCGGCACCGCTTTAGTGTAGGAGCTGGCTTGCCTGCGATAGCGATCTTCCTATAGCCGCATTGCTCGCAGATACACCGTCATCGCCGGCAAGCCAGCTTCTATTGGGGAAGAGGGGGGTTGTTGAATTTATTGTGTACAATTTTTTTGAAAAGTGTCTTAATCAGCCATCGCCGGCTTTTTCAGTGCCCCACAAAGGTGCGGCCTCTTACTAATCGATGACACGGGAGCTCCGATCCATGGGACGACTGACTACACACGTACTGGACGCCGCCCACGGCTGCCCAGGCAGCGCCATCAAGGTTGAACTGTATCGCGTCGAAGGCGCGCAACTGGAGCTGGTCGCCAGCGCCCTGACCAACAGCGACGGCCGTTGCGACGCGCCACTGCTGCAAGGTGACGACTACCGCAGTGGCGTCTACCAGTTGCAGTTCAGTGCCGGGGATTACTACCGCGCCCGTGGCGTGCAGTTGCCGGAACCGGCGTTTCTGGACGTGGTGGTGCTGCGTTTTGGCATCAGTGCCGAACAGGATCACTACCATGTGCCCCTGCTGATTTCGCCCTACAGCTACTCCACGTACCGCGGTAGCTAAGTCGTCACCCTCGCTTCACACCCCCAAATGCTCTTCGTTGGTTTCGCCCGCTCACACTGCGGGCTTTTTTTTGCCTGCCAATAAAGGAGGGCCACTGTAGGAGCGAGCTTGTCTCCGGGCGGCGCTCCGACGAAAAACGCCAACGATAACGCGCGTTTTCTGGTTAAACGTGGCGCTCTCAAGTTCTTCGTCGGAGCGCCGCCCGGAGACAAGCTCGCTCCTACAATGTACAGCGGCATTAGGGTTTCACTAGCCCCTGAGCAGCGACGCCGCTCCGGCGCTGCCAAACAGCCCGGCGCTGAAGCGGTTGAACCAGCTCTGGCCCTTGCCGGTGCGCAGGTAGCGTGCGGCGCCGTGGGCACCCAGGCCGTAGGCCAGCTTGCATAGCAGATCCAGCACGGTCCAGGTGGCGATCATGATCAGCAGTTGTGGCAGGAACGGTTGCTGGCTGCTGAGAAACTGCGGCAGGAAGGCGGCGAAAAACAGGATGTCCTTGGGGTTGCTGGCGCCCAGCACAAAGGCCCGGCCAAACAGGGCGCGAAAGCGCGGCACGGGCGCTGCGTCCGGCACCACGGCGCCCTGGGACGGCAGGCGCGATTGCTGCCAGCTCTGCCAGGCGAGGTAGAACAGGTACAGCGCACCGACGATCTTCAAGGCGCTGAACAACTGCTCCGAGGCCAGCAACAGCGCGCCCAAGCCCAGGGCCGAGGCACTCAACAGGCAGATCGAGGCAAACACCCCGCCCAGAAACGCCGGGTACGAACGGCGCAGGCCGTAGTTCAGGCTGTTGCTGATCATCAGCAGCGACAGCGGCCCCGGAATCAGGATCACGATCAAAGCAGCGCCGCTGAACAGCAGCCAGGTTTCCACGCTCATTACATTCCTCCATACATGCAAAAGCCCCACCCGAAGGTGAGGCGGTTTTCGCCAGCTTCCGCGTTACAGGAAGACAAACTTGGCGATGAAAATCGCGCACAGCACCCACAGGCTGATGGAAATCTGCTTGTACTTACCCGTGCCGGCCTTGAGCGCCACGTAAGTGATAAAGCCCAGGGCGATGCCATCGGCGACCGAGAAGGTCAGGGGCATCATGATTGCCGTGACGATCGCCGGGATGCTGTCGGTGGCGTCGTCCCACTCGATGTGTGCCATGCCGCTCATCATTAGCATCGCCACATAAATCAGCGCGCCGGCTGTGGCATACGCAGGAATCATGCCCGCCAGCGGGGCGAAAAACATCGCCGCCACAAACAGCACGCCCACGGTCACAGCCGTAAGCCCTGTGCGCCCACCAGCCGCCACGCCCGCCGCGCTTTCTACATAACTGGTCACGGGCGGTACACCGACCACCGCGCCAAACACGCTGGAAGCACTGTCAGCTTTCAAGGCCCGCGACAGGTTTTCGATCTTGCCGTCGGCCTTTACCAGGCCAGCGCGCTGGGCGACGCCCATCAGGGTGCCGGCGGTGTCGAACATGTGCACAAACAGGAAGGCGAATACCACGCTGATCATGCTGACGTTGAACACGCCCATCACGTCCATCGCCATCCAGGTCGGCGCCAGGCTCGGCGGGGCGGCAACGATGCCCTGGTAATGCACCAGGCCCAGGCCCCAACCGGCCAGAGTGACAGCAATGATGCTGATCAGGATCGCGCCGAATACCCGGTGATAGCTGAGGATCGCGATCAGCAGGAAGCACACGGCCGCCAACAGCGGGGCCGGTTCATGCAGGGAGCCGAGCTTGATCAGGGTGGCGGGGCTGGCCACGATAATCCCGGCGGTTTTCAGGCCGATCACCCCCAGGAACAGGCCCACCCCGGCGCCCATGGCGTGGCGCAGGCTTACCGGAATGCTGTTGAGCAGCCATTCGCGGATG
The DNA here is from genome assembly GCF_012985695.1 of Pseudomonas sp. WS 5027. Taxonomy (NCBI): domain Bacteria; kingdom Pseudomonadati; phylum Pseudomonadota; class Gammaproteobacteria; order Pseudomonadales; family Pseudomonadaceae; genus Pseudomonas; species Pseudomonas sp. WS 5027. The sequence goes on along the minus strand of NZ_JAAQWU010000003.1, from coordinate 164,414 downwards.
CGCGACAGCGTCAGGATCATGAACAACACGCCGGAGATAAACACCGCGCCCAGCGCGGTCTCCCAGGTGTAGCCCATGGTGCCGACCACGGTGTAGGTAAAGAACGCATTCAAGCCCATGCCTGGCGCCAGGCCGACTGGCCAGTTGGCGTACAGGCCCATCAACAGGCAACCGAGGGCCGCGGCGATACAGGTCGCGACAAAGGCGGCGCCGTGGTCGATACCGGCGTCGGCCATGATGTTGGGGTTGACGAAGATGATGTAGGCCATGGTGATGAACGTCGTGAGGCCGGCGATCAATTCAGTCTTCACTGTGGTGCCATGCAAGCTGAGTTTGAACAGGCGTTCCAGCCAGCCCTGCTTTGTGGTCGAAAGGTGGGGCGGACTGAGGTCCAGGGTCGGGGCGTCGGATTTATGGCTTTCCACAGCAAGTACTCCTCAAGAGTTTTATTGTTATTTCCAGCGCCGGACACATGAGTGGGCAGCGGCGCTTTGAGGTACCAGCGGGCTTTGTTGACCAGTAGGTCAGGAACTCGCACGAAGCGAATTATGCTTTTGTATACAAAGAAAGCAAATAATGTTTGCGATTATGTGTGCAAAAAAGATGAAAGGCCAATTTCAAAGTAGGGTCAGGGCTTTGTTCACCGCCAGCCAACCCTTCACCGCTTCTTCACCGGCCTCGGCAAAGGCGTGCTGCAGCAGCTTGACTTGCTCGCGGCGCAAGGACTGTTCGAAGCGCTGACCTTCCTCGGTCAAGTGCAGCAGGCGCTTACGTTTGTCGGAGTCCGAGGCAACGCTGTCGACCAGCTGCATTTCCTGCAATTGGCGCAGTGGCATATTCAGCGCCTGCTTGCTCACCCCCAGCAGCTCCAGCAGTTGCTTGACACTCAAGGCGGGGTAGCGGGCGATAAAAAACACGATGCGCTGATGCACCCGGCTCAAGCCCCGACGCTCCAGCATTGCATCGGCTTTGGCGGTAAAGGCCTGGTAGCCGAAGAAGAACGCTTCCATGGCGGCTTGCTGCGAGGTCTGGTTTTTAAGGTCAAGCATATTGACGTATCTACCTTGGGCGTCGTAATTTCGGTCAACCAGTTTGACGTATTTTCCCCAGGCTTTGCTACCGGTGACCCTATGGCTTTCTCTGAACGTGTTTCGCGCCTTAAAAGCTCCTTGATCCGTGAGATCCTCGCGGCGGCCCAGCGCCCGCAGGTGATGTCATTTGCCGGTGGCCTACCAGCCGAAGCCATGTTGCCGGCGCTGGATTGGCAAGAAATGCCGCCTGCCATGGGCCAGTACGGCATGAGCGAAGGCGAGCCACAATTGCGCGAGTTGCTGGCGGTTGAGGCGCGGGCGCTGGGGGTGGCTTGCGAGGCCAGCCAGGTCCTGGTGGTCAGCGGCTCGCAGCAAACCCTGGACCTGGCGGCCAAGCTGTACATTGACCAAGGCACGCAGATCCTGCTGGAAGGCCCGACCTACCTGGCTGCCCTGCAGATCTTCCAACTGTTCGGCGCCGATTGCCTGACCGTTGAGCTGGAAGCCGACGGCCCGGACTTGAAGGCGCTGCGCAGCAATCTGGAACGCCATCGCCCGGCGTTCATCTACCTGATCCCCACCTTCCAGAACCCCTCGGCGGTGCGCTACAGCGAAGCCAAGCGCGATGCCGTGGCGGCGCTGCTCGATGAATTCGGCGTGACCCTGATCGAAGACGAGCCGTACCGCGAGCTGACCTTTGATGGCGGCAGCGCCCGGCCGATTGTCAGTCGCCTGCGCAAGGCCAGTTGGATCTACACCGGCACCGTATCGAAAACCTTGCTCCCGGGTTTGCGGGTCGGCTACCTGATCGCCAGCCCCGACCTGTTCCCCCACCTGCTCAAACTCAAGCAGTCGGCGGACCTGCACACCAACCGCGTCGGCCAATGGCAAGCCATGCAGTGGATCGGCACCGAGCGCTACCAGCAACACCTGGGGCAATTGCGTAGTTTTTATCGTGAGCGCCGCGATGGGTTCCAGGCGGCATTGATGCGCCACTTCGATGAACTGGCCGACTGGCAAGTGCCCCAGGGTGGATTATTCTTCTGGCTGACCTTGAAACAGCCTCTGGATACCCGCACCTTGTTGGCACCAGCGCTCGACCAGGACGTGGCGTTCATGCCCGGTGAACCGTTCTTTTCCGAGCCAGACCAGCACCACGGGCACCTGCGGCTCAACTTCAGCCACATCGACCCGGCACGCCTGGACGAAGGTCTCAAGCGTCTCGCGGCGGTGATCCGTCAAGCACAGCGCGCGCAAGCGGCATAAGGGGAGCTTCATGTACAAGGTTTATGGCGATTACCGCTCGGGCAACTGCTACAAGGTCAAGTTGATGCTCAACCTGCTCGGCATCGCGTATGAGTGGGTCAATGTCGACATCTTGAACGGCGACACACAGACCGCCGAGTTCCTGGCGAAGAACCCCAACGGCAAGATCCCGGTCCTGGAGCTCGAAGACGGCACGTGCCTGTGGGAGTCCAACGCGATCCTCAACTTCCTCGCCGACGGCAGCGAGTTCCTGCCCACTGAGCCGCGCCTGCGCACCCAGGTGTTGCAGTGGCAGTTTTTCGAACAATACAGCCATGAGCCGTACATCGCGGTGGCGCGGTTTATCCAGCTTTACCTGGGGCTGCCGGACGATCGGTTGGAGGAGTACAAAACCACCCATAAAGGCGGCTACAAGGCCTTGAGGGTCATGGAGAAGCAGCTGCAAGCCACGCCGTACCTGGTGGGTGACCAATATTCGATTGCCGATATTGCACTGTATGCCTACACCCATGTGGCCCATGAGGGGGGCTTTGACCTGAGCCCCTATCCGGCCGTACAAGCCTGGCTTGCACGCGTGGCCAGTCATCCCCGGCACGTGCCGATGCTCGACTGATAGGCACGACCTAAATGTGGGAGCGGGCTTGCTCGCGAAAGCGTAGGGTCAGTTGATGAATAATTGACTGACACACCGCATTCGCGAGCAAGCCCGCTCCCACATTTTGACCGCGTTTTCTGTCAGATCGCGGCGAAGCGCTTGTCCAGGTAATCGATGATCACCTTGGAGTCATACATCCAGGTGGTCTGGCCATTCTCTTCGATACGCAGGCACGGCACCTTGATCTTGCCACCTTGGGTAAGCAATGCCTGGCGGTCCTGCTCGTTGTTCTTCGCGTCCTTGAGCGCCACCGGTACATTCAGGCGGTGCAGGGTGCGGCGGGTCTTCACGCAGAACGGGCAGGCGTGGAATTGGTACAGGGTCAGGCTCTTGGCCGCTTGATTGACCTGCGCCTGTTGTTCGGCAGGGCGCTGCTTTTTGCGTGGACGGGTAAGGAAGTCGCCCGCGATGATGACGTGGCCGAGGCCTACTCGAAGTGCTTTGACGAACATGGCTGAAACCTCTTGCCCATGACAGAAGGGGCGGCAGCTTACCTGATTTCCACAGGCGAAAAAAAACCGGCGATGAATGCCGGTTTTTTCTGACGCAGCCTGTTACTTGATCAGGCTGAGAAACTCACTGCGGGTTGCCGCGTTTTCGCGGAACTCACCCAGCATCACCGACGTGATCATCGACGAATTCTGTTTCTCCACACCGCGCATCATCATGCACATGTGCTTGGCCTCGATCACCACGGCAACACCCAGGGCACCGGTCACCTGCTGGACCGCTTCGGCGATCTGGCGGCTGAGGTTTTCCTGGATCTGCAGGCGGCGCGCATACATATCGACGATCCGCGCGACCTTCGACAGGCCCAGGACCTTGCCGCTGGGGATATAGGCGACATGGGCCTTGCCGATGAACGGCAGCAGGTGGTGTTCGCACAGCGAGTACAACTCGATGTCCTTGACCAGCACCATTTCGCTGTTGTCGGAGCTGAACAGGGCACCGTTGGTGACCTCTTCGAGTGTTTGCTCATAGCCGCGGCAAAGGTACTGCATGGCCTTGGCGGCACGTTTTGGCGTGTCCAGCAGGCCCTCGCGGGAGACGTCCTCGCCGAGTTGGCCGAGGATTGCGGTGTAGTTTTGTTCCAATGTCACAGGACTGTTTCCGTATGGGTTTCAGAACGGTACGGTGTATGCCTGTACCAATGTGAAGCGGTACGCCAGCGAGCGGTCGTGCAGCGTCGCCAGTGATTGGCGCACATAGTAGCGTAGGTATGCCGAGAGGTGTAATTCCCTGGAATGCGGGGTTTGCATTCGTGGCGAGGGGGCTCGTCCCCCGTTGGGCTGCGAAGCGGCCCCAAAACCTGGCGCCTCGGTGTATCTGATAAAGCGCAGTGGGCCTTATAGATTGGGGCTGCTTCGCAGCCCAACGGGGGACGAGCCCCCTCGCCACAGATGAACCTTTCCCAAGTCATTCACTCGTCGCGGCCTTCAAGCATCGTGCGCTTGAGCATCACATACACCGCACCGGCACCGCCATGGCGCGGTTGGCAGGAGGTGAAACCGAGCACTTGGGGATGCTGGCGCAGCCAGGTGTTGACGTGACTCTTGATCATCGGGCGCTTGCCGTCCAGGCGCACGGCCTTGCCGTGGGTCACGCGTACGCAGCGGATTTCGAACTTGGTGGCTTCGGCAAGGAACGCCCAGAGGGTTTCCCGGGCCTTTTCCACGGTCATGCCGTGCAGGTCGAGGCTGCCTTCGAAAGGGATCTGGCCGGCCTTGAGCTTGCGTACCTGGCTTTCCTGGACCCCGTCGCGGGACCACATCAACTCGTCCTCGGGGCCGACGTCAATCACGAACTGGTCCGATAGGCCGTCCACTGTGGTGGCGTCAGTGCGCACCGTGGCCGCCTGGCGCAGCTTGGCGATCTGCGCGCGGTCGGTCTTGGGTTTGCCGGTATCGGCGCGATCATGCTTGATCGGCTTGACGCCGCGCAGCTCGTTCTTGAAAAGGGAAAAATCGTCGTCTTGCATGTCAGCCTCCGCGCGGGGCGGGCAGTTTACCCAAATCGAGGCGGTTGATGCGGGACAAAACGCTATCAGTGCTCCCTTAATCGTGCTTTTTCATCAGGTGCGAGGCGATGTTCAGCGACAGTGGCTGGCGCATACGGCGCCGGCAACGGCGCCACAGCCAGACGCCCAGCCACAGGATCAACAGCCCGCTGCCTAACAGCACGCCCGCGCCGCCGGGGCTGGCATTGAGCTCGCCCAGCGCGGGCGAGTGACCGAGCAGACCGGCAGCGCCGGCCAACGAAAGCAGCAAACCACACAACGCCAGCAGCGCGGCAAATGCCACGCCCAGGCGCAGACGCCAGTTGCTCGGGCCCTTGGGGCGCAAGCGACGAGCGTCAAAACCATCGGATATCTTCATTCCGACCTTTCCTCCAGGGTATCGGCCCTTCGACCGGAAGATAAACAACTTGTTCCGGGCTGGGAGGCAATTGCGGTAAATGACAGGCTTTAGCGGATGAGCGGGGCCGTTGCGGTGGCCGCGCCGCTCATCGACAGGGCGATCAGATCAGATCTTGGGTCAGGGCAAGGGTGGCGAAGTTGTCGGCCATGATGGCCATTTCCGTCTGCTGGACATGCTCGGCGCTGAGGATACCGCCCTTGTAAGGCAGGTCGCGGGTAGCGCAGGCGTCTTCCACCAGGGTGCAGCGAAAGCCCAGGTTCTTCGCCGCGCGCACAGTGGTGCTAACGCTGGAGTGGCTCATGAAACCGCAGACGATCAAGTCCAGGGAGCCCAGGTTCTGCAGGGTTTTTTCCAGGTCTGTACCGTGGAAAGCGCTAGGCAGCAGCTTGCCAATGATGGTTTCGTCGCCCTGGGGTTCCAGACCGGGAATAAACTCGCCGCGCTCGCCCTGGGGGTCGAACAGGCCGCCCACGGTGCCAAGGTGACGCACATGCACGATGGGCCGCCCGGCCTTGCGTGCGGCAGCGCTCAGTTGCTTGATGTTTTCTACGGCGGCGTCCATGCCCGACAGGGCGAGCGGGCCGCTCAAATATTCTTTCTGGGCATCGATGATCACAAGGGTCGCGTGGCTCAAATTGGCCGGTGCGTAACCGCGACCGCTGAGTTGAAACATCGTCTTTGGAACGGACATTCTGGGGCTCCTGTGAGTGGGGCTTTTGCGACATTGTCCTCTGGCTGAGCGGTTCTGTGAATCGCTACTAACGTAAGGTGCGCCGTTGTTGGCTTACAGCCTTGTCAAGAGGGACTGCTGTGTAACAGAAAAACCTTGAATCAGGTTGAAACTGACATGGCGCTGAGGTTTTTCATACATCGTCCATACAGCTTAAGGCTGTTAGAATTGCCAGTCGTTTTTTCCTGGAGCTTGCCCCGTGATCACTTCCCGCCTGCGCACCTTGCGCGACCACATCCGTTGGGCCGTCAGCCGTTTCCATGGGGAAGACCTGTTTTTTGGCCATGGTACCGACAATGCCTGGGACGAAGCCCGGCAATTGGTGCTGGGTGCGCTGCACTTGCCTTGGGAAATTGCCGACAGCTATCTGGACTGCAACCTCGAAGAAGAAGAGATTTCCCACGTACAGCGTCTGCTGCATCGCCGTATCCACGAGCGCGTGCCCACCGCTTACCTGTTGAAGGAAGCCTGGTTCTGCGGCATGTCGTTTATCGTCGACGAGCGCGTGTTGATCCCGCGTTCACCGATTGGTGAACTGATCGAAAACCGCTTCGAACCCTGGCTGGCCCAGCCTCCGGCGCGCATCCTCGACCTGTGCACCGGCTCCGGTTGTATTGGCATCGCCTGCGCCTACGAGTTCCAGGACGCCGAAGTAGTGCTGGGGGACTTGTCCTTCGAAGCGCTGGAAGTGGCTAACCAGAACATCGAGCGCCATGGTGCCGACGAGCGCGTGTACACCGTGCAGGGTGATGGTTTCGACGGTTTGCCCGGCCAGCGCTTTGACCTGATTGTGTCCAACCCGCCATACGTGGATGCCGAAGACTTTGCCGACATGCCCGATGAATACCAGCACGAACCTGAGCTGGGCCTGGCCTGCGGTGACGATGGCTTGAACCTGGTGCGGCGGATGTTGGCCGAGGCGGCCGATCATCTGACCGAGAAGGGCTTGTTGATTGTCGAGGTGGGCAACAGCCAGGTGCACGTTGAGGCGCTGTACCCGGAAGTGGATTTTGCCTGGCTGGAGTTCCAGAACGGTGGCCATGGCGTGTTCATGCTCACGGCTGAGCAGTGCCGGGCGCATCAGGCGGTATTTGCCTCTCGCGTCTGATCAGGCGGTACTGAATGTGGGAGCGGGCTTGCTCGCGAAAGCGGTGGATCAGTCAATACATTTACCGACTGATCCACCGCTTTCGCGAGCAAGCCCGCTCCCACATTTGATTTGGATTCTTCCGTTGCACCGCGTTGTCAGCGGTGCGTCGCAATCCAGATCAACAGCCCCGCCTGGAACACCGTAAATGCCACCAGGCAGGTGATGGTGAAGCGCAAGCCGCTGTCTTCGCGCTTGAACTTGATGACCTTTTCTTCTTCGTGGCGCAGTTTCACTTCCTGTTCCGCCAGGTTCTGCTCGGCCTGTTGCAGCATCTGCGCCGCTTCCAGGATTTCCACGAACTGCACCTTCTCGGTGTTCCAACTGTCCAGCACTTCGCTGACCTTGCCCGGCTGCACATGCCCTTTGAGATGCTGGACGTCGGCATAGGCCACATCAAACCCCTGGATCCGCAAAAAGTGGTCGCGGCGCAGGCGAGTGGCTTCGTTCAGCGCGTCCTTGTTCGCCAGGTCCACGCCGTCGACGCGATAGTGCGACCACTTCTTCTTTGCCCACGCGGCGCCCTGGGCTACCAGGAAACGGCCGAGGCCCCGGTTTGCCGGCTCGATTTCCAGGCTGTTGCCCGGGCCAAAATGTACGCGGTGGGTGGCGTGGTCGACCCACACATCCAGGCGATTCTGTTCGTGCCGCACCCGTTGGCCAGGCAATTGGATGACCATGCGCAGCAGGCTGTGGTCCTTGTTGTTGCGTTCGGCATAGCCAAACTGCACAAAACGCAATGGCCGAGCGCCGGTGGCGCGGTCAGTGGCCAAGGGCGCCAGGCGCAGCATCTTGAAGTGTTCGGCCTCAACCTCCGCCCACGGCAGAGCAGCCGCAGCCGCCGTTTCGGTTTCGGCGGTGCTCTCGGCGGGAGATTCCGGTACTGCTTCGGTGTTCGTCATTCGGCGCGATCCTGTCCAAGCCCAGCAAGTCGACAGGCTTTTTGCTGTCGACCTTGTGCTTATCGGCCGTTTGTTCCAGGACTGGAGGGTAAATAGTGGGTTATCGGGGGCGAAGTCCGTCGATAAAGCCAACCAGACGCCTGCCCAGCGCATCGGCGAGGGGCAATTGTGGATTGTTGTAGGAACTCAGTTGTTGCTTCACATCGTTGGGTACGATGCGCATCACGTGGTTCATGCCGGGAATCACCGCCAACTCGGCGTCGGGCTTGGCCTGCTTGAGCTTTTCGGCATCGGCCACCCCCACTTGCAGGTCGGTGGTGCCCTGGACAATCAGGGCCGGCATGTTCAGGCGGGCGAATGCCGCCGCAGGATCTGCACGAAACAGGCTGATCAGGTAAGGCTGCACGCTGGGGCGGAAAATACTTTGCAGCGGGCCGGGCACATCGGCATCCACCTGGCCGGCCTTGAGTCGGTCGAGGATCTGGTTACTGCGCAGCAGCAGAGCCGGTGGCAGGTGGTCGGCCAGTTGCTGGCGGATCACCTGGTCCACCGGGCGGGCACTGCCGGACAGGGAAATCACCCCGGCGGGCCCAAGTTCAGGGGCGGCGAGGGCTGCCACCAAGGCGCCTTCACTGTGGCCCAGTACCACCAAGGGCCCGAAACGCGGATCGGCCTTGAGTGATTTACCCCAGGCCACCGCGTCGGCCACGTAGGCGTCCAGCGTCAGATTGCGCTCATCGGGCGTAGCCTTGAGGCTGGCGGCCACGCCGCGTTTGTCGTAGCGCACGCTGGCGATGTTATGGCGGGCCAGGACCCAGGCCAGGCGTTTGAGGCTGTCGTTGCGTGCTCCTTCGGCGCTGTTGCCGTTGCGATCGGTGGGGCCGGAGCCGGCAATGATCAGCACCACGGGCACGGGTTTGTCAGATTGGGGGAGTAGTAACGAGCCAAACAACTCGCCGCTGCCGGTGTCCAGGCTGATGGGGCGTTGCAGCACCACAGGGGCGGCGGCGTGGGCGGCGGTGCAGATCAGGGTGAGGGTAAACAGTAAAACTCGCAGCATCATCGCGCCATCATGAGGAAGGTGCCGGTTGGACCAACGTCTACCGGGAAGGTTTCGAGGATGAACTACTGGATGAGCCTGCGTATACTGGCGCGCTTAGTTATCACGGTTGAGTTGATTCAACTGATTTCACGGAGCGCTCTGCATGTCCGGCAATACCTACGGCAAGCTGTTCACTGTCACCACCGCAGGCGAAAGCCATGGTCCGGCGTTGGTCGCCATTGTCGACGGCTGCCCGCCCGGCCTTGAGTTGTCCCTGGACGACCTGCAGCGCGACCTCGACCGCCGCAAGCCCGGCACCAGCCGCCACACCACCCAACGCCAGGAGCCCGACGAAGTCGAAATCCTCTCCGGCGTGTTCGAAGGCCGCACCACCGGGTGCGCCATCGGCCTGTTGATCCGCAACACCGACCAGAAGTCCAAGGACTATTCGGCGATCAAGGATCTGTTCCGCCCGGCCCATGCCGACTACACCTACCACCATAAATACGGTGAGCGTGACTACCGTGGCGGTGGCCGCAGTTCGGCGCGGGAAACCGCGATGCGCGTAGCCGCCGGGGCCATCGCCAAAAAGTACCTGGCGACCCAGGGCATCGTGATTCGTGGCTACATGAGTCAGTTGGGCCCGATCGAAATTCCGTTCAAGACCTGGGACAGCGTGCAAGACAACGCCTTCTTCAGCCCCGACCCGGACAAAGTGCCGGAGCTGGAAGCCTATATGGACCAGTTGCGTCGTGACCAGGATTCGGTGGGCGCGAAGATCACCGTGGTTGCCGAAGGGGTGATGCCGGGCCTGGGCGAGCCGATTTTCGACCGCCTGGACGCCGAACTGGCCCACGCGCTGATGAGCATCAACGCGGTCAAGGGTGTGGAAATCGGCGCTGGTTTCGCCTGCGTAGCCCAGCGTGGCACCGAGCATCGCGATGAGCTGACCCCCGAAGGCTTTGTCAGCAACAACGCTGGCGGCATTCTGGGTGGTATCTCTTCCGGGCAGCCAATCGTGGCGCACCTGGCACTCAAACCGACGTCGAGCATTACCACGCCGGGCCGCTCCATCGATGTGCATGGCAACCCGGTGGACGTGATCACCAAGGGCCGCCATGACCCTTGCGTCGGCATCCGCGCCACGCCGATTGCCGAGGCAATGATGGCCATTGTGCTGATGGACCACCTGCTGCGCCATCGTGGGCAGAATGCCGATGTGCGCGTGAGTACCCCGGTGCTGGGCCAGCTGTGACGGTCTGACCGTGACAGCACTCCCGTACTGGCGACTTTCCAGCTTCTATCTGTTCTATTTCGCCCTGCTGGGGGCGACGGCGCCATTCCTGGCGCTGTACTTCCATCATCTGGGATTCTCTAGCGCGCGCATTGGCGAACTGGTAGCGATCCCGATGCTGATGCGCTGTGTGGCACCCAATATCTGGGGCTGGCTGGGGGACTACACCGGTCGGCGCCTGGCCATCGTGCGCTTTGGCGCGGTATGCACGCTGCTGAGTTTCTCGCTGATCTTCGTCAGCCAGAGCTACGCCTGGCTGGCGCTGGTGATGGCCCTGCATGCGTTCTTCTGGCATGCTGTGCTGCCGCAGTTCGAGGTCATCACCCTGGCGCACCTGCGGGGCCAGACCTCACGCTACAGCCAAGTCCGCCTGTGGGGCTCGGTGGGGTTTATCCTCGCCGTAGTCGCCCTGGGACGGCTGTTTGAAGCCATGAGCCTGGACATCTACCCGGCGGCAATCGTATTGATCATGGCCGGCATCATCGGTGCCAGTTGGTGGGTGCCCAATGCCCAGCCGGTCGCCACCGGCGATCGCGAGGCTGGCGACGGCTTCCTGCGGCAATTGCGCAGCCCTGGGGTGCTGGCGTTCTATGCCTGTGTCGCCTTGATGCAAATGAGCCATGGCCCGTACTACACCTTTCTCACCCTGCACCTGGAAAACCTCGGTTACAGCCGTGGCGTGATCGGCCTGTTGTGGGCCCTGGGCGTGGTGGCGGAAGTGTTGATGTTCATGGCCATGAGCCGGATTCTCACGCGCTTCTCGGTACGGCGGGTGCTGGTGGCCAGTTTTCTGTTGGCGGCGTTGCGCTGGTTGTTACTGGGTTCGTTCGCCGAATTCCTGTGGGTGCTGCTATTTGCCCAATTGCTGCATGCCGCGACCTTTGGCAGCTTTCATGCGGCGGCCATCCAGTTTGTGCAGCGCAGCTTCGGTGCGCGCCAGCAAGGCCAGGGCCAGGCCCTGTATGCGGCGCTGGCCGGCAGCGGTGGCGCGCTGGGCGCCTTGTATTCCGGTTATAGCTGGAACCAGCTGGGGCCGACCCTGACCTTCAGTATCGCCAGCCTCGCGGCCCTGGCCGCCGCGTTGGTCATGGCGCTGCGCTTGCCCGAGGAACGGCCGTGAGCCCGGCCCATCATCTGCAGACTCTTACCGCCCAAGGACCCCTTTTATGAGCATTCTCTTCGTTTATCACGTTGCCACCCCGGACACCCCGAACAAGGTCCTGACCCACGCTGACGATATTGCCTCGACCCTGGCCGAGCAGGGCGTGGGCTTCGAGCGCTGGCAGGCGAGCACCCGTGTCGAGGCCGGTGCCAGCGCGGCCGAGGTGACGGCGGCGTACCAGGGGCAAATCGACAGCTGGATGACCGCAGAGGGCTACGCGCAAGTCGAGGTGTTAAGTGTGAACCGCGAGCATCCGCAAAAGGATGCCGTTGCTGCGCGGTTGCGCGATGAATATCGCCATGATGCCGACGAAATCCGCCTATTCGCCGCCGGGCGAGGGTTGCTCGGCCTGCATATCGGCGATTACGTCTACACCGTGCTCTGCGAAAAACATGACCTGCTGCGCATCCCGGCCGGCATGCCGCGTTGGTTTGACCTGGGTGAAGAGCCGCGGGTGGTCGCCATCAGTCTGTTCAAGACGGTGTCTGGGGCTGTGGCGCAAGTCACCGGCAGGGACATCGCCCAAGCTTTCCCCGGGCTGGATGATTGATCTTAGTTCACTTTCCACAAACTTATTCAATACTCCGAAGTTGGATAAGTTTGTGGGAATGGGCTCTATAGTTTGTAAGTTCCAGCTATTTGTCTGTGGGTCGATGTGTTAATTCCAGGCTTTATGTAACTCTCCCGTCGCTGTGCATTTATCTGTCAATAGGAGGAGTCCGAATATTGGCAGTGCAATTCAATAAGAGACGGAGAGGTATGCATGAGCAGCCCAGAGGAGTCGACCCCATCCGTGGCGCCCGCGGCACACGAGGCCGGTGAACAGGCGTCCAGCGACAGGGCGGGTGGCGCACAACTGGCGTTGCCGATTAAGCCGCTGACTGCCAAGGAACTGGAAATACTGCGTTGGGCCACGCAGGGCAAGACCGTATGGGAAATCAGCCGGATCCGTTGTGTCTCACAAGCCACGGTGAAATTTCATCTGCGCAATATCTACGGCAAGTTGCACGTCAATAACCGTGTCCAGGCGGTGAGCGAGGCGATCAAGCGCGGTTTGTGCAGATAAAAAAAGGCCGTGAAGCCTGACAGCTTCACGGCCCTGGGAAACAAATCTGTATTCAGGCCGAATGGTAGGTCGGCAGGGCAAAGCGGTGCTGGCTTTGCAACATCGAAATCTGCGGCAGCTCGCTGGCCTGTTCTGCCAGGTCACGACGGATAGCGCTGATGACCCAGGTCAGTTGGTCGGCAGTGTGCAGCTGCTGGTACGAGATCGAGCGTTTGATCTGCTTGCCCTCAGTGTTGCGCAGGGTCAGCAGGATCCCACCATCAGGACGCGCTTGAGTGGTGACGTCGTAGTTGGAGAATACAGAAGCGAATTTGTCTTGGATCAGGCTCATGTCTATCGGCTCCATTGGCTCGTGTTGTGCGGCATGGAGTGATAGGTGCAGTGATTGTGCCAGTATTGGGTTTTGTAAAAAAACCTTATAAATCAATGTTTTATAAAAAAATGAATTTTTCGGATTCGTGCAATATGCATGAATGGCTATCGTGCATCCTGCATTTTGCGCTATTGACCGGTGACGAACGGTGCTGGGCACCGCCTCGATGTGGGATACAAAACATTGCAAATCCTGCGTGTACAGCCAAGGAATGGCTGGCGTATTTTCCTGCAAGGCATTCAGGAATGGTCCTACACCGCCTGAAGGGCCGCAGACTCTACGAATAATAAGAAAAAGGACTTCTGTACATGAGCAATCCGAACAGCGAGATGATTACCCTCGGCATGATGTTGCGCAAGGTGCCGACCATTGTCCGGGCCCTGCCACGCCTGGTACGTGGTATCCGCGTCGCCAACATCACTGACCCCGACCAACCCTGCGGATTGGGTTGGACCTTCGAACAGGCCACCCAGCGCAACCCCGAGGGCGCGGCGCTGCTGTACGGCGACCAGGTGCTCAGTTATCGCCAGGCCAACCAGCACGCCAACCGCATCGCCCATCACCTGCAGGCCCAGGGCATTGGCAAGGGGGATGTGGTCGCGCTGTTTATCGAAAACCGTCCCGAACTGCTGCTGACCGTGCTGGCGGTGGCCAAGGTCGGCGGTATCTGCGCCATGCTCAACACCGCGCAAACCCAGGCGGTGCTGGTCCACAGCCTGACCCTGGTAGATCCGGTGGCGATTGTGGTCGGCGCTGAACTGGTCCAAGCCTACGACGCCGTGCGCGGGCAGGTGGCGATTGATCCTCAGCGTACCTGGTACGTTGCCGAGCAACAGGCGGCGCCGGTGCCTGCCGGCTATATCGACCTGATGGCGGCCAGCGCGGACTGCTCGCCGGACAACCCGGCCAGCAGCCAACAGATCTACTTCAACGACCCATGCTTCTATATCTACACCTCCGGCACCACCGGTTTGCCCAAGGCTGGCATTTTCAAGCATGGCCGCTGGATGAAATCCTCGGCCAGCTTCGGCACCATCGCCCTGGACATGGGCCCGGAGGACGTCGTCTATTGCACCCTGCCGCTGTACCACGCCACTGGGCTTTGCGTGTGCTGGGGCTCGGCGATTGCCGGTGCGTCAGGGTTTGCCATCCGCCGCAAGTTCAGCGCCAGCCAGTTCTGGGACGATGTGCGCAAATTCAACGCAACCACCCTGGGTTATGTCGGTGAGTTGTGCCGCTACCTGATCGACCAGCCGCCAAGCCCTCGCGACCGCGACAACCGCGTGGTGAAGATGATCGGCAACGGCTTGCGCCCTGGAGTGTGGGGGCCGTTCAAGGAGCGCTTTGGGGTCGATCATATCTGCGAACTGTACGCGGCCAGCGACGGCAATATCGGCTTCACCAACGTGCTGAATTTCGACAACACCATCGGCTTTTCCTTGATGCATTGGGCACTGGTGGACTACGCCCACGACACCTGCGAACCGATTCGTGGCAGCAATGGCTTTATGCGTGAAGTGCAGAAGGGCGGGCAGGGCCTGCTGCTGGCCAGGATCGACGACAAGGCACCGTTCGATGGCTACACCGACCCGGAAAAGAACCGCAAGGTGGTGTTGAGCGATGTGTTCGAAAAGGGCGATCGCTACTTCAACACCGGCGATCTGTTGCGCAGCATCGGCTTTGGCCATGCGCAGTTCGTCGACCGCCTGGGCGACACCTATCGCTGGAAGGGCGAGAACGTCTCCACCACCGAGGTGGAAAACATCTTTATGCAGCACCCGCAGATCACCGAGGCGGTGGCCTACGGCGTGGAAATCGCCAACACCAACGGCCGCGCCGGGATGGCGGCGATTACCCCATCCGAATCCCTGGCAACCCTGGATATGCAGGCGTTGCTGCAGTTCGCCCTGAGCCAGATGCCGACCTATGCGGTGCCGCTGTTCCTGCGGATCAAGGTCAAGATGGAAACCACTGGCACCTTCAAGTACCAAAAGGTGCGACTCAAGGAGGAGGCGTTCGACCCGGCCAGGGTTGGTGATGATCCACTCTATGCCTGGCTGCCAGGCACGGATGCCTATGTGCCTGTGACCGAGCAGGTGCTGGCGGATATTCAGGGCGGAAAATATCGCTACTGACGGCACGTGATAGAGCCTGACTATTGCTGCCTTCGGCAAAAAAGGGGTGACAGGCGTGGCGCCGCTCGGGAAACTGACGGCCTTACGCCACACCCCATAGGGAGCCGCAGATGTCAGATCAAGCCAAACAAATGACCGAAGAAGAAGCCGCCGAATTTGCCGAGCAGGTCTTCGACGTGGCCCGCCGGGGCGATGCCGCCATGCTGGCCGCGCTGCTGGCCAAAGGTTTGCCGGTCAATCTGCGCAATCACAATGGCGATACTTTGTTGATGTTGTCCGCCTATCACGGGCATGCCGAGGCGGTGAAAGTGCTACTGGAGTTCAAGGCCGACCCGCAGATCGCCAACGATAAGAATCAATTGCCGATTGCCGGTGCGGCATTCAAGGGCAACCTGGCGGTGGTCACGGCACTGATCGAAGCTGGCACTCCGGTAGACGGTGCCTCTGCCGATGGCCGCACGGCGCTGATGATGGCGGCGATGTTCAACCGTACCGAGATGGTCGAGTACCTGATCAGCGTCGGGGCCAACCTCAAGGCCACGGATGCCCAGGGGGCGACCGCCCTGGTGGCGGCCCAGACCATGGGTGCAGTGGATACGACGGCGCAGTTGCAAAAACTGGTGTAGGCTTTGCGCCCTCAAAATCAGCCTCGCCACAGGATTCGCCCATGAACACCGCGCTCGTCGAACTCATCACTAAAATCAGTTCCGGTTGCCTGGGCGAGGCCGAGATCGCGCAGATCGCCGACGAGGCCGCCCAGGCCTACGCCGATGCCGACGGATTCCTGGAGGCCAACTCCGATATCAACTATGACGACAGCTTCCCCATCCCTCTGGGCGAGTGGATTGTGGTCGGTAGCCTGCCGGAGACGGTGTTGTTCCAGGCTGATACTTACCAGGACCTGTTCGCCCAGATCGTTGCCTCCTTTGGTCCCAACGTTGCGTTCAACCTCAAGCCCAAGCAATTGGCCAAGACCGAGGCGCTCACGGCGCTCAATCGCATCCAGATCCAACTCAGTGCCATGAACCCGGAAAACGGCGGCTATACGCTGATGAACTTCAGCCAGTTGCTCGATGATGAGATCCAGGCGGTGTTGGTGTACGGCAACGACGTACCACGGGTGCTGGAGTTGTGTGCCGCAGTCGGGATCAAGGGCGAACCCTCCCTGGAAGCCTTGCGCATCGCGTTGCATGTCTGAAATAAAACGGAACCCTCGTCAGGGCTGGCTATCCTAAACAGGCAAGCCCTCACTTAGGAGCGACACCATGGGTTCCACATTTAATGGTCTGATCGGGTTGATCATCCTTGCACTGGATATCTGGGCGATCATCAACGTGTTCAAAAGCGGCGCCAGCACCGGGGCCAAAGTGTTGTGGATCCTGTTGATCCTGCTGTTGCCGGTATTGGGCCTGATTATCTGGGCCATCGCCGGGCCACGGGGCAATGTGCGGATCTGATCTTCAGTGGGCACGATCAAATAGTGTGCGGCCTTGCCCGCGATAGCTGTAAGTATCTACACAAGTATCTTCTTGGTATGGGTACATATCCGTTGTTGCGGTCACGGCGGCTTAGGGTTCCGCCCTTACGGCGGGTCACTTTCGAAGAGCGCGAAAGTAACCAAAGCGCTCTTGCCCCACCACTCGGTGCCTCGCCTAGGCTCGGCATGCCCGCAGTCAGGCATTGCTCCGTGGGCCCGCCGCGATCGGCCATCCATGGCCGTGTCGCGGCTACCCCGGCATCCATGCCGGGGTGCCCACTGCGCAATACCTGCCTGCGGCCATCGTGGTTTGACGGGGCGCCCAAGATCAAAAACCAGATCAAAAACAGAGCAACAGCAACGCCAGAGCGCGGAGCTGCATTCCCCTGTGGGAGCGGCGGTGCGACGATTCGACTTGCTCGCGAATGCGGTGGGTCAGTGATGGATATATTGACTGATACACCGCCTTCGCGAGCAAGCCCGCTCCCACAAGGGTACGCGTACGCTTCGACGATCAGGTCGGCTGTCAGGCCGCCTCGCTTTGCTTGTGATTTTGATCTTAGGCGCCCCGTTAAACCACGCTGGCCGTAATCCGATATTGATTTGGGGGGTAAACCGGCAGGACGCCGGTTTAGCCGCGCTGGGCCATGGATGGCCCATCGCGGCGGCCCCCCAAATCAATGTCGGATTACGGGCATGCCGAGCCTAGGCGAGGCACCAAGTGGTGGGGCAAGAGCCTTTTTGGTTACTTTTGGGGCTCTTTTCCAAAAGTGACCCGCCGTCAGGGCGGAACCCTAAGTGGCCGTGACCGCAGCAACGGATATGTACCCAACCCCAAGAATCATCAAAAAGTTGTGTCGATACTCATGACCATCGCGAGCAAGCCCGCCCCCCCATTTTTTTGCACCATGTCCGTCAGATTTGTGTGTCGAGATATTCGCTGCACAAAATTTTCACACTTCATCCAAGACAATTCCCCCGCTTTATTTTCCTGCCACGGTCCGTCTGTGTCGCCAGGAGCCCTGCGCGCTGAGTAATCAATAGCGTTGCCGACGTTGATCGGGCACCATCTGCCCACCGCGTAATACCCTGGACCCTATGCCTCTATTGGCCGGGGCAGGACGCCGCTGCATTATTTCGCAACTTAAACTTCCAATGGGTCCTCAAACAACATGGCAAACCCGGACGCCCTGAATCAGCAGCGAGCTTCTAATCGCCTGCTGCAACCCACCGTCAAGTCCCACCTGGCCTACACGCTGCTTTGCGCGCTGGTCATGATGGTGATGCTCTCCCTGCTGCGCCTCGGGCTGTTGGTCTACAACAGCGACATGATGCTCGACACCCCGGCCTCGACCTTTCTTGAAGCGTTCGTCAATGGCCTGCGCCTGGACTTGCGCCTGGTGGTGTACCTGAGCATCCCGCTGATCCTGGCCTTGTTCAGTGTGCGGGCCATGGCTGCTCGCGGGTTCTTCCGGCTGTGGCTGACGGTGGTCTCCAGCATCGCGTTGTTCCTTGGCCTGATGGAGATGGACTTCTACCGCGAGTTCCACCAGCGCCTCAACGGCCTGGTCTTCCAGTACGTCAAGGAAGACCCGAAAACCGTGATGAGTATGCTCTGGTACGGTTTCCCGGTGGTGCGCTACCTGCTGGGCTGGGCCGTGGGGACGTTTATCCTGAGCATCGCCTTCAAGGGCGCTGACCGTGCAACGCGGCCCCGTGGCCCGTTCAGCGGTGGCACCGTCGGCACCCGCCAGGTTGCCCCGTGGTACGGCCGCGTCGCGGTGTTTGTGGTGTGCCTGCTGATTGCCGTGGTCGCCGCGCGCGGCACCCTGCGCCAGGGCCCGCCGCTGCGTTGGGGTGACGTGTACACCACCGACTCCAACTTCGCCAACCACCTGGGCCTCAACGGTACGTTGTCGCTGATCGGTGCGGCCAAGGCGCGTTTTTCCGAGCATCGCGAGAACGTCTGGAAAGCTACCCTGGAGCAACCGCTGGCCACCCAGACCGTGCGCGACATGCTGGTGCTGCCTGACGAAAAACTGGTAGATACCGACACCGCCGCCGTGCGCCGTGACTTCACGCCTCCGGCCGAGAAAACCCTGCCGATCAAGAACGTCGTGGTGATCCTGATGGAAAGCTTCGCCGGTCACTCGGTGGGCGCCCTGGGCAGTGGCGGCAAGATCACGCCGTACTTCGACGAGTTGACCAAGGAAGGCCTGCTGTTCGACCGTTTCTTCTCCAATGGCACCCATACCCACCAGGGCATGTTCGCCACCATGGCTTGCTTCCCGAACCTGCCAGGTTTTGAATACCTGATGCAGACCCCGGAAGGCAGCCACAAGCTGTCGGGCTTGCCGCAGTTGCTCAGTGCCCGTGACTTCGACGACGTGTATGTCTACAACGGCGACTTCGCCTGGGACAACCAGTCGGGCTTCTTCAGCAACCAGGGCATGACCAACTTCATTGGCCGCAATGACTTCGTCGACCCGGTGTTCTCCGATCCGACCTGGGGCGTGTCCGACCAGGATATGTTCGACCGTGGCCTGCAAGAGTTGAAGGCGCGCGAGGGCGGCAAGCCGTTCTACGCACTGCTGCAAACCCTGTCCAACCATACGCCGTACGCCTTGCCGACGCCGTTGCCGGTCGAGCCGGTGACTGACCGTGGTCGTCTCAACGAACATTTGACGGCCATGCGCTACTCCGACTGGGCCCTGGGCCAGTTCTTCGAGAAGGCCCGCAAGGAGCCGTATTTCAAGGACACCTTGTTTGTGATCGTCGGCGACCATGGTTTTGGTAACGAGCAACAGATCACCGAAATGGACCTGGGCCGCTTCAACGTGCCGCTGCTGCTGATCGCCCCTGGCGTGCAGGACAAGTTCGGCGTGCGTGACCACACCGTGGGGACGCAGATCGACATCGTGCCGACCATCATGGGCCGCCTGGGCGGTGAAACCCGCCACCAGTGCTGGGGCCGTGACCTGCTCAACCTGCCGGAAGGCGACAAGGGCTTTGGCGTGATCAAGCCATCGGGCAGCGACCAGACCGTGGCGTTGCTCACCGCTGACCGCGTGTTGGTACTGCCCAAGGAAATGCCACCGAAACTGTGGCAATACGAACTGGGCGCCAACCCTACCGGCAAGGTGATCCCTGAGTCGGCGGATGAGGCACAACTCAAGCAGAAACTTGAGTCGTTCCTGCAGACCGCCACCAAGAGCCTGCTGGATAACACCGCAGGCGTGGTAGACGGCAAGCCGGACTAATCGGCTGGCAATAAAAAAGAGGCCTTTTTCAAGGCCTCTTTTTTTTCATCTTTTTTTGTAGGAGCGAGCTTGCTCGCGAAAAATGCCCAGGCAACGCGTTTGTTCTGGATAACCGCGGTGGTGCTGAGTTCTTCGCGAGCAAGCTCGCTCCTACAGTTATGCAATCAAGGCAGTTATATCTTGCCCAGCAACAACAGAATCAACAGCACCACCAGCACCGTGCCGAGAATACCCGATGGCCCATAACCCCAGTTGCGTGAGTGCGGAAACACTGGCAGACCGCCGACCAGCAGGAGGATCAGAACAATGATAAGAATGAGGCTCATAGGTTGTTTTCCTTATTTGTCTTGTGCAAAGACCTGATTGTTAAATACCAGAGCCGCACATCTAAAGCGGCTGCCTTAATCAATCCGACTCCTGCACTTTGCAGAAAATTCCCTGTTTTTTTAAAGCGATTTGGCCGCTGGCTTATTTCCTTTTTAATTGTTGTTTGGCTTCGCGCTTAGTTTGAAAAGATTGAACTTACCCCGCGCCCAGGCATCCGACCGGGCCTTTGGTTTGCCCGCGGCATTCAGCAACTTGATGGTGCATGGGGCGGTGAATAACCTTCGCTACACTGGCGCGTACTTCTTCCCTGAATCACAAGGCTACTTCCTATGCAAAATCGCATGATGATCACTGGCGCCGGATCCGGCCTGGGTCGCGAAATCGCTCTGCGCTGGGCCCGCGAAGGTTGGCAACTGGCCTTGTCGGATGTCAGTGAGCCGGGTTTGCAGGAAACCCTCGCGCTGGTGCGCAAGGCCGGTGGCGATGGCTTTATCCAGCGCTGTGATGTGCGTGACTACAGCCAGCTCACCGCCTTTGCCCAGGCCTGCGAAGTCAAGCTGGGCGGTATCGATGTGATCGTCAACAACGCAGGGGTCGCCTCCGGTGGATTCTTCAGCGAACTGTCCCTGGAGGATTGGGACTGGCAGATCGCGATCAACCTGATGGGCGTGGTCAAGGGCTGCAAGGCCTTCCTGCCCCTGCTGGAAAAAAGCAAGGGCCGGATCATCAACATCGCTTCCATGGCGGCCCTGATGCAAGGCCCGGCCATGAGCAACTACAACGTGGCCAAGGCCGGCGTGGTGGCACTTTCAGAAAGCCTGCTGGTGGAACTCAAGCAGCAGGAAGTCGGGGTGCATGTGGTTTGCCCGTCGTTCTTCCAGACCAACCTGCTGGACTCGTTCCGCGGCCCCACCCCGGCGATGAAGGCCCAGGTCGGCAAGCTGCTGGAAAGCTCGCCGATCACGGCGGCGGACATCGCCGATTACATCTACCAGCGCGTGGCTGCCGGTGAATTCATGATCCTGCCCCACGAACAGGGGCGGATGGCCTGGGCTCTGAAGCAGAAAAACCCGCAGTTGCTGTATGACGAAATGACCAGCATGTCGGAAAAAATGCGCGCCAAGGCCCAGTCGGTCAAAAGTTAACGGGCGCAGGGGCAAGTGTGGCTCAGGCGCTTATTGTGGCGAGGGGGCTTGTCCCCCGCTGGGCTGCGCAGCAGCCCCAACCCAATAAGCCTCACCGAGTTTTATCTGACACACCGGGGTGGCATATTTTGGGGCTGCTGCGTAGCCCAGCGGGGGACAAGCCCCCTCGCCACACGTTAAACGGTGTGTTCAGTTTTTGTCTTCTGTTGCAGCACTTTCCATATTTGTCTGTCAGTAAAGTTAACCAAGGCTTGTAGGGGAGGTCTGTTTAGCTAGCAAGGCATTGATGGGGCATGGGGGAGGGCGCATGGTCGATGTCCGGTAACTCTCAAAGGACAAACGCCATGCTGGTACTTAGCCGCGCGGTAGGCGAAATCATTTCCATCGGCGATCACATCACCCTGCGGATCCTGGAGGTCAACAGCTTCCAGGTGAAACTTGGTGTGGACGCGCCGGCAGGGGTCAATGTGCATCGGGCGGAGGTCTACGAAAAGATCCGCAACCTGCAGGGGCAGCCGCTGGCGACCCATCCAGTGCCTGTGCCCAACCCTTAGTCGAACAGATGCTTGGGCACATCGTGCTTGAGCATCAGTTGGCACTGTTCACTCTCCGGATCGAAAACAATCAGCGCCTGGCCTTTGGTCAACGCTTGGCGTACACGCAGTACCCGGGTTTCCAGGGGCGTGTCGTCGCCGTTATCGGTGCCGTCGCGGGTGACGAAGTCTTCAATGAGGCGGGTCAGGGTGTCGACTTCAAGTGCATCGTAGGGAATCAGCATACAAGCCTCAAATGATTGATCCCGGCGATGCTACTGCGCCGGGATCATTGTTGCCAGCGTCAGGTTTTCTGCCCGACCAGGCTGTCTACCGACGGCACGCGGGTGTCGCTCTCCATTTGCGTCTCGTGCTCCAGTTGATGGCTGAAGCGGTCCAGGGAACCCTGGGCTGGCTGGGCATCGCTGGCAAATACCGGCGGGCTGAGGATGTAGGCGCCAAGCAGGCGACTCAATGCCGCCAGGCTATCGATATGGGTGCGCTCGTAACCGTGGGTCGCATCGCAACCGAAGGCCAGCAGCGCGGTGCGGATATCGTGGCCAGCGGTCACCGCAGAATGGGCATCGCTGAAGTAATAGCGAAACAGATCGCGGCGTACCGGCAGCTCATGGTCGGCGGCCAGGCGCAGCAGGTGACGGGACAAATGATAGTCATAGGGCCCGCCAGAATCCTGCATCGCTACGCTCACGGCATGCTCGCTGGAATGCTGGCCGGGGGCGACCGGGGCAATGTCGATGCCGACGAATTCGCTGACATCCCAGGGTAATGCCGCCGCCGCGCCGCTGCCGGTTTCTTCGGTGATGGTGAACAGCGGGTGGCAGTCGATCAGCAACGGTTCACCGCTGTCGACGATCGCCTTGAGCGCCGCCAGCAAGGCCGCGACCCCGGCTTTGTCATCCAGGTGGCGGGCGCTGATATGGCCGCTCTCGGTGAACTCCGGAAGTGGGTCGAAGGCCACGAAATCGCCGACACTGATCCCCAAGGAATCGCAATCGGCACGGGTGGTGCAGTAGGCGTCCAGGCGCAGTTCGATATGGTCCCAACTGATTGGCATTTCATCCACGGCGGTGTTGAACGCGTGCCCGGAAGCCATCAGTGGCAGGACGCTGCCACGGATCACGCCATTGTCGGTGAACAGGCTCACGCGGCTGCCTTCGGCAAAGCGGCTAGACCAGCAGCCCACGGGCGCCAGGGTCAGGCGGCCATTGTCCTTGATCGCCCGCACGGCAGCGCCGATGGTGTCCAGGTGCGCGGAAACCGCGCGGTCGGGGCTGCTTTGCTGGCCCTTGAGGGTGGCGCGGATGGTCCCGCGACGGGTCATTTCAAAGGGGATGCCCAGTTCTTCGAGGCGCTCGGCGACATAGCGCACGATGGTGTCGGTAAACCCGGTGGGGCTGGGGATGGCGAGCATTTCCAGCAGCACTTTCTGCAGGTAGTTGAGATCCGGTTCGGGGATGGTTCGGGTCATGGAAACTCCTGATGAGTTGAGGGCATCGATGGTTTCGATGAGGGGGCTGAGGGTATTGGGTGCCTGGGCTGGCCTCATCGCGGGCTTGCCCGCGATGAGGCCCGACCAGTCAACGCCTATCTCAAGCCGTGGGCTGACTATGGGGAAACAACAGATCCACGAATTTCTCCGCAGTCGGTTGCGGTTCATGATTGGCCAATCCTGCGCGTTCATTGGCTTCGATAAATACATACTCCGGCTGGTCGGCGGCCGGCACCATCAGGTCCAGGCCCACCATGGGAATGTCGAGGGCGCGCGCGGCACGTACGGCAGCGTCCGCCAGGGACGGGTGCAGAATCGCCGTAACATCCTCCAGGCAACCGCCGGTGTGCAGGTTGGCGGTACGGCGCACCGCCAGCACCTCACCGGAAGGCAAGATGCTGTCGTAGTCGTAACCCGCCGCTTTCAAGGTGCGCAGGGTTTCGTCGTCCATGGGGATGCGGCTTTCGCCATCGGTGGCCGCCTGGCGTCGGCGGCTTTGCACCTCGATCAACGCGCCGACGCTGTGCTTGCCGTCACCGATCACCTGGGCCGGGCGGCGGATGGCGGCGGCCACCACTTCAAACCCAATGACCAGGATGCGCAGGTCCAGGCCTTCGTGGAAGCTCTCCAGCAATACCCGCGAGTCGAACTGGCGCGCCGCCTCGATGGCGCGTTGTACTTCTTCGATGGTCTGCAAGTCCACGGCCACGCCCTGGCCCTGTTCCCCGTCCAGCGGCTTGACCACGATGCGCTGGTGTTCGTCGAGAAACTCCAGGTTATCGTCGGCGCTGGCGGCCAGTTGCTGCGATGGCAATTTCAAACCGGCGGCGCTCAAGGTCTTGTGGGTCAGGCTTTTGTCCTGGCACAGGGTCATGCTGATGGCACTGGTCAGGTCGCTCAACGACTCGCGGCAGCGCACTCGACGGCCGCCATGGCTGAGGGTAAACAGCCCGGCATCGGCGTCATCTACCTGCACGTCGATCCCGCGTCGGTGGGCTTCTTCGACAATGATCCGCGCATAGGGATTGAACCCCGCCTGCGGCCCAGGGCCGAGGAACAGCGGTTGGTTGATGCCATTCTTGCGCTTGATCGCGAAGGTGGTGAGGGCACGAAAACCGAGCTTGGCGTAGAGGCTTTTAGCCTGGCGATTGTCATGCAATACCGACAGGTCCAGGTAACTCAGGCCCCGGCTCATAAAGTGTTCGATCAGGTGGCGCACCAGCACTTCGCCGACCCCCGGCCGCGAGCATTGCGGGTCCACGGCCAGGCACCAGAGGCTGCTGCCGCTTTCCGGATCGTGGAAGGCCTTTTGATGATTGAGGCCCATGACGCTGCCGATCACCGCGCCGCTGTCTTCGTCCTCGGCCAGCCAGTACACCGGGCCGCCTTGGTGGCGCGGAGTCAACAGGTCGGCATCCACCGGCAACATGCCGCGCCCCTGGTACAGGCGATTGACGGCCTGCCAATCGGCTTCGCTCTGTACCCGGCGAATGCGAAAGCCACGAAACACCCGGGTCGCCGGGCGGTAGTCGGTGAACCACAGGCGCAGGGTGTCGGATGGATCGAGGAACAACTGTTGCGGATCGATCCCGAGGATCTGCTGGGGCGCGGCCACATACAGGGCGATATCCCGTTCCCCCGGCTGCTCGTTGAGCAACTCCAGGGCCAGGCTCGCCGGGTCAGGGAAGGTATGCCCAATCAACAACCGGCCCCAGCCGCAATGTAATGCTATGGGCTGCGCGCTGGGTTCGCTGCCGTCTTCGGCCAGACGCGCTTGCAAGCGCTCGTAGGAGGGCGCCTGGCCGCGCAGCAGACGTTGGCTGTAGGCCGTGGCGTGAGGTTTCATCAATCAGATTCCTTGTTCGCTGAGCCACAGGTTCAGCGCTGCCAATTGCCACAGTTTGGAGCCGCGCAGCGGCGTCAGTTGGCCTTGGGGATCGGTGAGCAGGCGGTCGAGCATCGCCGGGTTGAGCAGGCCGCGATCCTGGCTCGGGTCCAGCAGCAGGTCGCGTACCCAATTGAGGGTATCGCCCTGCAAGTGTTTGAGGCCGGGCACTGGGAAGTAGCCTTTCTTGCGGTCGATGACCTCGCTGGGGATGACCCGGCGCGCGGCCTCCTTGAGCACTTGCTTGCCGCCGTCCGGCAGCTTGAATTTGCCCGGCACCCGGGCCGACAACTCCACCAGGCGGTAGTCGAGAAACGGCGTACGCGCTTCCAGGCCCCAGGCCATGGTCATGTTGTCCACGCGCTTGACCGGGTCGTCCACCAGCATCACTGTGCTGTCCAGACGCAAGGCCTTATCCACAGCGGCATCGGCACCCGGCTGTGCGAAATGTTCACGCACGAAGTCGCCGGCGGCGTCATTGGCGGTCAGCCATTGCGGCGCGACAGTGGCGGCGTAGTCGTCGTAGCTGCGATCAAAAAACGCATCGCGATAGGCGGCGTAAGGGTCGCTAGCACCGTCCACCTGTGGGTACCAGTGGTAACCGGCGAACAACTCATCGGCGCCCTGGCCGCTTTGCACCACCTTGCAATGCTTGGCCACTTCCCGGGACAGCAGGTAGAAGGCGATGCAGTCATGGCTGACCATCGGTTCGCTCATGGCGCGGAACGCGGCCGGCAGTTGCTCGATGATCTCGCTTTCGGCGATGCGCAATTGGTGATGCTGGGTGCCGTAGTGTTTGGCGATCAGGTCCGAATACTGGAACTCATCGCCACGTTCGCCGCCGGCATCTTCAAAACCGATGGAGAAGGTCGACAGGTCCTGCACGCCCACTTCCCGCAACAGGCCCACGAGCATGCTCGAATCGACCCCGCCCGAGAGCAGCACGCCCACATCCACCGCGGCCCGTTGACGGATCGCCACGGCTTCGCGGGTGCTGTCGAGCACGCGGTCGGTCCAGTCTTCCAGGGTCAGGTTCTTTTCATCCTCATGGGGGCCGTAGGGCAGGGTCCACCAGGTTTTCTGTTCGGTAGTGCCGTTGGCGTCGATCCGCATCCAACTGGCGGGCGGCAGTTTTTCGATACCCGCCAGCAACGTGCGCGGCGCGGGCACCACGGCATGGAAATTCAGGTAGTGGTTGAGCGCCACCGGGTCGAGGATCGGGTTGATATCGCCGCCCTTGAGCAGCGCTGGCAACGCCGAGGCAAAGCGCAGGCGCTGGCCGGTGCGCGACAGGTACAAGGGTTTCACGCCCAGGCGGTCACGGGCGATGAACAGGCGCTGGCTGTCGCGCTCCCAGATAGCGAAGGCAAACATGCCGTTGAGCTTGGGCAGCAGGGCTTCGCCCCAGGCGTGGTAGCCCTTGAGCAGCACTTCGGTATCACCACCGGAATAGAACGCGTAACCCAGGTCTTCGAGTTCGCTGCGCAATTCAGGGAAGTTGTAGATCGCGCCGTTGAAGGCCAGGGACAGGCCCAACTGGGCATCGACCATCGGTTGGGCGGAGCCATCCGACAGGTCCATGATTTTCAGGCGCCGATGGCCCAGGGCAATCGGCCCTTGGGCATGGAAACCCCACGCGTCGGGGCCGCGAGGGGCCAAGTGATGGGTGATGCGCTCAATGGCTGCCAAGTCGGCAGGTTGGGCATCGAAACGTAATTCTCCAGCTAATCCGCACATAAATTCCTTACCGGTTTTTCCGTTGGGGAGGGATAAAAGCGCACGCGCCAAAGCGGCGGGTACCCAGAGACTGACCCCGTGCGTGTTAAGGGAGTTTTAGAACAATGCGTTATAAGGCAAATGGCCTGTGCGTCGATAAGGAGCGTTGCAGGTGACACCGACACCCGATCAAACCCCGACGCGCCGAGTCGGAACGCCTCAGCGAGGAGGCGTTGAAATACCAGGAGTTGATCGGCAGTGGTTTGCCGTCAGTTTGAATGATCGCGCTTGAGGGTATTGCTGCGCACCAGAGTGCGTAAGGCAAAACGATTCGGGTGGCAGGCTTCGGCCACGCTTCGGGGCAAGGGCAACGGCTCATTGTCGAGCCAGGCGGCCAGTAGCTCGGCGCTCAGCGGTGCGGTAATCAGGCCCCGGGAGCCATGGCCGCTGTTGACATACAAACCGTCCATCCAAGGGCAGGCAACGTCCGGCGTCTGGCGTGCATCCTTGCGCAGCGCCGCGTAGGTATCGGCGAATGCCGGGCTGTCGGCCAGCGGCCCGACAATCGGCAGGTAATCGGGGCTGGTGCAGCGAAAAGCCGCGCGGCCTTGCAGGCTGTCCGGGTCGAGGGTAGACGCCTGCAGGCGCGCAGCCAGGTCGGGCGAGATCGCCTCCAGCAGTTCGAGGTTGCCCGCATGGTCGGCGGCAGTGGGGGTCAGGTCACAGCTTTTGAAGTCGAAGCTGGCCCCCAGTGTGTGTTCGCCCTGGCGCGCCGGTGCCACGTAGCCTTCGGCGCACACCACCGTGGCCAGGGTTTGGCTGGTGTCGGTCTGTGGCACGCGGGTGATTTGCCCGCGAATGCGTTTGAGGGGCAGCTCGGCGCCCGCCGCAAAAGCCTTGACCTCGGCGGCCCCGGCGAGCACCACCACCGCTGCGCTGGCCAGCAACTGTTGGCCATTCCAGGCCTGCCACTGGTCATCGACCTTGCGCAGGTCCAGCGCATGATGATGGGTCAGGACCTCGACGCCCGGCTGGTGCGCCTGCCAATCACAGAGTGCGGGTGGATGGACCCAGCCGCCTTCGGGGTAAAACAATCCACCTGATCCAAGGCCGATACCCGCCCGTGCCTGCGCCTGCTGTTGATCCAGTTGATGCACCAACTGTGGGTCGAAGGCCGTCGCCAACTGCGCCTGGCGCTCGGCTTCCTTGGCGTTGAAGGCCAGTTGCAGGACTCCGCAGTTGTCCCAGTCGACCCCGCGCTGCAGGTGTTGCAGCAGGCGCCGGGTATGCCCGAAACCACTGACAATCAGTTGCGACAGCGCGGTGCCGTGGGCGGACAGCTTGAGGTACAGCACGCCTTGCGGATTGCCCGAGGCTTCTTGCGCCAGGCCGGCGTGGCGTTCCAGCAGGCTGACCTGCCAACCGCGCGCCGCCAGGCTGGCGGCCGTGGTGCAACCGGCCAGGCCGCCGCCGATTACCAGGGCGCGGCGCTCGCCGGTGTAGGCCGGCGGACGGGCAAACCAGGGCTTGATGGCTGTGGGTGGCGGTGTTTCAGCCGGCCAACCGAGGAATTCACCCCGCAGGATTTCCCACTTGTGGCCGATGCCTGGCGTGCGTTTCATCTTGAACCCGGCGCCATTGAGCAGGCGACGTACCCAGCCGGTGCTGGTGAAGGTGCTGATAGTCGAGCCCGGCGCTGCCAGCCGCGCCAGTTCGGCGAACAGCTCGGCGGTCCACATGTCGGGGTTTTTCGCCGGGGCAAAGCCGTCGAGGAACCACGCATCGACCTGCGCGTCCAGTTGCGGCAGTTGTTCCAGGGCATCACCAATCATCAGCGTCAGGGTCACGCGGCCCGCGTCCAGCACCAGGCGCTGGAAACCCTGGTGAATGGCAATGTATTGCGCCAGCAGTTGCTCGGCCCAGGGCTGGAGTTCCGGCCATAGAGCCAGGGCCCGCTGCAGGTCGGCGTGGCTCAGGGGGTACTTCTCCACACTGACAAAGTGCAGACGGGCGCCGGGCGCGGCGTGCTGGTCAAACAACTGCCAGGCACACAGGAAATTGAGCCCGGTACCAAAGCCGGTCTCGCCGATCACCAGTCGCCCACCCACGGGCAGCGCGGCAAAGCGCTGTTGCAGATGGTTCTGTTCAAGGAACACATAACGGGTTTCGTCCAGGCCCGACTGATCGGAGAAATACACGTCGTCGAAGACCCGCGAGCGCGGGCGTCCCTGGTCGTCCCAGTCAAGCTGGGCATTTGGCGATACGGGGTTCATGGGCAACTCGGCAAAGACAAGGCGGCCATTCTAGCCGATCACGGGAGCGGCGGCCGATCCACGCCGGCCTGTGGTGGTAGCCCGCTGCTGTTTGCACGCAAAAAATGCCTGAAGTGACCCCGGTATCGATCAACTATCTGCGTAAATTCAATGGCTTGCGTCGGGTTATGGTGAATGGCTGATTAACGGGCAATAAAGGACATTGCGCATGCCGGACCAGGATGATTTGACCAAGACATGTACTCAATTGACCCAGCGCCAGTTGCAAGCCGCGTTGCTGGAAATCACCAACGACCTGCCCAAGGCCGAGGTCCTGCAAAAGCGCCTGCCGGGCTGGATGCTGAACGCCCCCAAAGGGGTGTTGGAGGCGCTGGAGCGCGATGCTGCGCAGATTGACGAGGCCAGGGCCGCAGTCGCAGGCCGCTTGCGCCCGTTGCGGTCACTGGATGAATTTTGCAGTGCGCAGTTGAAGGCCTACTGCCAGAGGCACTGGCAAGTCACGGTCGAGCCGCAGAAGGACCTGTTTGTACGGGCTTTCTACGAATACCAGAAAGACGTCCTGCCGCTGGAATATGTCCGCAGTACCAAGCTGGAGCAGCAGACCCTGCTGCACATGGCCCTGCAGAACTTTACCGAGGAGGAAACACAAGACGGGCATTTTGCGCCGCAGTCGCGGCTGCAATTGGGCTCAGCCTTGCGTGGGGTGAGCCCCGTCTCAGTGCAGGCGTTTGCCAAGGGCTGCCGGGACCTTGATGTAGGGCGCTTGTATCAGCAGCACATCAGTGACGTGTTCAACCTCAACGTTGGTGAGCCCGGCGATGACGCCTATTTCAATGGCGTGGCGCTCGATATCGGTTGGATGAAAACCCTGGACATGAAAATCGACGCGCACATGGCCTGCATGCGCGGCGATATCACCCACCAGACTTATGGCCTGCTATGCACCCTGCTGGATCGCAAGATGGACCCGGTGCAGGCCAGGGGCCTGTTGTTTCAAGGCCGTCAGGTCATCTGGCAGGGCTTGAGTGCACTGGATTGCTGCCTGTGGAGCGTGGTGGTGTTTTCTGGCCGGTCGATTGCCGATTACCCGCAGGAGCCCTGTGTGGTGTACATGCCCAATGAGCCGGGGCGACCTTTTTTTGAATACCCCTCGCTCAACGACTTCAAGGTCTATCTGGATCTGAAGCTGGAAGTGCGCACCTACCGCACGTTTTTCACTGCTTACTTGGGCGAAATAGACCGGGTCGGTTTTTTTCGGCACTTTGACCAGCGCCGCACCCTGGGCGTGCTGGAGGCCAGGCCCATCACCACCAGCCTGGCGCAGCACTTTTTCGCCACCTATGCGGGCAAATTGCAGATCGACGCGCGGACCCTGGCGGTCCCGGTGGCGGATGTAGATGAAGAGGTGCGCAAACAGCGCCTGCTGGACTATCTGGACGCCGGGCTGACGCTGCTCAACCTCGCTGGGTTTGTGGTCCCGGCATTGGGCCTATTGATGACCAGCGTGGCGGTGGGGCAGATGCTCGGCGAGGTGTATGACGGCATTGAAGATTGGCGCCGTGGCGACCAGGAAGAAGCGCTCAAACAATTGGTTGCCGTGGCGCAGGACATTACTTCAATGGTGTTGTTCGCCGCGGGGGCCAAGGTGGTGGGCAAGGTCTTCAAGCGCGCCCGACAAAGCTATGCCGATTACTTCAAGACGCTGGAAGCGGTGCGCTCCAACGACGGGCAGCCACGCCTGTGGCGGCCAGACCTCGGGCAGTATTCCCACGATCAACACCTGATCGACGAGGTGGCTGCCGACGCGCAAGGCGTCTACCAGGTGGGCGCGCGCTCATACGTCAAAGTCGGCGACAACCTGCATCAGGTGACCTACGAGCCCCAGCAGGGCGTGTGGCGGGCCAATCACCGCACGCGGCAGGCGGCCTATCGACCGGTGATGTTGCACAACGGCGAGGGGGCCTGGCGCTTTGCGTTCGAGGATCCTGACGAGTGGGAGGACCAGGACTATCTGTTTTCCCGTCTGGAGCCGAGCAGTCGCCACCCTGCGCTGGACTCGCGCAAGCTGCGGCTGGTCAAGGACATCATCGATAAGCCCCACCGCTGGGGGTATCACCTGGCGCACGAGTGTCTGCCCTTTCCGGCGCGCTTTCGTGATCTGTACGAGCGTTTCAGGCTGGAGCAGTCGATCCGCGATCTGGTCTGGCTTTTGGAGCGTGGCGCTTACCTCAATGGGCAAAGTGCGGCTACCCAGATGCACGCTTTGCCGCTGCTGCCGGGTTGGCCCGAGGGTCATTATTTCGAGGTATTGGATGCCCAGGGTAGCGTCACGGCGCGTTATCCCGCCGCCGGCCCGTTTGGTGCCGCAGGGCGCTTGAGCATCGACGCGCAGGCGGTGGCTCAGGGGCGGGTATTTGATGTGCTGCTGGCTGGCCTGGATACGCAACACAAGGCTGCACTGTTGGGTGAGGGGGTGGCCGCCAATGACGAGCACGGGGCGCTGGCGCGTCAATTGCTCGCCCACCTCAAGGCTGATCGCAGACCGTTGTTTGAACAGCTGTATCAGGCCTACGACGGGCCGGTGCCCGAGGAGTGGGCGGCGCTGCGCCAGGCCTACCCGCAGCTGCCCACCCGGGTGATGCGCGAGCTCATGGCCCAGGTGTCTTCCTTGGAGCTTCAAGCCCTGCGGGACAATCAGCGGGTGCCCATGGCCCTGGCAGAGTCGGCGCGCGTGACCCTTGAGACACAGCGCCTGGATCGTGCCCTGGCCGGTTTCGAGCAGCCGGAGTTGGCCGGTCTCGACACCCAGTGCGTGGCGGTACGCATGCTGCCGGGCCTCGAAGGCTGGGATAGCGCACTGCAATTGGAGTTGCGCCAGGATTCGCCCACCGGGCCGCTGTTGGCCCTGGGGGCGAGGGCGGGTGCGAGCGAGCGTCGGGTGGTGGTCAGTTCAGCGGCGGGCTTTGCGCCGTTCGATGCCCACGGCGTCAGCATGGGGCCGGCCCAGGCCGGTACCGACGGGCTGTTCGAGGCGATCATGCACACGCTCTCGGCTACCCAGCGCAGCGCCCTGGAGTTGCCGCTCAATCCTGGCGAAAGCGGCTGGAGACTGCGCCGCCGGGTGGCTGCCCGGGCGCAGAGCGAGCGTGGGGTGGCGGGTGAAGCCTTTTCCGATCAGGCCAGCGAGCCTCAAGCGCTGGAGGTTCCCTGCCGCCTGGCGGATTCACCGACCAGCCCTTTGGCGCTGCGCTCGCCACTGGTGGGCAAGGTGCAGAAAATTTATCCCCTGTTCAGTGATGTCCAGGCCGCAGAGTTGTTGCGCAGCCTGGGGACCGACGCCCTGGCCCAGGCCAAGGCCGTTGCCCGCCTGCAGGCTGACCTGGAGCGCCTGCGCACGATCCTCAAACACTGGAAGAACAACGTCGGCGACCTGGAGGCGCAGCCGGGCATGGCTGATGTGCGCCAGAGCCGCCAGCAAGTGGCCGAGCGGATCGAGGCCTGCTGGCGCCGCCAGAGCTTTGTCCTCGATGATCAACAAGTGCCCGTGCCGGGGTTGGTATTGGATGGCATGCGCGTGGGTGCCTTGCCGAACCTGCCCGCCGAGATCCGCTTCGACCATGTGCGGCACCTGTCCCTGAAAAACATGCGCCTGGGTGATGACGTGGCGTATTTCCTCAAGTGCTTCAAGGGCGTGCGGCGCCTGAATCTGGACCGCAACCGCCTGACCCGGCTTCCGGAATACCTCTCGCGCATGCCCGAACTCAACAGCCTGTGCTTGCCCCACAATCAGTTGGCGCTGACTGAGTACACCCGGCGCAAACTGGCGGACATGAGCACCTTGTGTCTGTTGGACCTGAGCCACAACCCCATCGAGTCGCATCTGGATGTGAGCAACATGCGCGACTTGCATACCCTGTTGCTAGAGGACGCCAAGCTGGTGGACCTGCCCACCGGGATCGCACGCCTGGCCCATTTGGAGCAGGTCGACCTGCGCAGCAACTGGATCACCGTATTGCCCGACTGGTTGTTCGCGTCGACACGCAGGTTCAGCCAGGCGATCAATCTGGGGGGCAACCCCTTGTCCTCGACGACAATGACCGCGTTGATTCGTTACCGCGATGAAGTGGGCATTGGCATGGGCTATGTGGAGGACGATCAGTCACGCTTCACTGAGCTGAAGGCCAGGCGCACCTGGCTGCCAGACGAGGTGGCGGCGGCCGATGCCAGCAAGCGGGCGATCTGGGCCAACCTGCGCGACGATCCGGAATCGATGCCACTGATGACGTTGTTGGCGCAACTTTCCGGCGCCGCCGATAGCCGCCACGTGCGCGAGGACATGACCCGGCGGGTCTGGGAAGTCCTGCAGGCGACCCATGACAGCGTCGAGTTGCGCGAGCAGGTGTTTCAACTGGTGGCCCATCCGGCGAACTGTGTCGATGGCGCGACAGAGATTTTCAGCCAGGTCGAAGTGCTCAAGGCCGTGGCGAACGCCACGCGCCAGGCCAGTCGAGGGCAAGGCAATTCCGGAGTGCTGCTGACCCTGGGGCGCGGTTTGTTTCGCCTCAGTGAACTGGAAAAGATTGCGGCCACTTACGCCGCCGAACATGCCAGCGAAGATCCGCTGGAGGTCAGCCTGGCGTATCGGGTCGGCTTGGCGAAGATCCTGCAGTTGCCGGGGCAACCCAAGCACATGCGCTACGCGTCATTGGCGGACTTGACCAGCGAGAACCTGGAGCAGGCGCATGAGCAAGTCCTCAGCGCCGAACTGTCACCGTTGTTTTTGCGGTTTATTGCCCAGCTGTCGTTCTGGAAGGCCCACCTCAAACAGCAGTTTCCCAAGACATTCAGCCGCGCAGCCGAGCCGTTTGATGAACAGCAGCAGGCGCTTTTCGAGAACAGCCAGAACCTCACCGACGGTGAATACCTGGCGCAAATGGAAGCCCTGCGCGCGCCGCGCAGACAGGCGATCAACGAGGTGATGGAGCGCCTGACCCAGCAGATGATGAAGCATCAGGACCTGGACATCTGCCATCTGCCGGAAGACTAGCCGGCAGGGTTGCAGATTGATCCACGGCAAGCTCTATGGAATTGCTTGCCCGCCGTGAAGCCCAATCCGCTAGTCTTGATCCATCTTGGAAGGGAGTCGCCCATGTTCGAATCCGCAGAAATCGGTCACGCCGTCGATAAAGACATTTACGACGCAGAAGTCCCGGCATTGCGTGAAGCCTTGCTGGAGGCTCAGTTTGAGTTGCACCAGCAGGGACGCTTCCCGGTGATCGTCCTGATCAATGGCGTCGAAGGCGCCGGCAAGGGCGAAACGGTCAAGCTGCTCAACGAATGGATGGACCCACGCCTGATCGAAGTGCGTACCTTCGACCAGCAGACCGACGAAGAACTGGCGCGCCCGCCGGCTTGGCGCTATTGGCGGCAATTGCCGGGCAAGGGGCGCATGGGGGTGTTCTTCGGCAACTGGTACAGCCAGATGTTGCAGGCGCGGGTCCATGGGCAGATCAAGGATGCGCGGCTGGACCAGGCTATCGCCGGGGCCGAACGCCTGGAACAGATGCTCTGCGATGAAGGCGCGCTGATCTTCAAGTTCTGGTTCCATCTGTCCAAGAAACAAATGAAGGCACGGCTCAAGGCCTTGCAGGACGATCCGCTGCACAGCTGGCGCATCAGCCCGCTGGACTGGCAGCAGTCCGAGACCTACGACAAGTTCGTGCATTTTGGTGAGCGCGTGCTGCGCCGCACCAGCCGGGACTACGCGCCCTGGCATGTGATCGAAGGCGTCGATGCCAATTACCGTGGGCTGACGGTGGGCAAGATCCTGCTGGAGGGTCTGCAAAATGCCCTGAAGGTGCGCAAAGGCAAGGCGAGCGGGATTCAGCCGGCGCCCTTGCCCTCGTCGGTGGATCAACGGAGCCTGCTCGACAGCCTGGACATGACCCAGCGTCTGGAGAAGGACGACTACGAAGAGCAACTGATCACCGAGCAGGCGCGGCTCTCGGGCTTGATGCGCGACAAACGCATGCGCAAGCACGCGCTGGTTACGGTATTTGAAGGTAACGACGCGGCGGGCAAGGGCGGGGCGATCCGCCGGGTGGCGGCGGCGCTGGACCCACGCCAATACCGCATCGTACCGATTGCCGCGCCCACTGAAGACGAACGGGCCCAGCCGTACCTGTGGCGTTTTTGGCGGCAGATCCCGGCGCGGGGGATGTTCACCGTGTTTGACCGCTCCTGGTATGGGCGGGTGCTGGTGGAGCGGATCGAAGGCTTCTGCACCCCGGCGGACTGGATGCGGGCGTATGCCGAGATCAACGATTTCGAGGAGCAGTTGCGCAACGCCGGGGTGATCGTGGTCAAGTTCTGGCTGGCCATCGACAAGGACACCCAGTTGGAGCGCTTCCAGGCGCGCGAAGAAATCCCCTTCAAGCGCTTCAAAATCACCGAAGACGATTGGCGCAACCGCGACAAGTGGGATGCCTACCGGGCAGCGGTGGGCGACATGGTGGACCGCACCAGCACCGAGATCGCCCCCTGGACCCTGGTTGAGGCCAACGACAAGCGCTGGGCGCGGGTCAAGGTGCTTCGCACGATTAACCTTGCTTTAGAAGAAGCCTTCGCCAAGTCCGACAAGCACGATAAAAAGAAGAAGAAATAACTACGTGGTTTGCGCGCCGTGCTGGTTGGGGAGCGCAGACTTTTTTTGGTGAGCCAGCAGTGTGTGGTGAGTTCGCTTTTTGTAGTGAGCAGGCTTGCCCTGCGCTGGGGCGCGAAGCGGCCCCAATCCAGTCGCCGCGTTTCTTCAGGCAGAACCCGTCGGTAGGTTTTAGGGCCGCTTCGCAGCCCAGCGCAGGGCAAGCCTGCTCACCACAAAAAGGTTGTGTTCGCCATCAGGTATAGGCTCACCGCAAAGAGCCTGTTCACCTCAACAAACGACCCCACCCGTGCTGGTTGAGGAGAGCAGGCGTTTTTGGGGTGACTGTGCTTTTTGGGGGGAGCCGGCTGTGTGTGGTGAGTTTTCTTTTTGTGGTGAGCAGGCCTGCCCCGCGCCGGGGCGCGAAGCGGCCCCACCCCAAAGCCCCACTGCTTCAGCCAGCCATGGTTTTGTATATGCCGGGTGAATGATCATCGCGGTTGCCTGGGCCTGGATCTATCCTCGATCCATCGCCCAACAACCACAAGATCGAGGTAGCCCATGCGTGAAGTAGTCATCGTCGACAGCGTACGAACCGGCCTGGCCAAGTCCTTTCGCGGCAAGTTCAACCAGACCCGTCCGGATGACATGGCGGCTCATTGCGTCAACGCGCTGCTCACCCGCAACGGCATCGACCCGGCGACGGTTGAAGATTGCATCGTCGGCGCTGGCTCCAATGAGGGTGCCCAGGGCTACAACATCGGGCGTAACGTGGCGGTACTGTCGCAACTGGGCACTGGGACGGCGGGCATGACCCTCAACCGTTTCTGCTCATCGGGCTTGCAGGCGATTGCCATCGCTGCCAACCAGATCGCCTCGGGCTGCAGCGACATCATCGTCGCCGGTGGCGTCGAGTCCATCAGCCTGACCATGAAAAGCGTCAACACCGACAACCTGATCAACCCGCTGCTCAAAGAGCAAGTACCGGGCATTTACTTTCCCATGGGCCAGACCGCCGAAATCGTCGCGCGCCGCTACAACGTCAGCCGCGAAGAACAGGATCTGTACGCCCTGCAAAGCCAGCAACGTACCGCCCAAGCCCAGGCCGATGGTTTGTTCAATGACGAAATCGTGCCGATGGCGGTCAAGTACAAGGTCGAGGACAAAAACACCGGCGCGGTGCAGATTCTCGACGGCGTGGTCGATCGCGACGACTGCAACCGCCCCGACACCACCCTGGCGAGCTTGCAAGGCTTGAAACCAGTGTTCGCCGAGGACGGCTCGGTGACAGCGGGTAACTCGTCGCAACTGTCCGACGGCGCCTCGATGACCCTGGTGATGAGCCTGGAAAAAGCCCTGGAACTGGGGCTCAAGCCCAAGGCGTTTTTCCGTGGCTTCACCGTGGCGGGCTGCGAGCCGGACGAAATGGGCATCGGTCCGGTGTTCTCAGTGCCCAAGCTGCTCAAGGCGCGTGGCTTGCAAGTGGCGGATATCGACCTGTGGGAACTCAACGAAGCGTTTGCCTCGCAGTGCCTGTACGCGCGCAATCGTCTGGAAATCGACAACGCCAAATACAACGTCAACGGCGGATCGATTTCCATCGGTCACCCGTTCGGCATGACCGGTTCGCGGCAAGTGGGGCATCTGGTGCGTGAGTTGCAACGGCGTAACCTGCGTTACGGCGTCGTCACCATGTGCGTGGGTGGCGGCATGGGCGCCACCGGTTTGTTTGAGGTCGCACGCTAGTCACTTGAGTTTCGCGCTTCGGGTCGTTCGTACTCGATCAATGCAGAGGGGGGGCTTGTCCTCCCTTTGCGCATCTGCTGTTCAGTTATCTCAAAACCGCACTTTTAGTTGCTTGCTTAGTTGGGGTTTTTCAACGGGAGCGGTGATTTTTTAGTGCCTGTAATCTCGTTCTTACAGATATAATCTTGGTTAAAATATTCTCATTAATCTGCGTGTAGTCTAATTCCTTCAGCACTTTTTAAAGTTTTGGCAGATTGCCATGTTTTTCCTGCGAGTGTTAGTGGCTCACGGCTACTTCGTTAAGGGAAATGGACGGCTTTCTTGTTTGTGCGTTATGTACAAACTTCCCCTGTGTTGAGCGGTGTCGCGAATTGCAATGCAATAAGTTGGAAAAACAACTTGGCGGTCACCGACTTAATGGCACGGGTCACACCGTTCGTTTAATCAGTCCTGCGCTGACGTGTTGCAGGACGCCTTATGACATTTGATAAGTGGGAAATTGTGAATGAAAACTAAACTGAAAACTGTGCTTTTGGCTGTCGGCGTTTTGGCGGGGACTGCGTCCGTTGCTCAGGCCGCGGATGGAACGGTCACGTTTCTGGGCTCGGTACATTCGGGCGCCTGCTCCATCAAACCTGACTCCGTCGATCAGACCATCCGACTGGGTGCGATCGCCAAACACCAGTTGGAATCAGGCGGCAAGTCCGAGGCCCGTCGTTTGCTGATCGAGCTTGAAGGCTGCGACTTGTCCAACCTCACCGACAATACCGTCACCACGACCTTCACGGGAGCACCTTCCAGCGTTGTTCCAGGGGCGATCGGCACGGTGGGTGGCGCCGGCGGTGTGGGCATCATGATGACCCACGGCGGTGACGTGGTTGAGCTTGGCGTTCCTACAACTCCGCAGATCATTGCTGCAGGCAATAACACGCTGGAGTTCGGGGCTTACGTCCAAGGTGCCGCCACGGGCGCCATCACTCCTGGCGATTTCAGCGCAGTCACCAATTTCACCTTGGCTTATCAGTAAGTGTTTCCCCCCGCCACCGCGGGTGGCGGGGGACGCTGTCGGGAGATCCAGGTGAAAACATTTGTGCGTTTCGCTATCGCTTCTTCACTAACGATGTTGGTCTGCCCTTACGTTTTTGCGCAGGAGGCCTCACAGGGCGAGGGCGTTGTCCTGCTTGGGGGACAAGTCGTCGACTCAGCCTGCGGGTTGGAGCTGGCCAGTATCGACCAGACCATCGAGATGCAGCCAGAACCGGTTGGCCGGCTTTTACGTAACACGCGCGGGGAAGACCACCCCTTCCAGTTGCGCCTGATCAATTGCTCGTTGACTCGGCCGGACCCGTTGCGCCCGGGGGTAACTCTGCCTGATTGGGAGCATATGCGAGTGACGTTTGACGGCCCCACCGAC
This sequence comes from Pseudomonas sp. WS 5027, assembly GCF_012985695.1. NCBI lineage: Bacteria > Pseudomonadati > Pseudomonadota > Gammaproteobacteria > Pseudomonadales > Pseudomonadaceae > Pseudomonas > Pseudomonas sp. WS 5027. The sequence goes on along the minus strand of NZ_JAAQWU010000003.1, from coordinate 125,268 downwards.
AGGCTAGGGCTCTCCTTTGCGGTGTTTGGCGACTCGCAGGGGGTCGCCCTGCACATTGTGGACGCCGCCGGCGAAGAAAGTATTCCGGGTCAGCGGATGGCGCCGACACCGTTGGCGGAGGGCGACATGACACTCAACTACAGATTCTATCTGGTCGGCAATGGACTGCCGCTGGTGGCGGGACCCCACAGCGCCGCAGTGCGGTTCAAGTTGGAATATTTTTGAACATTGATGGGCAGGCATGCATGTTGAATACGGCGAAGATCAAAAATACGCTGCGCCCGGGCCTGTTTGGTGGGCTTATATCACTGGCGGGAAGTGCATTGGGCGCCGCAGACATCGAGTTTAATACGGACGTTCTTGACCTGACTGATCGCACTAATATTGACTTGTCTCAGTTTGCGCGCAGCGGGTTTATTTTACCCGGCACTTATTCGATGGTTGTGCAGATAAACGGTCAGCCTATTGCTGAACAACCGGTGGCGTTCTATCCGCCCGATAATGATCCCAAGGGTAGCCAGGCCTGTTTGTCCCACAGTCTTGTGGAACAGTTGGGCCTTAAAGTGTCCGAAGCCGACAAACTGGCATGGTGGAAAGGCGGCGATTGCCTGGACATTCAAAGTTTGCCTGGCATGGACGTCCAGGGTGATCTGGCCAGCTCCACGCTGAGCATCAACTTGCCCCAGGCATACCTTGAGTACAGCGCCATCAACTGGGATCCGCCTTCACGCTGGGATGAAGGCGTGCCGGGGCTGTTGATCGATTACAGCCTGACGGCGCAGTCCAACTATCAACGAAACGACGGTAACCGCAAAAACCTCAGTGGCAATGGCACCGTGGGGGCTAATGCCGGTGCCTGGCGCCTCAGGGCGGACTGGCAAGGGCGCGTCGAGAGCGGCCGACAAGAAGCCGCAGGGCCTCAAAAGCTGGAGTGGAGCCGCTACTACGCGTATCGCGCTATTCCGGCGTTGAGAGCGCGCCTGTTAGTGGGTGAGAACTACCTGTATTCGGACCTGTTTGACAGCTTCCGCTTTACCGGTGCCGCGCTGAACTCGGATGAAAGCCAGTTACCACCCAACCTGCGTGGTTACGCGCCGGAAGTTGTCGGGGTGGCCAAAACCAATGCGAAAGTCATCATCAGCCAGCAGGGGCGCGTGCTCTACGAAACCCTGGTGGCGGCAGGCCCCTTTCGCATTCAGGACTTGCAGGACGCGGTGACGGGCAAGTTGGACGTGCGGATTGAAGAACAGGATGGCGTGGTAAACAGCTTCCAGATCGACACGGCGGGTGTTCCCTACCTGACGCGTCCGGGCCAAATGCGTTACAAGCTGGCGGCGGGTCGACCGTCCAATCTGCAATACGGTGCGGATGGCGACTTTTTCGGTACCGGGGAGTTTTCCTGGGGGATCAGCAATGGCTGGTCGTTGTTCGGCGGCGGCATGACCGACAACAACTACCGAGCCGTGTCCGTGGGCGCAGGGCGCGACTTGCTGGCGTTCGGCGCCGTTTCGCTGGACGTGACGCAGTCGCGCGCCCATGTGTGGAACGAGACGCTCTCGGGTAAATCCTACCGCCTTCAATACTCCAAGAACTTTGAAGAGTATGACAGCCAGGTGACCTTCGCCGGTTACCGGTTTTCCGAGAAGAATTTCTTGAGTATGAGTGAGTACCTGGACGCCCGGCATTACGGTTTGAACGGTGAACTCGGCGGGCGCGGCGATTATCGCGATTTAAGCGAGGGCTGGAAGCCTATTGGCGGCAGCAAGGCGCTTTATACGGTGACGGTCAACAAACAGTTTCGTGACCTGGGCGCTACCGTCTACGCCAGTTACCACAAGCAAACCTATTGGGACCGGCCGGACACTCAGCGTTGGAACCTGTCGTTGTCGCGTTACTTCAATGTGGGCACGGTCAAGAATATGAACCTGTCCCTGAATATGTATCGCACCCAGGAATACAACTACAACGACAACGGCATGGCGCTGACGGTCAGCCTGCCGTTTGGGCGCACCGGCACCCTGTCGGCGGATGCCAACAGGGCCGCTGGCAAGAACACCTTTGCAACCCGCTACAGCGATCGGATCGATGAGCGCAACAGCTACCAGCTCAGTGCCAGCAATGCCTACGGCAGTGGGTATCTGAGTCATATGGGGGATCAGGCCGACATCGATATCAGCGCCAGTACGCAAGAGGGTGGCTACAGCAGCCTGGGTGTGTCTGCCCGTGGTGGTGGCACGCTCACGGCCTACGGTGCGGCTCTGCACCGTACCACCAGCACCGGCGGCACGCGCCTGATGATCGATACCGGTGGGGTGCCCGATGTACCTGTTCGCGGTTACGGCTCACCGACTCGCAGTAACGTCTTTGGCAAGGCTGTCATCTCCGACATCAGCAGCTACCAGCGTACGGTGGCCAGCGTTGATCTGGAGCGCTTGCCGAGCAATGTCGAAGCGACTGAGTCGGTCACCCAGTTAACGCTCACCGAAGGAGCGATTGGTTACCGCGCGTTGGATGTGATTGCCGGCGAAAAAGCCATGGCCATTGTGCGCCTGCCGGATGGCAGTTCACCGCCCTTCGGCGCGACGGTGAAGAACATGAAGCAACAGGACACCGGGATTGTGAATGACAGCGGCAGTGTCTACCTGAGTGGCTTGCGGGCTGGCGAGCAGATGGTCGTCAGTTGGGGCGGCGACGAACAATGCGTCCTTACGCTTCCCGCCATCCTGCCCGTTGATGGTTTGACGGACACCTTGCAACTGGGCTGCCACAGGATCGCTGCAACCCCATCCTTGCCCGGGCCAGCCACGCTGACCGGGGAACTTATCGATACGGAGAACACAGCCTCATGATGCTTGATATGCGCCTCACCCCTCCGGCTTTCGTGCTCCTGGCTCTGGGTTTGAGCCAGAGCGCCGGCGCCGCCGTCGGCCTGGACCGTACCCGCGTGATTTTTGATGGCGGCAAAGATGCCACCAGCGTGAGCATTACCAACAACAATACCCAGCTGCCGTATCTGGCCCAAGGTTGGATTGAGGATGAGGCGGGTAAAAAAATCACCTCGCCCTTGATCGTGCTCCCGCCTGTTCAACGCTTGGAGCCTGGTAAACAAAGCCAGGTGAAAATTCAGGCATTACCGGCAGCCAAGTCGTTACCGCAGGATCGGGAGACGGTCTACTACTTCAACTTGAGGGAAATCCCGCCGCGCAGCGATAAATCCAACACCCTGCAAATTGCATTGCAGACCCGCATCAAGTTGTTCTATCGACCACAAGCTATTACGCCAAGCCAGCAAGACCTGTCCAACCCCTGGCAGCAGAAACTGACCCTGACCCGCGAAGGCGATCAATACCGGGTTAACAACCCGACGCCTTATTACGTGACCCTGGTGGATGCGCGCAGCAGCAAGGACGGCAAAACCGCGCAGGGCTTCGCGCCGCTGATGATCCCGCCCAAAGACGCATTGACCTTGGGCCCCACGGCCAGCGCACTGGGTACGACCCCTTACCTGGCCTATGTGAATGATTACGGCGGCCGTCCGCTTCTGGCCTTCACCTGCAATGGCAACACGTGCCAGGTGAACACGCAGGCCGCATTGCCGAAAGAGTAATGCGGCTGGAGAACGTCATGAAATCGAACAATGTGAAGGTCTTGGGCAGCTTGTTGTGGATCCTGGCGATGGGCGTACACGCCGAGGAGGACGAGGATATTGAAGGTATGAGCGGGATGCTGAATGTGCTCGGGTCCATGCATGAATCGCCTTGCAGCCTGGAGATGGCGTCACTGCATCAAACGGTTGACCTGGACGCTGTGTCGAGCAGCCAGCTGCAGCGGCCCGGTGACCAGGCGACTGCAAAGGCTTTTCAACTGCGCTTTACCGATTGCCAGCGCACCGCCGGCCGCGCGCGCAGTGAACGCACCGGCAACCTGGTATGGAGTGCCTACCAACCCGTGCTGTCGGTGGCGTTTTCTGCGCCTGCCGATCCCGATGATCCACGGCTGGTCAAAGTGCAAGGCATCACCGGGATGGGCCTGCAATTGACCGACGCCCTGGGCCGGGACGTCCAGTTGGGTTCAAGGGGCGAAGCTTTGTTTCTGCCCGTGGGACGCAACATTCAGACCTGGCACGTACGGCCCACACGCACCGCTGCGCCACTGACCAGTGGAGCATTCAGGGCCGTGGTGGATTTCAGGCTCAACTATGAGTAAGGGCAGAGCGATGGATAGACCAATCAGCCCACGGGCCATTCTGATCGCTGTTTGCCTGATAGGGGCCGTCAGCCAGAGTGTGCAGGCACAGACCAATTTGACGATTCGCGCGGTCATCATTGCCCCTCCGCCGTGTGTCATTAACAGTGGCAATACGCTGGACGTGCCGTTTGGCAATGACTTGCAGACGTCACGGGTGGACGGGGTGAATTATCGTCGCGATGTGCCGTACACCGTCACCTGCAGCGCTCCCCACAGCAATGCGTTGACCCTGGCGCTCAACGGCACCGGTGCCTCGTTTGACAGCCGCGTGCTCTCTACGCGCAAGGCGGACCTTGGGGTCAAGCTGTTCGTGAACGGCGCTGACTGGCCGCTCAACACCCGGGTGAACTTTACCTATCCCAATTTCCCGGTGGTGCAGGCGGTGCCCGTCAAACGCGCGGGCAGCCAACTGAGCGGCGGGGCGTTCGATGCCGCTGCGACCCTTGTGGTCGATTACCAATGACGGCGACCTATATGAGGAACGACTAATGAAGGTTTGGCCACAGCGAGCATTGCTCGCGCTGTGCTCCATCGGCCTGTGCAATGTTGCATCGGCCAACCTGACGTTCAGCGGTATGTTGAACGAGCCGCCACCCTGCACGATTGAAGGTGGCAAGACCATTGAAGTCGACTTTGGCGACGTCGGGGTCAAGCGCATTGATGGTGTGAAATACCGAAAAGGCATCGGTTACGCGATTAATTGTGGCACTGACACGTTGCCGTGGGCGTTGAAGTTGAGTGTCAACGGCACCCCCACGGCGTTTGATGGCTCTGCCGTGCAGACCAGCGTGCCGGCGCTGGGTATTCGGGTTTTTCAGAACAGCCTGCCATTGCCCCTCAATACGCCAATGGACATCACCCTGTCGTCACCGCCGACATTGGAGGTCGTTCCGGTGCAACAGCCCGGGGCAGTCCTGACGCCGGCCCGGTTTACGGCGGTGGCCACGTTGTTGGCCGAATACCAGTAGGAGCTGAGTCGATGCGATATGAAATTGTGCATAAGGGCGGGTTGGCAGTGCTGCTCGCCTTCGGCCTGGCCCCCTTGGGGTATGCGGCGGACAACCTGAGCTTCAAGGGCAACCTGGTTGAAGAGGCCTGCACACTGCGCCCCGGTGACGAGGCCGTCACTCTGGAATTGTGGGACCTGACCAGCAAATACCTCTATCTCAACACGCGATCCGTGGGCAAGCGTTTCAGGCTGCACCTGGAGGATTGTGACACCACGATCGGCGACTCGGTGACCATCATGTTCGGCGGCACGGAAAACACCGCGCTGCCCGGTTTGCTCGCGCTCGATGGCGGCAGTGGTGCCTCGGGGATCGGGGTGGGCATGGAAACGCTGAGTGACAAGCCCTTGCCCTTGAATGCCGTCAGCGACAGGCAACTGCTAAGCGATGGCAGCAATGTCATTGAGCTCAAGGCCTACGTACAGGGCGAGCCGAATGCGATCAGGGATCAAACCATCGGGCACGGCGCGTACACGGTGACCTCCACTTTTACATTGGACTATCCGTAATCGTTCACAGCTGAAAGTGGCCTTGGCTAACCTCCAGCGCCTCCGGGGGACTGCAAGGCACGGCGTGACGTGCGATGGGGGTTCGGATTTTTCACGACAGCTTGCCAGTGCCCCTCATTACGTCAGTGGACATCACCTTTTCGTCACTGCCGACATTGAAGGGGGTGGCAGTGCACATAAAAAGCCTCAGGCGAACCTCAACGCTCTCTCGGGCGGCTTTGACGCACACGGTGAAAGCGCGTTGGGTCACGCGGGGAGACAGGCAAAGAGAGATTAGAAATGAAACGATTATTTGGAACCACGGTGCTTCTCGTCTTGATTGGCGTGACTACAAACTTGCGCGCTGCTGAGTGCCGGGTAGACGGTGGGGCGTGGATAGGCGGAAACCCTAACCTGCAGGTTCCCGTCAGGGTTCAGGCGGATGCTGATAAGACACGTATCATGCTTGAGGGCGCGAATCTGGAGTGCAGGTTTAAACCCTTCCCGGGCTTTCCTCCCTCGAGAGAGGACTACTGGCGAACCTCGACCAGGGTCGGTTCGGCATGGACTCCAGGCCCAAAGTTTGCCGCCCAAATCACCGGCCTTCGTATAAATGGAGCGTTTTACAACAATCCCGTTCCCAACGGCATTTATATCGCAACGATGCCCAATAACCTCATCGGTTATCCCATCAATGTGACCCCTTACATCATGCTGCGTAACAATCCCAGCAACCCCATCGACATTCGCGTAGGGGACGCCCTCGGTGTGCTGCGTCTGGAGCAGACAAACAATTACGACACATCCTCGGCGAGTCTGACGGTCACTTATTACGCCGCCAACAATTTCACCATCTCGCCCTCAACCTGCACGATCAACAATAACAACCCGATCGAAATCAACTTCGGCGACGTCCACCAACGGGCAATCGGCACCGATCCGCTGTCAACGTCCGTGGTCAGTAACCGCAGACTCACTTACTCCTGTCCGGACGGCGGAATCAACACACCGATCACCATTACTTATAAAGGCACGCGCTCCTCGTTCGACTCGCGGCTGTTGCTCATGAGCAATGCCGACGTGGGCACGGCGCTCTTGCGCGGCGGGGCTGCGGTAGCCGTTAACGGTTCATTCCTCACCCGAATCACCAACAGTGTGGGCGGAGACGATGTGACGTTTTCGCTGGTGCGGCGAACCGGCTCACTGCCGACTCCGGGGGCTATCAGCGGCAGCGGTGTACTGGTGATGGGGGTGCCATGACTCGGTCTGCAGCAGATGAATGATCGATACCCAAAACACACCGCATCGCCCTAGAATGCCAGCTCCTCCACCTCTGGCTTTTTGGGGCACTCATGCACATCTCTTCCGGCCGCTGGGTCTATGGCTTTGGCTTGACCCTGCTGACCGCGTTCCTCTGGGGCATTCTGCCGATCAAACTCAAGCAAGTGCTGCAGGTGATGGACCCGATCACCGTCACCTGGTTTCGCCTGACCGTGGCCGGCGGTTGTCTGTTCGTCTACCTTGCGGCCACCAAGCGTCTGCCCAGCCGCAAAGTGCTCGGCCCCAAGGGCGGTTGGCTGGTGGCGATGGCGGTATGCGGCCTGGTGGGCAACTACGTGTTGTACCTGGTGGGCCTGAAATCGCTCAGCCCCGGCACCGCACAGTTGGTCGTGCAGATGGGGCCGATCTTTTTGATGATCGCCAGCGTGTTTGTGTTCAAGGAACGTTTCAGCCGCGGGCAAGTGGTGGGATTGGTCGTCTTGATCGCAGGCTTCGGCCTGTTCTTCAACCAGCGCCTGGAGGAATTACTGACGTCCCTCGGCACTTACACCGCCGGGGTGCTGACGATCCTGCTCGCCACGTCGATCTGGGTGTTCTATGCCCTGGGTCAGAAGCAATTGCTGACCGTGTGGAATTCGCTGCAAGTCATGATGGTGATCTACCTCACCTGCGCCTTGTTGCTCACGCCATGGGCCCATCCGCTGGAAGCGCTGCAACTGAGCCCGCTGCAAGGCTGGCTGCTGTTGGCGTGCTGCATGAATACGCTGGTGGCCTACGGCGCGTTTGCCGAAGCCCTGGCCCATTGGGAAGCCTCGCGGGTGAGTGCGACCCTGGCGCTCACGCCGCTGGTGACCTTTGTAGCGGTCGCCTTGGCGGCCTGGCTATGGCCGGACTACGTGCAGGCCGAAGAGATCAACGCCCTGGGCTATGCCGGGGCGCTGGTGGTGGTGCTGGGGTCGGCGACTGTCGCGCTGGCGCCGTCGTTGCTCGCCGGGCTCAAGGCCCGGCGGCTGCGTTTGGCGTCTTAATGCCCGGCTTCGAGCATATTTTCCGGGCGTACCCACTGGTCGAACTCTTCGTCAGTGAGGTAGCCCAACTCCAGCGCGGCTTCCCGTAGCGTCAGCCCCTCGGCGTAGGCTTTCTTGGCAATCTCTGCTGATTTGTCATAGCCGATATGCGGGTTCAGCGCCGTCACCAGCATCAGGCCGCGCTCCAGGTGTTCGGCCATTTGCTCGGCGTCGGGCTCAAGGCCCGCGATGCAATGTTCCTGGAAGTTGCGACAGCCGTCGGCGAGCAAGCGGATCGACTCCAGCAGGTTGTGGATGATCACCGGCTTGTACACGTTCAACTGCAAATGCCCCTGGCTTGCAGCAATGCCGATGGTCACGTCATTGCCCAGTACCTGGCAGGCCAGCATCGACAGGGCTTCGCACTGGGTCGGGTTGACCTTGCCGGGCATGATCGAACTGCCCGGCTCATTGGCCGGCATGCGCACTTCAGCCAGCCCGGCGCGTGGGCCCGAGCCCAGCAGGCGCAGGTCGTTGGCGATTTTCATCAAGGCCACGGCCAGGGTCTTCAGGGCGCCAGACAGGGTGGTCAGCGGCTCATGGCCCGACAGCGCGGCGAATTTGTTGGGGGCGGTGACAAACGGCAACCCGGACAACGCGGCAATTTCTGCGGCAATTGCCTCACCAAAGCCATGGGGCGAGTTCAGGCCGGTGCCGACCGCCGTACCACCTTGCGCTAGCTCGCACACGGCGGGCAGGGCACTGCGAATGGCGCGCTCGGCATAATCGAGTTGCGCGATAAATGCCGAGACTTCCTGGCCAAAGGTGATGGGCGTGGCGTCCATCATGTGGGTGCGGCCGGTCTTGACCAGCTTCATATGGCGCGCCGACAGCTCTGCCAGCCCGCCGGACAGCTCGCGCAGCGCCGGCAGCAACTGCTCATGCACCGCCTGCACTGTGGCAATGCTCATGGCGGTGGGGAAGCTGTCGTTGGAACTCTGGGAGCGGTTGACGTGATCGTTGGGATGCACCGGGCTCTTGCCGCCACGGGGCTTGCCCGACAGCTCATTGGCGCGGCCGGCGATCACTTCGTTGGCGTTCATGTTGCTCTGGGTACCGCTGCCGGTCTGCCAGACCACCAGCGGGAACTGGTCATCATGCTTGCCGTCGAGTACTTCGTCGGCGGCCTGTTCGATCAGGCGGGCGATATCGGCGGGCAGGTCGCCATTGCGATCGTTGACCCGCGCCGCAGCTTTCTTGATCAGGGCCAGGGCGTGGAGGACCGCCAGTGGCATGCGTTGCTCGCCGATGGCGAAATTGACCAGTGAACGCTGGGTCTGTGCGCCCCAGTAAGCGTCATCCGGGACTTGTACTTCACCCAGGCTGTCGGTTTCGATACGGCTCATCGCGGTGACTCTCCTTGTAGTCGGTTTGCGCAGTTTAGGCCCTGGGGGCCCGTTTGGGTTCCATAAAAGCCATTTCATCGGGCAAACCCCCGCAAAACCAGGCCCTACAAGGCGTGGGGTTGAGTGCCGGCGTTTTTTAGGCGCAGAATGGTCGCCCTTGGGGTCTTACCTCGCCTGCTAGAAAAGGAAATTCGATGACTCGTCTTCGTGCCATCTGTACCGCGGTTGCTCTGGTATGTGCCAGCGGCCAGGTTTTTGCCGATACCGCCAGCCACAACGCCAGTGCCGAAGCCTTCCTGACCCTGGCTCACGCAGACAAGCTCGGCACCCCGGTGTACATGCAAGTGCAGCAAATGTTCGCCCAGCGTTTCGAGCAAACCAAGGCGCCTGCCGCCAAGCAAACCGTGCTGGACACCTACCAGGCCAAGGCCAACGCCGCCCTGGACCAGGCCATTGGCTGGAACAAGCTCAAGCCGGACATGGTCAAGCTGTACACCAGCAACTTCAGCGAATCCGAGCTCAAGGACCTGGTTGCCTTCTACAAGTCTCCGCTGGGCAAGAAAGTCCTGGAGAAAATGCCGCAACTGACCCAGCAATCGGCCCAACTGACCCAGGCCAAGCTGGAAAGCGCCGTACCGGTCGTGAACAAGCTGTTGGAAGACATGACCAACGAGCTGACCCCCAAAGCCGCACCCGCCAAGAAGAAGTAAGCAATGACCATGCAGCAGCGTATCGAATCGGCACTTGCCGCCCTGAGCCCGGAACACGTGAGTGTGCTGGACGAAAGCCATATGCACAGCCGTGGATTGCAGACGCACTTCAAGGCCGTGCTGGTCAGCCAGCAGTTCGACGGGCTCAACCGCGTCAAGCGCCACCAGAAGGTCTACGCCACGTTGGGTGACCTGATGGGCGAGTTCCATGCGCTGGCACTGCATACCTACACGCCTGAAGAATGGGCGAAAATCGACGCAGCGCCGGCCTCGCCGACCTGCGCCGGCGGACATTGATCGGTAACGCTCAACCTCTGTAGGAGCGAGCTTGCTCGCGAAGATCGTTAACGATGACGCGCGCATTCTGAAAGCACGCGGCGTTCTCAGGTTTTTCGCGAGCAAGCTCGCTCCTACAGTTCGGGGTTTATCCCTGATAGAATCCGCAACGCGCCGCTCAGTCGGCGCGTTTTTTTTTGCATCCGGTTCACCCTTTGCGAGGGTAGCCACCTGGAGAGAACACCCATGACACAACCCATCGTCGTGGCGGCACTGTATAAGTTCGTCACCCTCGAAGATTACGTCGCCCTGCGCGAGCCCCTGTTGCAGGCCATGGTCGACAACGGTATCAAGGGCACCTTGCTGATCGCCGAAGAAGGCATCAACGGCACCGTTTCCGGCAGTCGCGAAGGCATTGATGGCCTGATGGCCTGGCTGAAGAACGACCCACGCATGGTCGATATCGACCACAAAGAGTCGTACTGCGATGAGCAGCCGTTCTACCGCACCAAGGTCAAACTGAAAAAAGAGATCGTGACCCTGGGCGTCGAAGGCGTCGACCCCAACAAGAAAGTCGGTACCTACGTTGATCCACAAGACTGGAACGCCCTGATCAGCGATCCAGAAGTGCTGTTGATCGACACCCGTAACGACTATGAAGTATCGATCGGCACCTTTGAAGGCGCGATCGACCCGAAGACCACCAGTTTTCGCGAATTTCCCGACTACATCAAAGCCAACTTCGACCCGGCCAAACACAAGAAAGTCGCCATGTTCTGCACCGGCGGCATTCGCTGTGAAAAGGCGTCCAGCTACATGCTCAGCGAAGGCTTCGATGAGGTGTATCACCTCAAGGGCGGCATCCTCAAGTACCTCGAGGAGGTGCCCCAGGAGCAAACCAAATGGCAGGGCGACTGTTTTGTTTTCGATAACCGCGTGACCGTGCGCCACGACTTGAGCGAAGGTGACTACGATCAATGTCATGCCTGCCGTACACCGGTTAGCGTAGAGGACCGCGCATCCGAGCATTACGTGGCCGGCATCAGTTGCCCGCATTGCTGGGATAAGCTGTCCGAGAAGACCCGTCGCAGTGCGATCGACCGCCAGAAGCAGATCGAACTGGCCAAGGCCCGCAATATGCCGCACCCGATTGGTTACAACTACAAGCAATCATCCACCGAGGCTTGAACCATGTCCGCGCGCCTGCTCTATGTAATGGACCCGATGTGTTCCTGGTGCTGGGGTTTTGCCCCGGTGGCCAAGGCCCTGGTTGAGCAGGCCCAGGCAGCTGGCGTGGAATTGCACCTGGTGGTCGGCGGTTTGCGCACCGGCAGTGGTTCGGCGCTGGAGCCGGCCACCCGGCGCTATATCCTGGAACACTGGCAGGCGGTGACTGAAGCCACTGGCCAGCCGTTCCGCCTGGAGGGCGCCTTGCCTGACGGCTTTGTATATGACACGGAGCCGGCATGCCGTGCGCTCGTGACGGCTCGCGGTTTGGCACCCGATTGTGCGTGGAAGCTGCTGGGGCTGATCCAGCAGGCATTTTACGTCGAGGGTCGCGATGTGACCCGCGCCAGTGTGTTGGTGGAACTGGCCGAGACCGCCGGAGTGCCGCGTATCGAGTTTGCCGAGGCCTTTGATCGTGCCGAACAACATGCCGCCACGGCCGCCGATTTCACTTGGGTTCAGGACCTGGGCATCGCCGGTTTCCCTACCTTGTTGGCCGAGCGCAATGGCCAATTGGCCTTGTTGACCAACGGCTACCAGCCGCTGTCCGAGCTATCGCCGTTGCTCGGTCGCTGGTTGGAGCGAGCCGCCTGTGGCTGATCAACCCGCCGTACGCGTTGATCGGCTGACCTGGGCAGAAATCCGCCGCCTGGCCCTGCGCCATAAAAAAGCGTTGTGGATCGCCAATGGTGTCGCCGTTCTGGCGACCCTGTGCAGCGTACCGATTCCCTTGCTCCTGCCGTTGCTGGTGGACGAGGTGTTGCTGGGCAATGGCGATGCCGCACTGAAGGTGATGAACCACGCGTTGCCAGCACCCTGGCAGCAGGCCGCAGGCTATATCGGCCTGATGCTGCTGATCACCCTGGTGCTGCGTTGCGCGGCGCTGGTGTTCAACGTGGTCCAGGCGCGCCTGTTTGCCGGGCTGGCCAAGGATATTGTCTACCGCATCCGCGTGCGGTTGATCGAACGGCTCAAGCGCATTTCCCTGAGTGAATACGAAAGCCTGGGCGGCGGCACCGTGACCACGCACCTGGTGACCGACCTGGACACCGTGGACAAGTTTGTCGGCGAAACCTTGAGCCGCTTCCTGGTGGCCATGCTGACCCTGGTCGGCACTTCCGGCATCCTGATGTGGATGCACTGGAAGCTGGCGCTGTTGATCCTGCTGTTCAACCCACTGGTGATCTATGCCACGGTGCAGCTGGGCAAGCGGGTCAAGCACCTGAAGAAGCTGGAAAACGACAGCACCTCGCGGTTCACCCAGGCCCTGACGGAAACCCTGGATGCTATCCAGGAAGTGCGCGCCGGCAATCGCCAGGGCTTCTTCCTCGGGCGCCTGGGGCAGCGAGCCCAGGAAGTGCGCGACTTTGCCATCAACTCCCAGTGGAAAAGCGATGCCTCCAGCCGCGCCAGTGGCCTGTTGTTCCAGTTTGGTATCGATATTTTCCGTGCGGCGGCGATGCTCACGGTGCTGTTTTCCGACCTGTCCATCGGCCAGATGCTCGCGGTGTTCAGCTACCTGTGGTTCATGATCGGCCCGGTGGAACAACTGCTGAACTTGCAGTACGCCTACTACGCCGCTGGCGGTGCGCTGACGCGCATCAATGAACTGCTGGCCCGAGCTGACGAGCCGCAATATGCCGGGGGCGAGGATCCGTTTACCGGGAGCGAAACCGTGGGCATCGAAGTACGGGGCCTGGATTTCGGCTACGGCGAAGACCTGGTGCTCAACCAGTTGAACCTGGCCATTGCCCCCGGCGAAAAGGTTGCGATCGTCGGCGCCAGTGGCGGCGGTAAAAGTACCCTGGTGCAACTGCTACTGGGGCTCTACACCCCGCAAGCGGGGACGATCAGCTTCGGCGGCGCGAGCCAGCAGGCGATTGGCCTGGAAACCATCCGCGAGCATGTCGCGGTGGTGCTGCAGCATCCGGCGCTGTTCAACGACACCGTGCGCGCCAACCTCACCATGGGCCGCGAGCGCACTGACCAGGCCTGTTGGCAGGCCCTTGAAATTGCCCAGCTGGATGCTACGGTCAAAGGGTTGCCCCAGGGCCTGGACAGTATTGTCGGGCGTTCGGGCGTGCGTTTGTCCGGTGGCCAGCGCCAACGCCTGGCGATTGCCCGGATGGTGCTGGCCGAGCCGAAAGTGGTAATTCTCGACGAAGCCACCTCGGCCCTGGATGCGGCGACCGAGTACAACCTGCACCAGGCCCTGGCGCGGTTTCTCAGTGGGCGTACTACACTGATCATTGCGCACCGTTTGTCGGCGGTGAAGCAGGCTGATAGGGTGTTAGTGTTTGACGGTGGGCACATCGCCGAAGATGGCGACCACCAGCAACTGATAGCCGATGGCGGCTTGTACGCCAAGCTTTATGGACACTTGCAACAAGTTCGCTGAATCGATCCCGGCTCCGGCCCTGAAGGGGTCGCGTTTGGCCTCGGCTGTGCTGTCAGGAGCAGTTTTTACTCGCCTGTGCTCAAGCAAGGGATCTCATGAAGCAGAAGCGAACTCTCGGAACACCCCGTTTGCTCGGTATTGTCTGGCCTTTTATTGCCGTTGTGCTGTTCCAGGCACTGCTGGGCTGCGTCAGTCTTTACATGCTGTCGGCTGTGCGTGGCTATGTGGCGGGCGAGAGCCTGTGGTCCAAGGGCCAGAAAGACGCCATCTACTACCTGACCCTGTACGCCGACAACCGCGACCAGGCGACCTTTCTCAAATACCAGAACGCCATTGCCGTACCCCAGGGCGGGCACGAGCTGCGTATCGCCCTGGATCGCCCCAGTCCTGACCTGGCGGCGGCGCGCCAGGGGATCCTAAAGGGCGGCAACCATCCAGATGATGTGTCGAGCCTGATCTGGCTGTATCTCAACTTTCGCCATTTCAGCTACTTGGAAAAAGCCATCGAACTGTGGACCGTCGGTGATAGCTACCTGGTGCAACTTGATGAGCTGGCGCAGGAGATGCACCGGCAAATCATCGCCAATCGGGTCAGCAGTGCCGATATCCATGCCTGGAAAGACCGCATCATTGCCATCAACGATGGGGTGACACCCGCGGCCAAGGCCTTCAGCGACGCCTTGGGTGAAGGCTCCAGAGTGATTCTGCGCCTGTTGCTGATCACCAACCTGGCCACCGCCTTGGGGCTGATCGCCTTGGCGTTGCTGCGCACGCGCAAGCTGTTGGCACAGCGCCATGCGTTTGCCGATGCCTTGCAACTGGAGAAGGAGCGGGCGCAGATCACCCTGGAGTCCATCGGCGATGGGGTGATCACCACCGATGTCGACGGGGCTATCGCGTATATGAACCCGGCGGCGGAATCCCTGACCCACTGGAACGCGGCCCAGGCCCAAGGCCTGCCGTTGGCCGCGTTGTTCAATTTGCTGGATGAGCACGCCCAGGTCGACGGGTTTACCCTGATCGACCATATTCTTGACGGCCAACTCAGCGGTGGCAGCGAACACTCCAAGCTGATCCAGCGCCTGGATGGCAGCACCGTCTCCGTGACCCTGGTGGGCGCACCGATCCGCAGCGCTGGCAAGGTCAGCGGTGCGGTGTTGGTGTTGCACGACATGACTCAGGAGCGCCAGTACATTGCCAATCTGTCCTGGCAGGCGACCCATGATGCGTTGACCGGGCTGGCCAACCGGCGTGAATTTGAATATCGCCTGGAGCAGGTGCTGCATGGCATCGGGCGCCAGCAGTCGGCGCGCCATGCCTTGATGTTCCTGGATCTGGACCAGTTCAAGCTGGTCAACGACACCTGTGGCCATGCGGCGGGCGATGAACTGTTGCGGCATATCTGCGCCTTGCTGCAATCGGACCTGCGCGAGGGCGATACCCTGGCTCGCCTTGGGGGGGATGAGTTTGGCATCCTGCTGGAGAACTGCCCGGCGCCGGTGGCCGAGAAGATCGCCGAGAGCCTGCGACATACCGTGCAAAACCTGCACTTTGTCTGGAAAGGCCGACCGTTTGTCACCACCGTCAGTATCGGCCTGGTGCATATCTCGCACACCCCGACCACCCTGGAGACTTCATTGCGTGCCGCGGATATGGCCTGCTACATGGCCAAGGAGAAGGGGCGCAACCGGGTGCAGGTCTATCATGCCGACGACACCGAACTGTCCTTGCGCTTTGGCGAAATGGCCTGGATCCAGAGGTTGCACATGGCCCTGGAAGAGGACCGTTTCTGCCTGTATGCCCAGGAAATCGCGCCCCTGGGTCACACCGAGGCGGGTGCCGGGCATATCGAGATTCTGTTGCGCCTGCACGATGAGGCGGGGCGGATCATCTTGCCTGACAGCTTTATCCCGGCCGCCGAGCGTTACGGGTTGATGACCTCCCTGGACCGCTGGGTGGTGGAGAACGTGTTCAAGTTGATTGCCCGTTGCATGCTTGAGCGACCCGGCAGGCCCATGGCGATGTGTGCGATCAACCTGTCGGGCATCACCATCGGCGATGATGATTTCCTGAGCTTCCTGCGGGAGAAATTCAGTGCCTATGGCATTCCACCGGGCATGATCTGTTTTGAAATCACCGAAACCAGCGCAATTTCCAATTTGGGTAGCGCGATTCGTTTTATCAATGAGCTCAAGGCCTTGGGTTGCTGCTTCTCCCTGGATGACTTTTGTGCCGGAATGTCCTCATTCGCCTACCTCAAACATTTACCTGTAGACTTCCTGAAGATCGATGGAAGTTTCGTAAAGGATATGCTGGACGACCCGATTAACCGCGCCATGGTCGAAGTGATCAATCACATCGGCCATGTCATGGGTAAACGCACTATTGCTGAGTTTGTCGAAACGCCGCACATCGAGCAGGCATTGCTCGAGATTGGCGTTGACTACGCTCAGGGCTACCTGATTGAGCGCCCGCAATTGTTTACCTGCGATAGTTTGCAATGTCGACCTGCGCGCCCGCAGCCTCTGTTATTCAAGGCGCCCGGCACGTTCCGCTGAAACATCTGCTGGTCTGTACACATCACAAATCAAAAGGAGCCCGACAGTGATCGACACATTCAGCAGAACCGGCCCGCTTATGGAAGCCTCAAGTTACCCCGCCTGGGCTCAGCAATTGATCCAGGACTGTAGCGAGAGCAAGCGCCGAGTTGTCGAACACGAACTGTACCAGCGCATGCGCGATAACAAGCTCAGTGCCAAGACCATGCGTCAGTACCTGATTGGTGGCTGGCCAGTGGTGGAACAGTTCGCGTTGTACATGGCACAAAACCTGACCAAGACCAAGTTTGCCCGTCATCCTGGGGAGGATATGGCGCGACGTTGGTTGATGCGCAATATTCGCGTGGAACTGAACCATGCCGATTATTGGATGCATTGGGCGCGCGCCCACGGTGTAGGCCTGGAAGAACTGCAGGCGCAAAACGTAGCGCCAGAGCTGCATGCACTGAGTCATTGGTGCTGGCACACCAGTTCGGCCGATTCGTTGATCGTTGCGATTGCCGCCACCAACTACGCCATCGAAGGCGCCACTGGGGAGTGGTCTGCGCTGGTGTGTTCGACGGGCGTGTATGCCGCCGCTTTCCCTGAAGAAGATCGCAAGCGCGCCATGAAGTGGTTGAAGATGCATGCCCAGTACGACGACGCCCACCCGTGGGAAGCGTTGGAGATCATTTGCACCCTGGCGGGCATGAACCCGAGCAAGGCGTTGCAAGTAGAACTGCGCCAGGCTGTGTGCAAAAGCTACGACTACATGTACCTGTTCCTGGAGCGCTGCATGCAACTGGAGAAAACCCCAGTGACCCGCGAGCGCCAGGTGCTGGCGACCAGCGAAGCCTGACCCGGGCAATGGCGGGGTAGCGTTTACCCCGCCATTGCCAGGCGGTTGCGGCCTTCGCGCTTGGCCACGTACAAGGCATTGTCGGCCCGGCGCAGCAGGCTCTCGGCCGACTCACCCGCCAGCAAGGTCGCGCAACCCAGGCTCACCGTCAATTCGATACGCGTAGTGTCCGCCCAGTAGTCCTGGGCCTGTGCTGCCTGGCGCAGGCGTTCGCCGACCATAGTGGCGGCATCGCGGCTGGTGTTGGAAAGCAGGATCAGGAACTCGTCCCCGCCAAACCGAAACACCATATCCACATTGCGCAACTGGCTTTTGATCGAGGCTGCGACGGCCTTGAGCACTTTGTCGCCGGTGGCGTGGCCGTGGCTGTCGTTGATGTGCTTGAAGTGATCGATATCGAGCATCAGCAAGGACAGCGGATACAGGTGCCGCTTGGCCATTTCGATCTCCCGGCCCAGGGTCTGGTCCATGGCGACGCGGTTGCCGGTCTCGGTCAGTGGATCGCGCAGGGCGCTGCGGGTCGCGGAGCGATACAGCAAGGCATTGCGCATGGGGTATAGCAGGCTGGCCAGCAGCGACTCCAGATTGCCCTGTTCCTCCTCGCTGAAGCGCTGGTTGCGGCGAAATACCAGCTCTCCCAGGTGTTCGCCCTGGTGGCTGAGGCTGTAGCTCACGGAGTGATGGCCGCGCTGGCCGAACTCCAGGCGCAGGTCGCTGGCTTCATGGCGGTATTGCAGGGCATCCAGGGGCACCAGGCGCTGCACTTCGCGAAAGAACAGGCCAAGGATCCGTTCCGCTTCCAGGCTGGTCTGCAATTGCAGGTTCAGTTGCTGGCGCAGTTGCGCGAGGCTAACGGGGCGCCGTGTAATAAGGGAAGGCTGGCCAAAGCCCAGGCGTTGCAATTTTGCACTGTCGAAGTCAATTGCGTTGGTCTGGGTCGGTGTTTTCATAAACGGGTAGGCCTCTAAGCACTTAATGCTGTCTTACAGGCTCAATGGGAGCGGCCACTGGCGGGCGTCTTACTGTTCCTTCAGTTCCGTAAAACATAGGTAACAGTCTAGTCCGCTTTGCCGGGGGTTATAACCCCTGGTCCCATGCCGCACGTCTTTACGTCGTGCCGCCTGTTTCAAGCAAGTTAGAGCGAAAAGCGTGCCATTTAGTGCGATGTTTTTTATTGCTTATAAAACAAGGGGATAGGATTTACTGCGTATGCATAGTGCTGGGAATTTGGCGCCAGGCGCTGTGGGGGGTGTGGCGAGCGGGCTTGTCGGAACGCCGTATCGCCCGCGCTTGGTGGCGGAGCCGCCCCAAAACCTGCCGGCTCGGTATGTCTGAAGCAAGCGCGGTGCCTGGAGTGGGGCTGCTGCGCAGCCCAGCGCGGGGCAAGCCCGCTCGCCACGGGGTAAGTCGTCAGTTTCTGAAAGTTGTGTAGAGACCTAGGGTTATCCCAGGCAAGCCAGTCCCCACGTGTGATGCGGTGGTGTGCCCAAGACTCTGCGCCTGGCTACGGCCTTGTTGTGGCGAGCGGGCTTGTCGGAACGCCGCATCGCCCGCGCTGGGTGGCGGAGCCGCCCCAAAACCTGGCGGCTCGGTATGTCTGAAGCAAGCGCGGTGCCTGGAGTGGGGCTGCTGCGCAGCCCATCGCGGGGCAAGCCCGCTCGCCACAGGGTAAGTCGTCAGTTAGAGACCTAGGGTCATCCCAGGCAAGCCCGCTCCCGTATTCTGGGGATTACTGCGCGTCGAATGCCTGCCCATTGATCCCCGAGCTATCCGGGCCCATCAGGTACAGGTACACCGGCATGATCTCTTCCGGTAGCGGGTTGTTGGCCGGGTTTTCTCCAGGATAAGCCTGGGCACGCATGCTGGTGCGGGTGGCGCCCGGGTTGATGCTGTTGGAGCGTACTGCGGCGACGGTGTCGAGTTCGTCGGCCAGGGTTTGCATCAGGCCTTCGGTGGCGAACTTCGATACGCCATAGGCGCCCCAGTAGGCACGACCCTTGCGCCCGACGCTGCTGGAGGTGAACACCACCGAAGCGTCCTGGGACAGCTTGAGCAGTGGCAGCAGGGTGGCGGTCAGCATAAACATGGCGTTGACGTTGATATGCATGACGCGCATGAAATTCTCGCCCGACAGTTGTTCGATCGGGGTGCGCGGGCCGATGATCGAAGCGTTGTGCAGCAGCCCGTCGAGATGGCCGAATTCTTTTTCGATCATCGCTGCCAGCTCATCGTATTGATGGGGCAGGGCGGTTTCCAGATTGAATGGGATCACCACCGGTTGCGGGTGGCCGGCGGCTTCGATTTCATCGTAGACCTGGGCCAGGTTGGCTTCGGTCTTGCCCAGCAACAGCACGGTGGCACCGTGGGCGGCATAGGTCTTGGCTGCCGCAGCACCAATCCCGCGACCGGCGCCGGTGACCAGAATGACCCGGTCCTTGAGCAATTCTGGGCGAGCGGAGTAATCAAACATAATCGACCTCAACAAAATTCAGTGGGGCAGCACATATCTGAATGTGGGGGCGGGCTTGCTCGCGAAAGCGTAGTGTCAGTCAACTCTCTAGCAGATGACCCACCGCCTTCGCGAGCAAGCCCGCTCCCACATTAAAGCTTCATTGGTTAGCCATTCAGCAGCTGCAGAGTGCGCTATCGAGCACCTTGCGCAGTTCCAGTGGGTGATCGACCACGACGTCGGCGCCCCAGTTGCGGGCATTATCGTCGGGGTGGATGTAGCCATAGGTGACGGCGGCGGTGCGGGTGCCGGCGTCGCGGCCCGATTCGATATCCCGCAGGTCATCGCCCACGAACAGTACGCTGGCCGGGTCCAGGTCGAGCATCTTGCAGGCCAGGATCAGCGGTTCCGGGTCGGGCTTGCTGTTTTTCACGTGGTCCGGGCAGATCAGCAGTGCCGAGCGTTGGGCCAGGCCCAGTTGTTTCATGATCGGCTCGGCAAAGCGCAGTGGCTTGTTGGTGACCACGCCCCAGATCAGCTTGGACCGTTCGATGTCTTCCAGCAGTTCGGCCATGCCATCAAACAGCTTGCTATGGATCGCGCAGCCCTTGAGGTAGCGTTCGAGGAACTCCAGGCGCAACGCTTCAAAGCCTGGGGACTCCGGGTCCATGGCAAACGTCACGGCAACCATGGCCCGGGCGCCGCCGGAGACTTCGTCGCGGATATGCTGGTCGTTGATCGGCGCAAGCCCACGTTCGGTGCGCATGGCCTGGCAGATGGCGATAAAGTCCGGCGCGGTATCGAGCAGCGTACCGTCCATGTCGAAAAGAACCGCTTTCAACTTCACAGGTTTATTCCTCTCGCAGGGTCTGGATCATGTAGTTGACGTCGACGTCGCTGGCCAGCTTGTAGTGCTTGGTCAGCGGGTTGTAGGTCAAGCCGATGATGTCCTTGACGGTCAGCCCGGCCTGGCGGCTCCAGGCGCCGAGTTCGGAAGGACGGATGAATTTCTTGAAGTCATGGGTGCCGCGCGGCAGCAGCTTCATGATGTATTCGGCGCCGATGATCGCGAACAGGTAGGCCTTGGGGTTGCGGTTGATGGTGGAGAAGAACACCTGGCCGCCGGGCTTGACCATGCGGAAGCATGCACGGATCACCGACGATGGGTCGGGCACGTGCTCCAGCATCTCCAGGCAGGTCACCACGTCGAACTGCTCGGGCATTTCCTCGGCCAGGGCTTCGGCGGTGATCTGGCGGTATTCGACACTCACCCCCGACTCCAACTGATGCAACTGGGCCACGGCCAGAGGCGCTTCGCCCATGTCGATGCCCATCACCGTGGCGCCGCGCTGGGCCATGGCCTCGCTGAGGATGCCGCCGCCGCAGCCCACGTCGAGGACTTTCTTGCCGGCCAGATTGACGCGCTCGTCGATCCAGTTGACCCGCAGCGGGTTGATGTCGTGCAGGGGCTTGAACTCGCTTTCGCGGTCCCACCAGCGGTGGGCCAGGGCTTCGAATTTGGCGATTTCGGCGTGGTCGACGTTACTCATGGGTAGTCCTCTAAATCCGATAAAACGGTGTGCCTGGCGCGGAATGTTGATCCCGGGCCGGCGTTATTCGTGGTGTCCACTGATGCGCCGGCCCCAGGCAGCGGCTGTGGCGCTCAGTTGCTGTTCATCCATGCGGGTCAGTTGCCGGTCGTCGAGCAGTTGCTTGCCGCCGACCCAAAGGTGTTTCACACAATCGCGTCCGGTGGCATATATAAGCTGCGAGACCGGGTCGTAGATCGGTTGCTGGGCCAGCCCCGAAAGGTCGAAGGCCACGATATCCGCAGCCTTGCCCACTTCCAACGAGCCGATTTCAGCCTCCAGGCCCATGGCCCGCGCACCGTTGAGGGTAGCCATGCGCAGCGCACGGTGGGCATCCAGGGCGCTGGCCGAGCCGGCGACGGCCTTGGCCAGCAGCGCGGCAGTGCGGGTTTCGCCCAACAGGTCCAGGTCATTGTTGCTTGCCGCGCCATCGGTGCCTACTGCCACATTGACGCCGGCCTGCCACAAGCGTTCCACCGGGCAGAAGCCACTGGCCAGTTTGAGGTTGGATTCGGGGCAATGGATCACGCTGCTGTTGCTTTCTACCAGCAACGCCAGGTCGTCTTCGCTGATTTGGGTCATATGAACGGCCTGCAGGCGCGGGCCGAGCAGCCCCATGCGCCCGAGGCGAGCCAGGGGGCGTTCGCCATACTGTTCCACGGACTGCTGCACTTCAAAGGCGGTTTCGTGGACATGCATATGAATGGCGGCGTCCAGCTCCTCGGCGATCACCCGGACTTTTTCCAGGGTTGCATCGCTGACGGTATAGGGGGCATGGGGGCCAAAGGCGATTTTGATTCGCGGGTGATGCTTGAGGTCGCCAAACAACTCCACACCCTGGCGGATCGCCTCGTCGGCATTGGCTGCGCCGGGGATCGGGAAGTCGAGGATCGGAATTGCAATCTGTGCGCGCAAGCCGCTGTTGTGTACGCGTTCGCTGGCGACCTTGGGGAAGAAGTACATGTCCGAGAAGCAACTGATGCCGCCCTTGATCTGCTCGGCAATCGCCAGGTCGGTGCCGTCACGTACAAACGTCTCATCGACCCACTTGGCTTCGGCCGGCCAGATATGCTGTTGCAGCCAGGTCATCAGTGGCAGGTCGTCGGCCAGGCCGCGAAACAGGGTCATTGCCGCGTGGCCATGGGCATTCACCAGGCCGGGGCTGAGCAGCACTCCGGGCAACTCGCGCACTTCGTGGGCTGCCAGCTTCAGGGCCTGCGCCCGCGGGCCGATAAACGCGATACGTCCGTCCCGGATGCCCAGGGCGTGCGCCTTGAGCACCACGCCTGCAGGTTCGACCGGTACCAGCCAGCTTGGCAGCAACAGTAAGTCGAGCGGGGCGGCAGGTGGCGTCATAGCGGGCATCGTCCGAGGCGGTCATATAAAGAGGGCGAAGTATACCCGAGCGTCCTGGCTGGCGGATCGCTATAATCCGCGGCTTTTGTTGATGAGTACGGGGTGAGGGATGCGCGATCGACTGTTGGCAGCGGAGAAAGTGAAGGCCATCGATTGGCGTGATGGCGCACTGCACCTGCTCGATCAGCGTGCGCTGCCATCCCGGGAAAGCTGGGTGGCCTGCGCGACGGTCGATGAAGTGGCTGCGGCCATTCGTACGATGGTGGTGCGGGGCGCACCGGCCATCGGCATCAGCGCCGCCTATGGGCTGGTGCTGGCCGCGCGCGCACGGATCGCCGAGGGCGGTGACTGGCAGGCTGCATGGGAGGAGGACTATGCGCTATTGGCCGAAAGCCGTCCTACCGCGTCGAACCTGTTCTGGGCCCTCAAGCGCATGCGCGATCGCCTCGATCGCCTCAAAAAGCACGCCGACCCGCTGGCGGTGCTGGAGGCCGAAGCCGTCGCGATCCATGAAAGCGACCGTGAAGCCAACCTGACCATGGCGCAACTGGGTGTCGAATTGATCCGCAAGCACCAGGGCAATGCCCAGGCGATCCTGACCCACGGCAATGCCGGGGCCTTGGCCAGCGGTGGTGTAGGCACTGCGCTGGGGGTGATCCGAGGGGCGTTTCTGGAGGGCATGGTCGAGCAGGTCTATGCCAACGAAACCCGCCCCTGGCTGCAAGGCTCGCGGCTGACCGCCTGGGAGCTGGCGGGCGAGGGCATTCCGGTCACAGTGAATGCCGATTCGGCCGGCGCGCATATCCTCAAGACCAAGGGCGTGACCTGGGTGATTGTGGGCGCTGACTGCATCGCCGCCAATGGCGATGTGATCAGCAAGATCGGCACCTACCAGTTGGCAGTCTGCGCCATGCACCATGGCGTGCGCTTTATGGTGGTGGCCCCGAGTTCCACCCTGGACCTGATGATGGCCACTGGCGATGATGTCGCCCTGGAAGAGCGGGATGCCGGCGAACTGCTGGAAGTCGCCGGGCAGCGATTTACCGCCGATGTAGCGGCCTTTAACCCGGTGTTTGATGTCACGCCGGCAGATCTGATTGACGTGATCGTCACCGAAAAAGGCATTGTTGAGCGGCCGGACACCGCCAAGATAGCCAAATTGATGTGCCGCAAGCGCCTGCATTAAAAGCGTTGGTGTTTAGCTGATTGCTATCGCGAGCAAGCCGGCTCCGGCACTTTGAATGCATTTACACATCAGCTGTGGCAGCGGGCTTGCCCGCGATTGGCCCGAAAAGCCAACAAAACCCTCGGATCCATAGGCTGGTCCGAGCCTTGATCCGGCTCTGAGCCCCTCTCGTCGCCCTCAAGCCTGTCATCCGTCAACTTACTACGCTCCATGCGCATCTGGGGGATAGGTGCGTGGCGGCGATTGTGATACCATTCGGCGGTTTCCAAGGTCACCCCAAGGGGCGGCCTTTAATGCGCAGATCCGTGTCATAACTCGTTGATTTGTCGTAAGTCGTTGCCAGGCATCATGCCGGCGGCGGCGAGCTTCGTTCGTCCCATATGGATGTGACGAGGTTTCACCCGAAAAAGGAATCAGGCTTCTCATGGGCGAACTGGCCAAAGAAATCCTCCCGGTCAATATCGAAGACGAGCTGAAACAGTCCTACCTCGACTACGCGATGAGCGTAATTGTCGGTCGGGCACTGCCTGATGCGCGCGATGGCTTGAAGCCCGTGCACCGGCGTGTGCTGTTCGCGATGAGCGAGCTGGGTAACGACTGGAACAAGCCGTACAAGAAATCTGCCCGTGTTGTCGGTGACGTGATCGGTAAGTATCACCCTCACGGCGACACTGCGGTGTACGACACCATCGTTCGGATGGCCCAGCCGTTTTCCCTGCGCTACCTGTTGGTAGACGGCCAGGGCAACTTCGGTTCGGTCGACGGCGACAACGCCGCGGCCATGCGATACACCGAAGTGCGCATGACCAAGCTGGCACACGAGCTGCTGGCTGACCTGCACAAAGAAACCGTGGACTGGGTGCCGAACTACGACGGCACCGAAATGATCCCGGCGGTCATGCCGACCCGTATTCCCAACCTGTTGGTCAACGGCTCCAGCGGTATTGCCGTGGGCATGGCCACCAACATTCCGCCGCACAACCTTGGTGAAGTCATCGACGGTTGCCTGGCGCTTATCGACAACCCCGAGCTGACCGTCGATGAGTTGATGCAGTACATTCCTGGCCCGGACTTCCCGACCGCCGCGATCATCAACGGTCGCGCCGGCATCATCGAAGCTTATCGCACCGGTCGTGGCCGCATCTACATGCGCGCCCGCTCGATGATCGAAGACATCGACAAGGTCGGTGGCCGCCAGCAGATCGTCATCACCGAACTCCCGTACCAGTTGAACAAGGCGCGTCTGATCGAGAAGATCGCCGAGCTGGTTAAAGAGAAGAAGCTCGAAGGCATCACCGAACTGCGCGACGAGTCGGACAAAGACGGTATGCGCGTGGTGATCGAGCTGCGTCGTGGCGAAGTGCCTGAGGTGATCCTCAACAACCTCTACGCCCAGACCCAGCTGCAAAGCGTGTTTGGTATCAACGTCGTGGCCCTGATCGACGGTCGTCCGCGCATCCTGAACCTCAAGGATCTGCTGGAAGCCTTCGTCCGTCACCGTCGCGAAGTGGTGACTCGCCGTACCGTATTCGAACTGCGCAAGGCCCGTGAACGTGGGCACATCCTGGAAGGCCAGGCGGTTGCGCTGTCGAACATCGATCCGGTCATCGCCCTGATCAAGGCTTCGCCGACTCCGTCGGAAGCCAAGGAAGCACTGATCAAGATGCCATGGGAGTCCAGCGCCGTCGTGGCGATGGTTGAACGTGCCGGTGCCGATTCGTGCCGTCCGGAGACCCTGGACCCGCAATACGGCCTGCGTGATGGCAAGTATTTCCTGTCGCCGGAACAGGCCCAGGCCATCCTGGAACTGCGCCTGCACCGCCTGACCGGTCTGGAGCACGAGAAGCTGCTGGCCGAGTACCAGGAGATCCTCAACCAGATCGGCGAGCTGATCCGCATCCTCAACAGCGCCGTGCGCCTGATGGAAGTGATCCGCGAAGAACTGGAAGTGATCCGCGCCGAATACGGCGACGTGCGTCGCACTGAAATTCTCGATGCGCGCCTCGACCTGACCCTGGGTGACATGATCCCGGAAGAAGAGCGTGTGGTGACCATTTCCCACGGCGGCTATGCCAAGACCCAGCCTTTGGCTGCGTACCAGGCTCAGCGTCGCGGTGGTAAAGGCAAGTCGGCGACTGGCGTGAAGGATGAGGACTACATCGCTCACCTGCTGGTAGCCAACAGCCACACCACGCTGCTGCTGTTCTCCAGCAAGGGCAAGGTGTACTGGCTCAAGACCTACGAAATCCCGGAAGCGTCCCGCGCTGCCCGTGGTCGTCCGCTGGTCAACCTGTTGCCGCTGGACACCGATGAATACATCACTACGATGTTGCCGGTCGAGGAATACACCGAAGGTCACTTCATCTTCATGGCAACCGCCAAAGGCACCGTGAAGAAGACCCCGCTGGAATCCTTCAGTCGCCAGCGCAGCGTGGGCCTGATCGCCCTGGAACTGGACGAAGGCGACGTGCTGATCTCCGCGGCCATTACCGATGGCGAGCGTGAAGTCATGCTGTTCTCCGACGGTGGCAAAGTGACGCGCTTCAAAGAGTCCGACGTGCGTGCCATGGGTCGTACCGCCCGCGGTGTGCGCGGTATGCGCCTGCCGGAAGGGCAGAAGCTGATTTCCATGCTGATCCCGGAAGAAGGCAGCCAGATTCTCACGGCTTCGGCCCGTGGTTATGGCAAGCGTACCGCCATCAGTGAGTTCCCCGAGTACAAGCGTGGCGGCCAGGGTGTTATCGCCATGGTCAGCAACGATCGCAACGGCCGTCTGGTCGGCGCGGTCCAGGTGCTGGATGGCGAGGAAATCATGCTGATTTCCGACCAGGGCACCCTGGTACGTACCCGTGTTGATGAAGTGTCGAGCCTGGGCCGTAACACCCAGGGGGTGACCTTGATCAAGCTGGCCAGCGACGAGACCCTGGTGGGTCTGGAGCGTGTCCAGGAACCATCGGAAGTCGAAGGCGAGGAGCTGGAAGGTGAGGAGTTCGATGGCGAGGTGATCGCAGCCGGCGATGACAGCGTCGACGAGCCAACCCTCGATGCTGCCGCAGACGAAGAAGAACCGCAGGAATAAGCGGACAACCAAGGGGGCGGATGAAAATTCGCCCCCTTGTTATTTGTCCCTTTTGAAAGTTTGCAATACTGCGCATTCCCCTGTGGGAGCGGGCTTGCTCGCGAAAGCGGCGTATCAGTCAGCGCATAGGCGGGCTGACACACTGCTTTCG
Source organism: Pseudomonas sp. WS 5027 (assembly GCF_012985695.1). Classification (NCBI taxonomy): domain Bacteria; kingdom Pseudomonadati; phylum Pseudomonadota; class Gammaproteobacteria; order Pseudomonadales; family Pseudomonadaceae; genus Pseudomonas; species Pseudomonas sp. WS 5027. Next base: position 98,014 of record NZ_JAAQWU010000003.1, on the reverse strand, counting down.
CGAGCAAGCCCGCTCCCACAGGGGTTATGTGTCGAACACGAATTATGTGACCAACAGATCAGAGCGAGATTGGATGTGAGCAAGAGAGCCTATAACTTCTGTGCTGGTCCCGCGGCACTTCCTGAAGCAGTCCTGCAGCGCGCGCAGGGTGAACTCCTCGACTGGCATGGCAAAGGCCTCTCCGTGATGGAAATGAGCCATCGCAGCGATGAGTTCGTATCCATTGCCACCAAGGCCGAGCAGGATCTGCGTGACCTGCTGGACATCCCGTCGGACTACAAGGTGCTGTTCCTGCAAGGCGGCGCCAGCCAGCAGTTCGCCCAGATCCCGCTGAACCTGCTGCCGGAAGACGGTACTGCCGACTATATCGATACCGGTATCTGGGGGCAGAAGGCCATTGAAGAGGCCTCGCGCTACGGCAACGTCAACGTGGCCGGTACTGCCAAGCCCTACGATTATTTCGCCATTCCAGGCCAGAACGAGTGGAAGCTGTCCAAGGACGCGTCCTATGTTCACTACGTACAGAACGAAACCATCGGTGGCCTGGAATTCGACTGGGTGCCTGAAGTTGGTGATGTCCCATTGGTGTGCGACATGTCCTCGGACATTCTCTCGCGCCCGATGGATGTGTCCCGCTACGGCATGATCTACGCCGGCGCACAGAAGAACATCGGCCCGAGTGGCATCCTGGTCAACATCATCCGTGAAGACCTGCTCGGTCGTGCCCGGTCGGTGTGCCCGACCATGCTCAACTACAAGGTCGCGGCCGACAACGGCTCGATGTACAACACTCCGCCGGCTTTTGCCTGGTACCTGTCGGGCCTGGTGTTCGAGTGGCTCAAAGAGCAGGGCGGCGTGGCGGCCATGGGCAAGCTCAATGAAGAGAAGAAGCGCACCCTGTACGACTTCATCGACGCCAGCGGCCTGTACAGCAACCCGATCAACCCGAGCGACCGCTCGTGGATGAACGTGCCGTTCCGCCTGGCCGACGACCGCCTGGACAAGCCATTCCTGGCGGGTGCCGACGAGCGTGGCTTGCTCAATCTCAAGGGGCATCGTTCGGTAGGCGGCATGCGCGCCTCCATCTACAACGCCGTCGACATCAATGCCATCAAGGCGCTGGTGGCCTACATGGCAGAGTTCGAAAAGGAACACGGCTAATGTCTGAGCAAGAACTCAAGGCCCTGCGTGTACGCATTGACGCCCTGGACACCAAAGTCCTGGAGCTGATCAGTGAGCGGGCGCGCTGTGCCCAGGAAGTGGCGCGGGTCAAGATGGCCTCCCTGGCCGAAGGCGAAGTGCCGGTGTTCTATCGCCCAGAGCGAGAAGCCCAAGTGCTCAAGCGGGTGATGGAGCGTAACCAGGGGCCGCTGGGTAATGAAGAGATGGCGCGGTTGTTCCGCGAAATCATGTCTTCGTGCCTGGCCCTTGAGCAGCCCTTGAAAGTGGCGTACCTCGGCCCTGAAGGCACCTTCACCCAGGCGGCGGCGATGAAGCATTTCGGCCATGCGGTGATCAGCAAGCCAATGGCGGCCATCGATGAGGTGTTCCGCGAAGTGGCTGCCGGTGCGGTGAATTTCGGCGTAGTACCGGTGGAAAACTCCACCGAAGGCGCGGTCAACCATACGCTCGACAGTTTCCTTGAGCACGACATGGTGATCTGTGGCGAAGTTGAGCTGCGCATTCACCACCACTTGCTGGTGGGTGAAAACACCAAGACAGACAGCATCAGCCGCATTTACTCCCACGCCCAGTCCCTGGCCCAGTGCCGCAAGTGGTTGGACGCCCATTACCCGAATGTCGAGCGCGTGGCGGTGTCCAGCAACGCCGAGGCGGCCAAGCGGGTCAAGGGCGAGTGGAACTCGGCGGCGATTGCCGGGGATATGGCTGCGGGCCTGTACGGTCTGACGCGCCTGGCCGAAAAAATCGAGGACCGCCCGGATAACTCCACGCGCTTCTTGATGATTGGTAGCCAGGAAGTGCCGCCGACCGGCGACGACAAGACGTCGATCATCGTCTCCATGAGCAACAAGCCGGGTGCGCTGCATGAACTGCTGGTGCCGTTCCATGACAACGGGATTGACCTGACGCGCATCGAGACACGTCCTTCGCGCAGCGGTAAATGGACCTATGTGTTCTTTATCGACTTCGTCGGCCACCACCGTGATCCGCTGGTCAAGGGTGTGCTGGAGAAAATCAGTCAGGAAGCCGTGGCACTCAAGGTGCTGGGTTCCTACCCGAAAGCGGTTTTGTGAGGCTTTGACATGAGTGGCAACTTCCTCGCCCTGGCGCAGCCGGGCGTGCAACAACTGTCGCCTTACGTTCCAGGCAAGCCTGTGGACGAGTTGGCGCGCGAGTTGAATCTGGATCCGGCGAAGATCGTCAAGCTGGCCAGCAATGAAAACCCTCTTGGGCCAAGCCCCAAGGTGTTGGCGGCGATCCGCGAAGAGTTGGTGGAGCTGACCCGTTATCCCGACGGCAATGGTTTTGCCCTCAAGTCCCTGTTGGCCGAGAGCTGCCGGGTCGAGTTGAATCAGGTGACCCTGGGCAATGGCTCCAACGACATTCTGGAGCTGGTGGCGCGTGCTTATCTGGCCCCGGGCCTGAATGCGGTGTTCAGTGAGCACGCGTTTGCGGTGTATCCGATTGTCACCCAGGCCGTCGGTGCCGAGGCGCGGGTGATTGCGGCCAAGGACTGGGGGCATGACCTACCGGCCATGCTGGCGGCCATCGATGCCCAGACCCGCGTGGTGTTTATCGCCAACCCGAATAACCCGACCGGCACCTGGTTCGGTGCCGATGCGCTGAACGAGTTCCTGCAGGATGTGCCTGAGCATGTGCTGGTGGTGCTGGACGAGGCCTACATCGAATACGCCGAAGGTAGTGACTTGCCCGACGGCCTGGACTTCCTCGCGGCCTACCCGAACCTGCTGGTATCGCGCACCTTCTCCAAGGCCTATGGCCTGGCGTCGCTGCGAGTCGGCTACGGGTTGTCCACCGCCGTTGTTGCGGATGTGCTGAACCGTGTGCGCCAGCCCTTCAACGTCAACAGTCTGGCGCTGGCGGCGGCCTGCGCGGCGCTCAAGGATGCCGAGTACCTGGAAGAAGGGCGGCGGATCAACGAAAGCGGCATGCAGCAACTGCAGCAAGGCTTTCGTGAGTTGGGCCTGGGCTGGATTCCATCCAAGGGCAACTTTGTTTGCGTGGATCTCGCCCAAGAGGCCGCTCCGGTATTCCAGGGCCTGCTGCGCGAAGGCGTGATCGTGCGTCCGGTGGCCAACTACGGCATGCCCAACCATTTGCGTATCACCATCGGTTTGCCGGCTGAAAACAGCCGCTTCCTTGAGGCGCTGGCCAAGGTTCTGGCCCGTGGTTGATGTGATTGCAATGCAACCTGTTGTGCCTGTGATCGGTCGCCTGGTGGTGGTCGGCCTGGGATTGATTGGCGGCTCCTTTGCCAAGGGCCTGCGTGAAAGTGGCCTGTGTGGCGAAGTGGTTGGTGTGGATCTGGATCCGCAATCGCGCCAGTTGGCGGTTGAGCTGGGCGTGGTGGATCGTTGCGAGGCGGACTTGGCCGTGGCATGCCAGGGCGCCGATGTCATTCAGTTGGCTGTGCCGATCCTGGCCATGGAAAAACTGCTGGCGCTGCTGGCTGCCATGGATCTGGGTCAGGCGATCCTCACGGATGTCGGCAGTGCCAAGGGCAATGTGGTGCGTGCGGCGCGGCTGGCGTTTGGTGGCATGCCGGCGCGTTTCGTGCCGGGGCATCCGATTGCCGGCTCCGAGCAGAGTGGGGTGGAAGCATCCAACTCCCAACTGTTTCGTCGGCACAAGGTGATCCTCACGCCGCTACCCGAAACCGACCCCGCCGCCTTGGCTGTGGTGGACCGGCTGTGGCGCGAGCTGGGTGCGGATGTCGAGCACATGCAGGTCGAGCGCCATGACGAAGTGCTGGCTGCGACAAGTCATCTGCCGCATTTGCTGGCTTTTGGCCTGGTCGACTCCCTGGCCAAGCGCAATGAAAATCTGGAGATTTTCCGTTACGCCGCCGGCGGTTTTCGCGATTTCACGCGGATTGCCGGGAGCGATCCGGTGATGTGGCACGACATTTTTCTCGCCAATCGCGAGGCAGTGCTGCGTACCCTGGACACCTTCCGCAGCGACTTGGATGCCTTGCGCGATGCGGTCGACGCGGGAGATGGTCACCAGTTGCTGGGTGTCTTCACTCGTGCTCGGGTAGCGCGCGAGCATTTCAGCAAGATCCTGGCGCGGCGTGCCTATATGGACGCTGCGGTCAACGCTGACGATGTGGTGTTTGTCGCCAGCCCCGGTGGGCAGTTGAGTGGCAAGATCCGGGTGCCTGGGGATAAATCCATTTCCCATCGCTCGATCATGCTCGGGTCGCTGGCGGACGGTGTTACTGAGGTCGAGGGGTTCCTTGAGGGTGAGGATGCCCTGGCGACCTTGCAGGCGTTTCGCGACATGGGTGTGGTGATCGAAGGTCCCCATCATGGGCGAGTGACCATCCATGGTGTGGGCCTGCATGGCTTGAAGCCGGCGCCGGGGCCGATCTATCTCGGTAATTCGGGCACGTCCATGCGCCTGCTGTCGGGCTTGTTGGCGGCGCAGCGTTTTGACAGTGTCCTGACCGGCGATGCTTCGCTGTCCAAGCGGCCGATGAATCGCGTGGCCAAGCCGTTGCGGGCGATGGGCGCGGTGATCGAGACCGGGCCGGAAGGCCGGCCACCGCTGACCATTCGTGGTGGGCAGGCTCTCAAGGGGTTGAATTACACGCTGCCGATGGCCAGCGCCCAGGTCAAGTCCAGCCTGTTGCTGGCTGGGTTGTACGCCGAAGGTCGGACGGCGGTGACCGAGCCTGCGCCCACCCGTGATCATACTGAGCGGATGTTGCGCGGTTTTGGCTGGCCGGTGGAGGTCGTTGGCGCGACGGCGGCGGTTGAGTCGGGCCATGCACTGGTGGCTACGCGCATCGAAGTGCCGGGTGATATCTCTTCCTCGGCATTCTTCCTGGTGGCCGCCTCGATCGCTGAGGGTTCCGAGTTGTTGCTTGAGCATGTGGGCATCAATCCTACCCGCACCGGGGTAATCGATATCCTGCGTCTCATGGGGGCTGATATCACCCTGGAAAACCCGCGTGAAGTGGGTGGCGAGCCGGTTGCGGACCTGCGTGTACGTGCGGCACCGCTTAAGGGCATCGAGATTCCCGAAGCGCTGGTTCCCCTGGCTATCGACGAGTTCCCGGTACTGTTTGTCGCCGCCGCCTGTGCCCAAGGGCGTACGGTATTGCGTGGCGCCGAAGAGTTGCGGGTCAAGGAGTCCGACCGCATCCAGGTTATGGCCGACGGTCTGTTGGCGCTGGGTGTGAAGTGTGTGTCGACCCCTGATGGGATTATCATTGATGGCGGCCGCATGGCCGGGGGGGAGGTGCATGCCCACGGTGATCATAGGATCGCCATGGCGTTCAGTGTGGCGTCCCTGCGTGCCACTGCGCCGATTCGTATCCATGACTGTGCCAACGTAGCTACATCTTTTCCGAATTTTCTTACACTGTCTGCCCAAGTCGGCATTCGTGTAGCCCAAGAGGCTCAATTGTGAATATCAAAGCACCGGTGATTACCATCGATGGGCCAAGCGGCTCTGGCAAAGGCACTGTCGCGGGCCTGCTGGCCAAGCGCCTGGGGTGGTGTCTGCTGGACTCCGGGGCGTTGTATCGCCTGCTGGCTTTCGCCGCGCGTAATCACGGCGTCGACCTGACCAATGAAGCATCGTTGGTGCTGCTGGCGGCTCACCTGGACGTGCAGTTCGTCGGCGCGACCGAAGGTCATTCGCTGCGCATTATCCTGGAAGGAGATGACGTAACCGATGATCTGCGTAACGAGCAGGTTGGCTCCTGGGCCTCCCAGGTCGCCGCCTTGCCGGCCGTGCGTGATGCCTTGCTCCAGCGTCAACGGGCTTTCCAGGAGCCGCCGGGTCTTGTGGCCGATGGCCGTGATATGGGGACCGTGGTGTTCCCCGAGGCGCCGCTGAAGATTTTCCTGACGGCCAGTGCCGAGGAGCGGGCGCGCCGCCGTTACTTGCAGTTGAAGGGCAAGGTGGATGGTGTTAGTCTGTCGAGTCTGCTAGATGAGATTCGTGCGCGCGATGAGCGTGACACCCAGCGTGCGGTAGCCCCGCTCAAACCGGCGGCTGACGCCATACAGCTGGATTCCACGGAATTGTCCATCGAGCAGGTGCTGGAACGCATCTTGAGTGAAATCGCCCTTCGCGATATCGCCGGATGACTCAGAAGAAGTGCAGGGGACCAGTCCTAGACCTGCGCATCTTCTCTTATATGAACGTAACCCACACCGTCTGGGGTGTGGCAGATGGGCGTATTCTTCGCCCTTATCAACAGGAATTAAAATGAGCGAAAGCTTTGCGGAACTCTTTGAAGAAAGCCTAAAAACCCTGAACCTTCAGGCTGGCTCCATCATCACCGGTGTTATCGTTGATATCGATTACCAAGCTCGCTGGGTAACCGTTCACGCTGGTCTGAAGTCTGAAGCACTCATCCCGCTTGAGCAGTTCTACAACGACGCTGGTGACCTGACTATCAATGTCGGTGACGAAGTTCACGTTGCTCTGGACTCGGTTGAAGACGGTTTCGGTGAAACCAAGCTGTCCCGTGAAAAAGCCAAGCGCGCTGAATGCTGGATTGTTCTCGAAGCAGCCTTCGCAGCTGAAGAAGTGGTCAAGGGCGTTATCAACGGTAAGGTTAAAGGCGGCTTCACTGTCGACGTTAACGGCATCCGTGCGTTCCTGCCAGGTTCTTTGGTCGACGTTCGTCCAGTGCGCGACACCACGCACCTGGAAGGCAAAGAACTCGAATTCAAGGTCATCAAGCTCGACCAGAAGCGCAACAACGTTGTCGTTTCCCGTCGCAGCGTGCTGGAAGCAGAGAACTCCGCCGAGCGTGAAGCTCTGCTGGAATCCCTGCAGGAAGGCCAACAAGTCAAAGGTATCGTCAAGAACCTCACCGATTACGGCGCATTCGTCGATCTGGGTGGCGTCGATGGCCTGCTGCACATTACCGACATGGCTTGGAAGCGTATCAAGCATCCTTCCGAAATCGTCAACGTTGGCGACGAGATCGATGTCAAGGTTCTGAAATACGATCGCGAGCGCAACCGTGTTTCCCTGGGCCTGAAGCAACTGGGTGAAGATCCATGGGTTGCTATCAAAGCCCGTTACCCAGAAAGCACTCGCGTAACCGCGCGTGTTACCAACCTGACCGACTACGGCTGCTTCGCAGAGCTGGAAGAAGGCGTGGAAGGCCTGGTACACGTTTCCGAAATGGACTGGACCAACAAGAACATCCACCCTTCGAAAGTCGTACAAGTCGGCGACGAAGTGGAAGTTATGGTTCTGGACATCGACGAAGAGCGTCGTCGTATCTCCCTGGGCATCAAGCAGTGCAAATCTAACCCATGGGAAGATTTCTCTGGCCAGTTCAACAAGGGCGATAAAATCTCCGGCACCATCAAGTCGATCACCGATTTTGGTATCTTCATTGGTCTGGACGGCGGCATCGACGGCCTGGTTCACCTGTCCGACATCTCCTGGAACGAAGTTGGCGAAGAAGCTGTTCGTCGTTTCAAGAAGGGCGACGAGCTGGACACCGTTATCCTGTCGGTTGACCCAGAGCGCGAGCGCATCTCCCTGGGTATCAAGCAACTGGAAAGCGATCCGTTCTCCGAGTACGTTCAAGAGAACGACAAGGGTGCAATCGTTAAAGGCATCGTGAAGGAAGTTGACGCTAAAGGCGCCATCATCACTTTGGGTGACGATATCGAAGCGACTCTGAAAGCCTCCGAAATCAGCCGTGATCGCGTTGAAGACGCTCGTAACGTTCTGAAAGAAGGCCAGGAAGTAGAAGCCAAGATCATCAGCGTTGACCGCAAGAGCCGCGTAATCCAACTCTCCATCAAGTCGAAAGACGAGATCGAAGAGAAAGAAGCAATCCAGAGCCTGCGCGACAAGCCAGCTACCTCTGACATTGCTTCGGGTCCGACCACTCTGGGCGACCTGTTGCGTGCACAAATGGAAAAACAGAACTAAGTTCTGTCAGGCCATAGAAAAAGGGCGACTTCGGTCGCCCTTTTTTGTGTCTGGGATTTGGGTTTTGCCCTTGGATGCGATTGGTCTGCGTAATGGGGGCGGCCTGAGGCTGCGTACGGGCTGAGGGTTTCTGATTCCGGCACTGACAGCGCTTTATCGGTAAGGCGTCTGCTGTGGCTTCCTGGGGGCTATCTGCTGTTATCGCGGATTCTGTGAGGGTTGCCATAGTTTGCGCAAGATAAGTCAAGCCACAGGCTGTTCAAATTCATCTGGTCATGCTAAAACCTTCGGAGCGCTTTTCCTAGCTGCTTGAAAAAGAAGGGAAAAATATGACGAAGTCGGAGTTGATCGAACGAATTGTCACCCATCAAGGGCTGCTCTCATCCAAGGATGTGGAGTTGGCCATCAAGACCATGCTTGAGCAAATGTCCCAGTGCCTGGCCACTGGTGATCGGATCGAGATCCGCGGCTTTGGCAGCTTCTCGCTGCATTACCGCGCTCCGCGCGTGGGGCGTAACCCGAAAACCGGCCAGTCCGTCAGCCTCGACGGCAAATTCGTGCCTCATTTCAAGCCGGGCAAGGAATTGCGGGATCGAGTGAACGAAGACGAAGAAGAAAGCGTCTGAGTTTTTTTGGGGATAGGAGAAGTTTATGCGCGGTGTAAAGCGCGTTGCCCTGGTACTGATTGTGCTGATCGCCGCCTTGGCGATCCTGGCATTCGTACTGGAAAACCAGCAAGACGTCGCCCTGGCGTTCTTGGGGTGGTCTACGCCAAAGCTGCCAGTTTCGGTGTTTGTGACGTTGGCGTTGATTGTGGGGATGTTGGTGGGGCCGTTTCTGAGTTTGCTGGTTCGCCGTAAGAAACGCCTAAAGCCCGCGCTGTAGGGTTGGTCGGAAGGTGCATACCGTTTGTCGCTTCGATTGCAGGTGTAAGGCCCTCCGTTGGGCGTTGGCTCTACCCGCTAGGATGCGTTAACGCTTCTCTGTCGGCTGGAAATAGTGATATTGGGGCTCCGCTGAATCATTTTCCCTGCAGCTTCCTCAATTGAGTAGGAATTGCCCTACGGGCATGTCAAGTCTTGTAATGTTATGGCGAGATGGCAAAATGCAACCTGTTCTCGATTCCAGTCATTTTGTGTGTCCAGGGCCTGGCAGCGACGCTGGGCTTTTTGGCCGACCCTTATAAATACAAAAAAACCACAAAATCGTCTGCATAACGAGCCCGCAGTTTCTCTTTGAAGGCAGGTTTTTGTTGTGAGTAGTAGCTTCCGCGCCCCCCCGGTTCCCTCCTCAGGCGAGATTGATCTCGTCGCGTTGTTTAAAGTCGTTTGGGAGCAGAAAAGACTTCTTTTGCTTGTGACTGCCGGGGTCGGTTTGATCGCGGCGGCATATGCGTTTCTGGCTACTCCTGTATATAGCGTCAGCGCTGTATTGCGGCCAGCCGCACTGAATGAGCTCGATGCGTTGAACCGATCTGAGGTTTATCAGCTTCCTCCATCCGAGGCGCTTATTAAAGTAGGCGCTTCATTGGAGTCATATGATACTCGTCTGGCTTTTTTCAGAGCAAACCAGAAATTGTTCAAGGCGTTTGAGCGGCCAGGTCGAACCTTGGAGCAGAGTTTTGAAGCGTTCAATCGCAACTCAATCAATCTGGTTTTGCCGGACGCCAGCAAGAAAAATTCCCTCAGCGCATATATCAAGCTCGAAATGAACTATCCGAAGGGAATTGATGGCGTCGCTATTCTCAATGGATTTGTTGATTACGCCATCGCTAACGAGCGTGAGCAGATTGCTGCTGATTTGCAGGCAATTGTTAAGAATCGGCTCAATGAGCTTAAAGGAAAACTCGATTCCGCTCGGTCAAGCTACGATATTGAAAAGGAAGCCAAGATCGCGTCTTTGCAGGAAGCCGACTCTACCCGGCGGGCTCAGTTACAGGATGAGTTGAAGGCGCTCCGCACACAACTTAAAACCCAGCGTAGCGATCGAATGGCCCAGCTCAATGAAGCTATTGGTATCGCCCGGTCACTGGATATCCAAAAACCGACGACGCCATCTTCGTTGGGTGAGTCGGTACGTTCTGGTGCTTCCAGCGTAATGCGCACTGAAATCAACAACCAACAGATCCCGCTTTACTTTATGGGTGTGGAGGCCCTAAAAGCCGAACTGACAGCTTTGCAGCAGAGAAAGTCGGACGACTTCACTGAGGTTCGAATAGCGCAGATCGCCAAGGAGCTTCAAATGTTGGCGACCAATCGCGAAATCGAGGTGCTCAACCGCCGAGAGAATGAAGATATTTTTCTTGCCGGCGTGCAACCTCTGCGTGCAGAAATAACTCGTCTTAATAATCTGAATATTGATATGAGCCGGCTTAAGCTGGTGACTATTGACCAGCAAGCGTTGGAGCCTTTGTCTGCCGTCAAGCCAAATCGGCTGCTGGTGGTGACGCTTGGTCTACTACTGGGAGCCATTATTGCAGTATGCATAGCGCTTGCTCGACATGCCTTCCAAGTGGTCAGCGTTAACAGCAGGTTGCTGCCAAGCCCCTTTGCTGAGTGCGCTAGCCTTCCGCGCGAGCGTTCCGGTGGGCTCTCCAAGAACTAATGTTACTGCCGTGAGGCCTGTGCCTCACTGTTTTATTCGGTCACTACACCCCTTGCAAGCAGGGCAAGCGGGCGAATGGCTTGCGGTGATGTGTAGTGGTCAAGAGACTAGCAAAGCGCTGCGTTAATCCCCACGAAAGCGGGGTTATCAGCAGACGAGTTGTGGGGCGAGAGGTTAGGTTAGCGCATATGGGGCACCGGGGAGGGGCTGTAACGCTCACCCTGATCAGCTTGCATAAGGGCATGACATCCACGGATGCTTAAAACTCTTAACATATCTTTTAAAAAAATCGGTTTTAATAAAAGCGCAGATCGGATCTTCGTAAGCGCTCCATGAACCCCACATTCAAAGCGCTTAGCTGATCCCGGATGCTGTGCTCCCGATTCCCTCAGGAGCCAGCCCGCCATGATGCGACCCGATGCTAAAGTCGAAAAAGTCTATCTCTACCCCAAGCCTGTCGACTTTCGAAAATCCATTGATGGCCTAGCGGCGCTGGTCGAACTGGATATCAAAGTCGCGGTATTCGATCCTGTGCTTTTCGTCTTCCTCAACAAGCCACGCAACCGCGTGAAGATTTTGTATTGGGAACGCAACGGCTTCTGCCTCTGGCTCAAGCGCCTCGAATCCGAACGATTTAAAACATCGCCCGATGCCAACGATGAAGCGATCATCCTGACCGTCCAGGAACTGAACTGGCTACTTGATGGTTTTGATCTGTGGCGCAACCGTCCTCATCAGGTTTTGACGCCTCGATACGTGGCCTGATTCGGTATAATCCAGGGCATGATTTCCATGCCCGAAATCCTCCCCGATGATCCTGAATTGCTCAAGCAGATGCTTGCGAAGATGCAGTCCAGAGTCGGTTTCCTCGAAGAAGAAAACGCACTGCTGCGTCAGCGCCTGTTCGGACGCAAGTCCGAGCAAACGGCTGATCCGGCAACGCCGCAGTTGGCCCTGTTCAATGAAGCGGAAAGCGTCATCGAGCCCATTGATGAAGCCGCAGAAGAAGAGGCTGTTGCACCAACCCAGCGGCGTGGCAAACGCAAACCGTTGCCGGCCGATCTCCCCCGCATTGAAATCATCCACGAACTGCCCGAACATGAACTGACCTGTGTCTGCGGCTGCCGCAAACACGCCATCGGCGAGGAGCTCAGCGAGCAGCTTGAAATCGTGCCGATGCAAATCCGCGTGATCAAACACGTCCGTAAGGTCTACGGTTGCCGTGCCTGTGAAACGGCTCCGGCCACTGCGGACAAGCCCGCTCAGTTGATTGAAAAAAGTATGGCCAGCCCAAGCGTGCTGGCGATGCTGCTGACCACCAAATACGTGGACGGTTTACCGCTTCACCGTTTTGAAAAAGTGCTGGGCCGCCATGGCATCGATATCCCGCGTCAGACCTTGGCCCGCTGGGTTATCCAGTGCGGTGAACACTTGCAACCACTGCTGAATTTAATGCGCGATCAGTTATTGGAAAGCCGCGTCATCCACTGCGATGAAACCCGCGTGCAGGTGTTGAAAGAGCAGGATCTGGAGCCCAGCAGCCAGTTCTGGATGTGGGTGCAAACCGGCGGCCCACCCGACAAACCAGTGATCCTTTTCGACTACTCCACCAGCCGGGCTCAGGAGGTGCCGACGCGCCTGCTTGATGGCTATCGCGGCTACGTGATGACCGATGATTACGCCGGTTACAACGCGCTGGGCGCTCAGGTCGAAGTGGAGCGTTTAGGCTGCTGGGCACATGCGCGGCGCAAATTCATCGATGCTCAAAAAGTACAGCCCAAAGGCAAGACGGGGCGCGCTGATATCGCGCTGACCCTGATCAACAAGCTTTACGGTATCGAACGCGACTTCAAGACCAGCGGCGATGCGGAACGCAAAGTTGGCCGGCACGAACACAGCCTGCCGGTGCTGGCTCAGTTGAAAAGCTGGATCGAAAAGACGCAGCCCCAGGTCACCGCTCAGAACGCGCTGGGAAAAGCCATCACCTGCCTGGCCAATAACTGGAGCAAACTTGAGCGGTATGTCGAGGAAGGCTACTTGCCGATCGACAACAACTCAGCCGAACGAGCCATCAGGCCCTTCGTGATCGGAAGGAAGAACTGGTTGTTCAGCGACACGCCCAAAGGCGCGACGGCCAGCGCTCAACTTTACAGCTTGGTTGAGACCGCCAAAGCCAACGGCCAAGAGCCCTATGCGTGGCTGCGCCACGCACTTGAGCGGCTGCCACTGGCATCCTCGATTGAGGATTACGAAGCTTTACTACCCTGGAACTGCTCGCCGGTATCGCATAGCTAAACGCGCTATCCACCATGGCTGGTGGGGTTTATGGTGAGCTTAAAGATACGAGCGGAGCAACGATCATGGAATACGACGATAAATTGATTGAAGAAGCCATGCTTGCCCTGTTGGCAACCTTCAGTTTTGATGACGGCAATGCTTGGAAAGGGTTCGACTTCGAGACCATGAATCGATTGCATGAACAGGGTTTAATCAGTAATCCGGTGAACAAGAACAAATAGATTTGGTTGACGGCTGAAGGGCTGGAGCGAGGTCGGCAGATAGCCGACCGGTTGTTTGGGGTAAGAACTCAAGCAGAGCATGCATCCGAATCGGATACCTGACTTCATACCCCGGCCATACGGTAGGTGGGGTTTATGGAGCGCTTACGGATCTTCTCCGTGGGCGACCTCCTTGACAGAGGACCCGACTCCATCGACGTCATGGATTGGCTGCAGGAGCCATGGTTTCATGCCGTGAGAGGTAACCACGAACAGATGCTCATCGACTGTGTTTCTGGCAAGGGGGACGTTGCCAGGCATTCTCGCAATGGTGGGGCATGGCTCTATGAACTACCGTCTATATTTCAACAAAAACTGTCTGATACATTGCAAAATCTCCCTCTAATAATTGAGGTTGAGTTAACGAATGGAAGAACAATTGGTATTGTGCATGCTGAAGCGCCGCTTATACATAATAATGACAAATGGCAGAAGTAACCGTCCGGCCAACTCACCTTCCAGACCCCGACGCCAGAGGCGATGGTGTCCACCTAATTTTAGTGGACACCATTTCTAGCCTTTTAAGCGGGTCTTTCCATGCAGCCACAACGCCGTTCCTATTCCAAATCCTTCAAGGCCCAGGTTGTCCAAGAGTGCGCCCAGCCCGGTGCTTCGATTGCTAGCGTCGCGCAGCATCACAGCCTTAACGCGAACCTCGTCCATAAATGGATTCGGGTACAAACGAACAAAGCCATGGCGCTGCAACCTGCTTTCATTCCGCTGCCTTTGCAGCTAGCCGGAGGGCACTCCCAGGCTCCTTCATCGAGCATCTGCATTGAAATCCAGCACCCGCGTGGCACCGTCAAAGTGAACTGGCCGACCGAAAGCGCTGCCGCCTGTGCCACCTTTCTGCGAGACCTGTTGCGATGATTCGCATCGACGCCATCTGGCTCGCCACTGAACCGATGGACATGCGTGCCGGTACCGAGACCGCGTTAGCCCGGGTCATTGCTGTATTCGGTGCGGCGAAGCCGCACTGCGCTTATCTCTTCGCCAATCGCCGCGCCAATCGGATGAAAGTTCTGGTGCATGACAGCGTGGGTATCTGGCTTGCGGCGCGAAGGCTGAACCAGGGCAAGTTTCACTGGCCAGGTATTCGGCACGGCTCGGAAGTCGAACTCGACAGCGAGCAACTTCAGGCCTTGGTGTTGGGGTTGCCTTGGCAACGAGTTGGCGCGGGCGGCGCGATCACAGTGCTTTAGCACCTGCCATTAGCCCATCGGTTTATCGCCGCTGATCGCCTGTTCTGGCACAATCAGGGGCATGAACTCCTCGCCCAACCTCGATCAAATGACATCGGAACAGCTTCGCGCCTTAGCCGAACAAGCTATGCAGTTGCTGTCCCAGGTCAACGCAATGGGCCAGAAGATCCAACGCCTTGAAACGGTCAACGAGCAACTTGCTCACGAGATCGCCATCCTCAAGCGACATAAGTTCGCCAAGCGCAGTGAGCAACTGAGCCTCGACCAAGGCAGTCTGCTCGACGATCTGCTCGATACCGATATCGCAGCTATCGAAGCCGAGCTGAAGGCAGCCAATCCGCCGGCCGCACCGGCCGAGCCACGTCAGAAGCCCAAGCGTGCACCACTGCCGCCGCAGTTTCCTCGCACAGTGATCCATCACGAACCGCAAGACACCCACTGCGCGTGCGGCTGTCAACTTCAGCGCATCGGTGAGGACGTCAGCGAGAAGCTCGATTACACCCCAGGCGTGTTCACCATAGAGCAGCATGTGCGTGGAAAATGGACGTGCCGCCAGTGCGAAACACTGATCCAGGCGCCTGTACCGGCCCAGGTGATCGACAAGGGCATCCCGACCGCAGGCCTGTTGGCCCATATGATGGTTGCGAAGTTCTCCGACCATTTACCGCTGTACCGGCAGGAGAAAATTTTTGGTCGGGCCGGGCTGTCGATTGCTCGCTCGACACTGGCGCAATGGGTCGGACAGACCGGTGTGCAACTCCAGCCTCTGGTCGACGCGCTGCGTGAACAAGTGTTGGCTCAAGGCGTAATCCACGCCGATGAGACTCCGGTTCAGATGCTCGCGCCAGGCGAGAAGAAAACTCACCGCGCTTACGTCTGGGCCTACAGCACCACGCCGTTTTCGGCACTCAAAGCTGTGGTTTATGACTTCAGTCCCAGTCGTGCAGGCGAGCATGCGCGCAACTTCCTTGGGCAGTGGAACGGCAAGCTGGTATGCGACGATTTCGCTGGCTACAAAGCCGGTTTCGAGAAAGGCATAACCGAAATTGGCTGCATGGCCCACGCCCGCCGCAAGTTTTTCGATCTGCACGTGGCGAACAAAAGCCAGCTGGCTGAACAAGCGCTGTACTCGATTGGCGGCTTGTACGAAGTCGAACGCCAAGCTCGGGATATGAGCGATGAGGATCGTTGGCGAATACGCCAGGAAAAGGCAGCCCCGATCATCAAAACGCTGCATAACTGGATGCTGGCCCAGCGCGATCTGGTGCCCAATGGATCAGCAACGGCCAAAGCCCTGGATTACAGCCTTAAACGCTGGGTAGCGCTGACGCGCTACCTGGAAGACGGGGCCGTGCCCATCGACAACAACCAAGTGGAGAATAAGATCCGGCCATGGGCACTTGGGCGCTCAAACTGGTTGTTTGCCGGGTCGCTTCGCAGTGGCAAACGGGCGGCAGCAATCAGGAGCTTGATCCAATCTGCGCGCATGAATGGGCATGATCCGTATGCGTACCTGAAGGACGTTCTTACTCGCCTGCCAACGCAGCGGGCGAGTGAGATCGCTCGACTGCTGCCGCATCAGTGGGGCACTGTTAATTTATCGGAGATGGCAAACTCGTTTTAGAGTGACTGAAAGCGAAATGACAAAAGAGACGGCACGTTACATCTTGATCACAGGCGCGGCAGGTACCAGCACCACGACCTTATCAGTTAATTATCAAAGAGCATTAGTTACTTCATATGAATAGCCTTAGAAAAATTGCGCTTGTAACGGGGGCGGGACAGAGTATCGGGAGGGGAATCGCCATTCGCCTGGCCAAGGAGGGGGCTGATATCGTACTGGTCGATAATGACGCAACGCTGCTGCGGCATACGGCCGAGGAGATCACGACAGTGGGACGTCGCGTGTCAGTTTTCCTGAGCGACCTGACCCGACAGGAGCAGTTTCGTGAGGCAGTCGATCATGCGGAAAAAACATTCGGCAGCTTAGACATCATGGTGAATAACCCTGGCTTTGAGAGAGAGTGCCTAAACGCTGATATTAGCTATGATGAAGTTGCACGGTTGATCAATCACAGTGTTCAAAGCACACATTGGGGGATTCAGGCTGCCGCGGATAAATTTCGCCAGCGTTGCCAAAAAGGCACGATCATCAACGTATCGTCCAGTGCTGGGCATAAAAACCCGACGCTGATAGATATCCTCACCGCCTCAAAAATGGCGGTACGGGTGCTGACTCAGGCCGCATCCAAAGATCTGGCTCCGGCGGGAATCGTAGTTACTCTGCAATGTTTCGGATCCATCATTCCAACGGCTAGATACGTGTCGTAACAAAAGGCGTACTTCGCCGCTCGAAAAGAGCGGCGAGGTTCAAGCCCTTACTTATCGACTCGCCCCGGGATGTTGCGCAGCCACTCGATACTGCCCGTCATGAAACACCGCCCCCCCTGCGCCGTGACGGTAGTGTGTAACCGCCCGGTAGACACGTTTTGAAGGCATTCCTTGATGACCTGAGCTTTGAACAGTTTGGGGTAAGAGCTTCATTGGTGCATGGAAATCCTGGCGATAAGGGTGATCGCGTCCGCTTAAAAATACGCGGACACCATCGTCCTTAATGCTGGAGTTCGGAAGGTGACTTGGCCAGACGCTTACTGGCAGAATGCAAAAGACGCTATTACTGGTCGACTTGGCGAAACTTATGAGCGTTTAGCTTTGGAAAAAGCACTGTATGCCAGAAACAAAATCGAAAATCATGATGAGGTTTTAATTAAAGGCATAAACCACGTTTATGTCGGTCACTCAACAGTGACCTCGGTTACATGCTTGGGGGGTGTAGTATACATCGATATGGGCCGTTCCTTTGATGATGGAGCATTAACTATCATTGAACTTAATGCTCGGGCCAATATAAGTGTCTCCATGCGTGCGGTGTAGTGAAAAAAAACACTGCGTGCCTGGTCAGAAGTTTCACTGCGCGAATAAAAAATAATTATAGCCAGGCATATATAAAACAAAGTCGCACCGCTTACAGAAACCTCTATCGTACAATTACTATTGCTCTTAAGTTCGTAATGACGTTTAGGATTTTGCTCGATACACTTTTGTGATGATCTTCAGTAAACGATGCGATAAAAAAGGCAGTTATATTCGCTAGAATGAGCGCCAGAAAAAGACCGCCCAATCCTGAGAAACCCATCTTCTGCAGCCAGTACAGAACTGTATAATGCGTTAAAAATAACGTAAAGCTGTAACCTGCCAATCTATTAAAGCACCACGAAACTTTTGAACTAATAATCGCATTATTACAATTAAAGCTTATAGCTATAAACAATAAGCCGCACGAAAAAAGCAAGCCAGCAAAAATATTATAAGCATCGCGTGTCAGCAGATAAATAACAGTCGCAAACGATAAAGATACCCAGGCTGCATATCGAGAGTAAGCATATCTTCCAATGCTCTCAAATATAACTGACGCGATAGCTCCAGCCATCCAAATAACCTCTAAATGACCAGCCTCTCCTTTCGCATTTACCTTAAAGGTATAATACCCGCCCACCCCAATACATATAGCCGAAAAAATCCAATTTTTTCGAAAAAATACAACTCCTCCAAATAGGATGTATATCCACCACTCAAACATCAAACTCCATATCGGCCTCATCGTTCCGAACGGCATCGACGGAAGAAGAAGAAGATTTTTGAAGAACGTACTTATTGTTAAATTATTCCCCAACTCAAAATCAGAAACCTGATAAGAGAAGAAAAGATCAACCAAAAAAACAAAAATCAAACATGGAGCAAGAGTGGTGTATACTCTAGATAATCTATCCACATAGTAGCGCACATAGTCGCCGCCTTTGTACTTTATGTTTGCAACTGCACTCCGACATATTAGAAATCCAGAGACAAAAAAGAACCCAACAACCGCAATCGACTGGATATAAGGTGCCTTTGATGGAAAAAAACCACCCCAATAACCGAAGAAGAAACCGAAACCATGGCCCACAACCACTGTTTGAGCAAGTAAAAATCTCAGGCAGTCGAAATAAGTAATACACCTAGGACTTAACGGACTCACTACCACCCCCTTATTCGAATTTAAGTAAAGACTCGCAGTTTATCAGTATCCGTCCAAATAACCTTGCATGCCTGGAGCAGGCCTGCAAAGCGCTCCCGGTCACGGATGGAGGGGCGTCACTAGATTCAGCGGCAGGTCGTTGATGGTCAGCCCTCGAGTGAGGCTGAACCCATACTTAGCTTCGGTTGCAAGATAATCGCCCGGCCCCAGCGCCGCCCTCAAGGGGGGATAGTCGAAGGACTCTGGGCCTATTAACACCCGGCTCCCCGGGAACTGCTTGATGGCCGCAGCGACGCATGCAATGTCCGGACAGATACGATAGCGTTTCTCCAGGTCGGGCAACAAGGATACGAACTGGTAATTGGTGATGATCAGACCTTTCCCTAGCGAGTCGATGTTCAAATAGGCAAGGTTGTTGACCGTTGGCCAAACAATATTGCGACGGGCATTCTTTTCAGCCTCGAGATAGCGCGACTCCCCCACCACCATCTGCAGCAGGCCCGCTACGGCCACTGCAAGCACAATGGCCAGCAACTGCAACTTTGCGCTGCGTATTGTGCGCGGGCGCGCCAATGGATCATCATGACGCAACAGACGGCCAAAAAAGCGACGCCACGGAGCGAGTTCACGCATCATCGCGCCTTCAAGAATCGAAACGCCACAGATCGCCGACATACTCAGCAATGCGATCAGGAACCAGCCATTACGCTCATCGTAGGCACAGCAGTTCGAATAGGTCGTGAACGCGATGCCAAAGCCTGCGAGGTACAAAAGACCGATCTGACTGAGCTTGCGCTTGGGTGTCGCCAGATTTAATGCTGCCAGCGTAAGCATCAGCAGTAATGGAAACCTGCCAAACATGGAAACGACGTAACTCCAGCCGTGCTCGTAGATACCACCACCGGCGGACGCCTTGGAGGTCAGGCTCATAAGGAAGCTCAGGTTGCCCAGTGCAGTGGGCAGCGACGGTCTCGTGAAGAAGATAAGCATGAAGGTCGCAACCGGCAGTACGAGCACCAGCAGCCGTACCAAGTACCACGTTAGTTGTTTTGAGTGATGAATGCCGACCAGCAGCACCCCCAGGCCGATGATCACAGCGCTCAGTGTGCCAGGTTGCTTGGTTATTGCCCCGACCCCGGCGAACAGGGCGGCACATAAGGTGTAATGGTCGACCGGGCCTTCCTGCTCATCGCTGCAGATCGCTAGGTACAGTGCCACACCTGCAATCAAGGTCAGCATCATTACAATCGGGTCGGTGAGACCGATCAAAAGCAACGGGTTAGCGAGGAAAATCTCCCATAGCGACAGGAACACCAACAGCGCTGCCAGTGGACGTCGTGCAATCGCGAGCGAGCCAATCTGTATCATCAGGATCAGTGGAAATGCACACAGCATAAGGCGTGTCATTACCCATACCATTGGGTTGGCCTGCGCCTTGTAGATTAGGGACCACAAGCCCGGGAGGAAAAGCGGATACGCTGCTATATAAGGCGAATAGGTATTCTCGAAGAGCTGCATCGCCCAATTGTTCCAGGATGCATTCACATCCCAGCCCGATAGCACGATCTGTCCATCCAAAATCGGCTTGATCGCGTCCAATGGGCTTAGCGCATAGCCAATTACCATTAGTGCAATCGCAAGTAATAGCCCATAGCCGCTGAACCAGACGTCTGCAACGCCCCCTTGGCGCAAACGCCAGAGCGTGAGCAAAGTGACTGCTAGCAGGACCATCGCCGACACATCACCCAGATTCAGCCAGTATGAAGAAAAAACTACCATCCAGCTCAGCCACATCGATTTAGCGACGGTCAGTGTGGTCAGAGACAGCACGTCAATTCTGCCTTTGATCGGCCATGTGAAGCCAATCAACAACAGAAATACGGCAACCGCCAGAAAACCATGAAACAGCGTCATTTGTTCTCTCCTGGCGCAACAGATGGAAGCGGCACAAAAGTGATATTTGAAAGGATGGCCGCCGCGCGAGGATCAGCATAATTAAGATCGATGGCGATCTTAATGTAGCGGGCATTCGCCGGGATCCGGTTGAGGGCCAGCCCCGTCGGCGAGAAGACTCCGCGTAAGGTAAGCCTGCCCGTGGCACGAAGAACACGGTCCTTCCAGGCAACGCCATACATGTGCGACTCCGGTTGAACGATGATGTTCTGACCCTCGTCGTAGAACACTACGCCAGCGTAGGTTTCTGAGCCCTGATCATTTGTGCCGTCGGTGACGGTCATCAGGTCGAAACTCATCTGGTAGCTCATCTGGCTGTCAATCGGCAGCAGTTGACGGCTATAAATGGTGATAGGGCCGACGAACAGCGCACCGGAGCGATACCCTTGCCGGACTAGCAGTAGTTGGTCCTGGAAGACTGGTTCGGAATCGCGAGCGTCACTGAATCTTGAGTAGTTCACTGCGTTGATCGCGAAGGCATCCCATAACCCGAGTTTCATCGCGAGTTCCTGCCGGTACAGATAGCACGCGCCAACGGCGAGCCATAACCCGAGTAGCGCGGCGATCCAGCGGAATGCACGCTGCGGTAATAGCGCCTCGGCGGATGAAGGGGGGGCAGGAGAAAACGATTGGGTTGTATAGGGCATTCTAGCTCGCCAAGACGCAGTACCAATTGGCACTCCGATTACTGTTTATTTCACGTGTATGTATCGAGGAGGCCTAGAGAAAGGCCCTATTCGCTATTGCTCGGTGGCAGGTGACTTGAAAATGAAGGCTTTCTGAACGAAGAAATTGAAGAAGAACAGTACCAGAGTCCCGAAGATGTAAGTGGCTATCTTGGGTATCGCAAACTGCTCCTTTGCAATATCGATCATCGGCACCAGTATTGAGATATTGAGCAGTACTAGCAGCAAGTACCGGATGAATGTGCTGACTACATCGCCATCGACTTTGTACACAAAATTGCGAGCGAGGTAGAAATAACCAAGTGTTCCGACGGTGCGGGCTCCAATCACGGACAAGGTTGTCGAGCCGCTGAACAAGTCGACCAGGTGGAACGTCAGGAAATCCATGAGTGCTAGGAACAATGAAGCTAATCCGCCGCGTAATAGCACGGCGTAGATTTTTGCTGAATCCTGAAGTTTACGAAAGTGCGACGACGGGTTGCCCGGCTCGTAAATGGTTTTAATCACCACTTCCTGCAGTTTGTTCTTGCGGGCAAACAAAATAAGTGCCGCCAGCTCGAAGTCATATTGATTTTTGGGTATGGCCAGCAGGTCTTCATAAAAGCAAGCAGGAATAAATCGAAGTCCAGTTTGCGTGTCATTTACACGTTTACCATGAACAAGATGGAATACACGTGTCGTCAGTTCGTTGCCAAACTTCGAGCGCAAGGGCGTCGAAGCGTCAAATACGCGACGGCCAAGAATGACTGAATCCTCCGTTTCCACGCCTGCCGCCAATACACGCATGATGTCTACCGGCAGATGCTGTCCATCGGCGTCTGCTGTGACTACAAAGGAAAGTCCCCGATCGCGGGCGACGGCGACGCCCGTCTTTAGCGCCGCCCCTTTCCCCATGTTCACGGTATGTGTCAATACTTCAATGCCACGTTCTACCAAGATGGCGAACACCTTAAGCGCCGTCGCAGTGCGCGAACCGTCATTCACAATGAGCAGCGGTATTGTCTGCTCATTTGTGTTCATTAGTGCCAAAAGTTCATCCACTAGCTTGACTAGAGTGCCGTCCGGTTCGTAGGCAGGAATCAAAATCACGGAAAAGTCCATTTTGTTATGTGTCTAATTATTTTATGTCTAAATGCCACTGTATTGCAATCAAAAATACGGCAAAATGCCACTGCCGCAAGCTGTCCGTACGCACCTTGCTGAAAATGGCTGGCCCCAAGGTTTCGCTGTACGGGCGCGGGAACAGGTCATAATTTTCTATGGGTCATCACATTTATTGGCTCCGCGTTGTTCCTGATAAGCTGTGGGTCTTCGCTTCATCCCGACTGGTCAATAAATACTCCTACGAACAGCTTCGCCACATCGCACTCCCGCCGCGTCTCTGCCGTCCTGACTGGCCGCGACCTCATCTTCTGTGGGGTTGAGTGCAGGTCGTTTGGAGGGGATGGGCGTGTGGTATTTGGATTGATCGCGGTACGCCGACACTGGTGGGTTGTGAGGCTTGAAAGCTAGTGTTGTCGGACTAAAGACTGTAAATTGCTGGAAGAAAAATTTGATGTGGTCTGAGATGAAGCGCGCGATGCGTAGTCCGATGTAGGTGTTGGGCGGTTTTTTCGCTCTACCTGCACTGGCGAATCGTATCGTAGTTGGATTTACAGTTAAGGTGACGTGATGAAGAAAATTTTGGTGACCGGCGCAGATGGATTTATTGGGTCGCATCTGACCGAGCTCTTGGTTCGGGAAGGGTACGAAGTCAAGGCGTTATCTCAGTATAATTCTTTCAATTATTGGGGCTGGCTGGAAGATGTAAGTTGCCTGAAAGATATTGAAGTGTTGAATGGCGACGTCCGTGATCCGCACTATTGCAAACATATTACTAAGGGTGTTGATGCGGTGTTTCATCTAGCGGCGTTGATCGCTATTCCATACTCGTACGTTGCGCCTGATAGTTATGTGGACACTAACGTCAAAGGCACCTTGAATATTTGTCAGGCTGCTATCGATAACGGCGTGCAGAGGGTTATCCATACCTCCACCAGCGAGGTCTATGGTACTGCCCAATATGTACCAATAGATGAGAATCACCCGCTCCAGCCGCAGTCACCTTACAGTGCGTCGAAGATGGGTGCTGATGCCATGGCCATGAGCTTTTTCAACGCCTTTGATCTTCCACTGACTATTGCTCGTCCGTTTAACACTTACGGACCCCGTCAATCAGCGCGTGCGGTTATTCCGACGATCATCACGCAAATTGCCAGTGGTAAGAAGCAGATCAAGCTGGGTGATGTCTCGCCAACTCGTGACTTCAATTATGTGGCTGATACCTGCCGTGGTTTTCTGGACCTGTTACGTTGCGAAAAGGCTGTCGGTGAAGTCGTCAATATTGGCTCCAACTACGAGATCACTGTGGGTGATACCCTTAACCTCATTCGCGAGTTGATGGGTAGCGATGTGGAGTTTCTGACAGATGACCAGCGTTTGCGCCCAGAGAAGTCGGAAGTGTTCCGGCTGTGGTGCGACAACAGAAAAATTCACGGCCTTACAGGTTTTGAACCGCAGTATTCGATCCGCCAAGGTCTGCAGGAAACCATTGACTGGTTTACTCGCCCAGAGAACCTGGCTAAATATAAAGCCGATCTCTACAACGTCTGAGGCGCTGCCATGCTCGACTCACTTGTGAAGTTTGTGCGGGAACAATATCGCACTAATGAATTCATTCCTTTGCATGCTCCTGTCTTTGGCGGGAACGAAAAGCGCTATGTGCTGGAAACTGTAGACTCGACGTTTGTTTCCAGCGTCGGTGCTTTCGTTGATCGTTTCGAACGCGAGATGGAAGCATATACCGGCAGTCCGCGAGCGGTCGCAACTGTCAATGGTACCGCCGCCTTGCATGTCGCCTTGATGCTGGCTGGTGTCAAGTCCGGTGATTTGGTCCTGACGCAACCGCTCACCTTTGTAGCGACCTGTAATGCTATTGCTTACTGCGGTGCCGAGCCTGTATTTATCGATGTGGACAAACACACCCTGGGGCTTTCACCGGTAGCGCTTGAGCGCTGGCTGCAGGAGCATGCCTATTTGGATGTCGACGGTGTCTGCAGAGTAAAAAGTAGTGACAGGGTGCTCCGCGCCTGTTTGCCCATGCATACATTTGGTCACCCTGTAGAACTGGATTCTCTGATTGAGGTGTGTGGGTGCTGGGGGCTGGCGTTGGTTGAAGATGCCGCGGAGTCTCTGGGCAGTCTTTACAAGGGGCGTCATACCGGTACGTTCGGTTGTGTGGGGACGTTGAGTTTTAACGGCAATAAAACTATCACCACTGGCGGCGGCGGTATGATCCTGGCCAATGAAGCTCTGGGGGGCCGCGCAAAACATCTCACTACCACTGCGAAAAAGGCCCATGCGTACGAGTACGTTCATGACGAGGTGGGCTATAACTATAGGTTACCGAATCTGAATGCGGCCCTTGGGTGTGCTCAGCTTGAACAGTTGGACTCCTTTATTGCGGCCAAGCGCATTCTGGCAGGCCGTTACCAGGCATTCTTCGAGGGCAGCCAGTTCCAGTTTGTCGTTGAGCCCCAGGGGTGTCGTTCCAATTACTGGCTCAACGCCGTGATTTGTGAAAACCTCATGCAGCGCGATGAGTTACTGGCGTTCAGCAACCAGGCAGGCGTAATGACGCGGCCAATCTGGAAGTTGATGAGTCATTTGCCTGCTTATTCGAAGAGTCTGCAGGGTGACTTGAGCAACGCCCTGTGGCTGGAAGAGCGGGTTGTTAATATACCGAGCAGCGTTGTGCCGGAGTTGCAGGTTTGAAGCGCAACATTGCAGTGTTTACTGGAACTCGCGCCGAGTACGGTTTGCTTTATTGGCTGATGAAAGATATTCAGGCGAGTGAGCGCTTGGCGTTGCAGGTGATTGTGAGTGGTATGCACCTTTCACCTGAGTTTGGAGAAACCTGGAAAGGCATTGAGGCTGACGGTTTTGCCATTGATGCCAAAGTCGAAATGCTCCTGTCTTCGGATAGCGACGTGGGAGTAGTGAAGTCCATGGGGCTCGGCACCCTGGGCTTCGCCGATACCCTGGATCGTTTGCGTCCTGATATTTTGATTGTGCTCGGGGATCGTTTCGAAGCGCTGGCAATCGTGCAGGCCGCCCTGATCATGAAGATTCCGGTGGCGCATTTGCATGGTGGCGAAATTACCGAGGGCGCTTACGACGATGCTATTCGCCACGCCATCACCAAAATGGCCTATTTCCACTTTGTGGCTACGCAGCCGTATCGCCAGCGTGTCATCCAGATGGGTGAGTCACCTGAGCGAGTGTTCAACGTGGGAGCGGTAGGTTTGGACCATCTGCTGCGCAGTCCAAGAATGACGCGAGATGAGTTGTCGGAGAGTCTGGAGTTTGATCTGAACTCGCCTTTTCTGTTGGTGACTTACCACCCCGTAACGATGCTTGAAGAGGATCCAAGGCAAAGCTTCAATGCGCTGTTGTCCGCTCTTGATCAGTTTCCTGAGCACAAGATTATTCTCACGTATCCCAACGCCGATAACGGTGGGCGGGCAATTATTCCGTTGCTGGAAGAATATGCGCAGTGTGCCCCTGAGCGAGTCAAGGCAATTCCCTCACTCGGATTCAGGCGCTACCTGAGCGCGGTTGCGTTGGCCGATGTGGTGGTGGGTAACTCTTCCAGCGGCATTATTGAAGTGCCGGCTTTCGGTGTCCCTACTGTAAACATTGGTGCCCGGCAAGCCGGTCGCCTCGCCTCTGCTTCTGTGATCAATTGCACACCTGACATACGATCAATTGAAGACGCGATTCGCCGCGCGCTCTCTACAGCGTTCGCCAGTGTTTGCAAAGAGGCGGTCAACCCCTACGGCGCTGGCAATGCGGCCCATCGCATTGTTGATGTTCTCGAGCGTTTCGATGGGGCCTATCACAAGTCATTTCACGATTTGAGTTAAACCATGAAAGCATCCAACGAAGATTCGGTTTACATCATCGCTGAAGCGGGCGTTAACCATAATGGTGAGCGTGATCTGGCGTTCGCCCTCGTTGACGCGGCAGCGGCAGCGGGTGCTAATGCAGTGAAGTTTCAGACGTTTGACGCAGTACGTCTAGCATCAAAGGCTGCTCCCAAGGCCTCATATCAAAAGCAGAGTACTGACGTGGCAGAAAGCCAGCTTGCCATGCTCAAAAAGCTTGAGTTGCCAAGAGCGTGGCATGTTGATTTGCAGGCCCATGCACGGCGTAGTGGTATCGAATTTTTGTCTACCGCGTTTGATACCGACAGCCTGAATTTTTTGTGTGAAATGGGGTTGCCATTTTTCAAGGTGCCCTCTGGAGAGCTTACAAATGGCCCGCTGTTATGGCAATTCGCACATACTGGCAAGCCCCTTGTGCTTTCTACCGGCATGGCGACCATTAGCGAAGTTGAGCAGGGGTTAGCGATCGTAGCGCATGCAGTGGTCTCTGACCGTGAGCCTGCCAATATGGACGAAGTCTGGAAGAATTGGAGCCGCCCAGAGGTTCGTCAGCGTCTTCATGGCCACGTCACGCTACTTCATTGCACATCTCAATATCCGACGCCTTGGGCAGAGGTCAATCTGCGGGCGATGGACACGTTGAAGGCTTTCGGTTTGACGGTGGGTTATTCGGATCATACGGAAGGTAGTTTGATTTCCATCGCTGCCGTAGCCCGTGGAGCCAAGGTCATCGAGAAACATTTCACGTTGGACCGCTCGATGCCGGGGCCGGATCATAAGGCATCGCTGGAGCCTGATGAGTTGAAGTCCATGGTCAGTCAGATTCGCGCTCTGGAGTTGGCGTTGGGAGATGGGTGCAAGGCGCCTCAGCCGAGTGAATGGGATACTCGTAAAGCTGCTCGACAGCAGGTGGTGGCGGCAAGAGATATCAAATCAGACTCGATCATTACCAGGGATGACCTGACAACCGCTCGCAGTGGCTCCGGTTTGCCGCCCACGGCTTTGTGGGAACTGGTTGGCAGCCGCAGTCAGCGGGCTGTTCAAGCTGGTGAGATTATTGAGCAATGACCACTCCGCCGAGTGGGTCGCTGAAGTTGGTCATGCTGGGGGCGGGTGGTCACGCGAAGGTCTTGCTTTCACTGGCTATCGCCAGAGGCTTGGAAGTGCAGGGTGTCTGTGATCCGGAACTCCATCGGTTGGGAGTTGTAGAATGGCGTGGAATCAGAGTATTGGGCGGCGACGAGGTGCTGGAGCAACTCGATTGTGCGCGCGTTGGTCTGATAAACGGCATTGGGCAGGTAGTCGGGAGTAGCCTTCGGCAAACAATCTATGAGCGAGCGGTGGACAAGGGTTTTCGATTTCCCACTCTGGTGCATCCGACAGCTTTCGTCGATGGGTCTGCGGTTTTGGCAGAGGGGGTGCAGGTGATGGCGGGAGTTGTCATTCAGCCGGATGCGAGCCTGGGATGCAACACCATAGTCAATACTAGGGCGAGTGTGGACCATGATTGCCGTGTGGCTGCCCATGTGCACATTGCCCCCGGTGCGACACTTTGTGGAAACGTTCAGGTGGCAACCTGTGCGTTCGTCGGTGCAGGTGCGACGGTGATTCAAGGGCTGGTGATTGGAGAGTATGCAGTTGTCGGTGCCGGGGCGGTGATGGTTCGTGACTTACCAGCCCGGAGCATTTTATTAGGACAAACGGCGCGTTCCAGACCTGTGTCGGGCGAGTAAACATAGAGAAGGTATTCAATGAAACAATGGGAGTTAACACTCGTCGGTCCAGAGTGCTCAATGGAAGAGGCCATCGCAACGCTTGATCGTGTTGCGGTGCGTATTGTCATGGTTGTCGATCAGGAGCGTCGCCTGTTGGGCACCCTGACCGATGGCGATGTCCGCCGGGCCTTATTGAAGCAGCGACCATTGACGACCCCTATTCAGGAAATCATGTGCACGACACCGCGTACCGCTGGTCTTGGCTGGAGTAGGGAAAGAATCCTAGCCGTCATGGAAACCTATCAGTTGTTGCAACTGCCGGTGGTGGATCCCCATGGGCAAGTCATTGGCTTGGAAACATTGCACGATCTTTTGCACAAGCGCCGCAGGGATAATCCGGTATTTTTGATGGCGGGGGGCTTTGGTACCCGCTTGCGTCCCTTGACGCATAATTGCCCAAAACCCCTGCTCAAGGTCGGAGACAAGCCGATCCTGGAGCTGATTCTCGAACGGTTTATTAATTCCGGTTTCCACCGCTTCTTTATCTCCACCCACTACATGCCGGAAATGATTCGCGAACATTTTGGTGACGGTAGTCAATGGGGTGTCTCGATTCGTTACATTCATGAAGAGGCACCTCTGGGTACTGGCGGTGCTCTGGGGTTGCTGCCTCATGATGAGATCGATCTTCCGCTGTTTATGATGAATGGTGACTTGCTGACCACGCTTAACTTCGAGAATCTTCTGGAATTCCATCAGGGGCATCCTGGCGCGGCGACCATGTGCGTGCGCGAATATGAGTATTGCGTGCCCTACGGCGTTATTCAGAATGATGGTCATCGCATTCAATCGATGGTGGAAAAGCCGATCCAGCGCTTTTTTATCAATGCCGGGATATACCTGCTTTCTCCTGAACTAGTGAAGAGCGTTGCCGCGGGGACGCGAGTGGATATGCCGACACTGCTGGAGCGCGAAATTGCTGTCGGTCGCGACGTCAATATGTTCCCTGTCCATGAGTATTGGCTTGATATCGGTCGGATGGAAGACTTTCAGCGTGCTCAGCAAGAGTTCGGCGGGCTATGAGCGGACAGTCCATCTACTTAGTCATTGGAAGCGGCAGTATTGCAAAGCGGCATATTGGAAACATCAGGAAGCTTTTTGCTTCAGCGCGTATCGGCTGTGTTTCTGCGTCGGGCAGAACGTTGTCCGCGGATGATGTTGGCGACGATACGCTCATCTACGGCTCCCTGGAGGAGGCGCTCGAAGACAACCCGCTGTTCGCTATTGTCGCTTCGCCTGCGCCTTTGCACGCGGAATATGCTGCGCAGTTGCTCAATCGACAGGTGCCGGTTTTGATTGAAAAGCCCGTGTCCGATTCGCTGGAACGATTCGCAGCCCACCGTGATGTATTGGTTGCGCACAAAGACCGGATTGAGATCGCTTACAATCTACGGTTCATGTCTTCGGCGCTAAAGTTCAAGGCGTTCTTGGACGAGGGTATTGTGGGTGAGGTCCGAAGCGTCAGCGTTGACGTTGGGCAGTATCTGCCAGACTGGCGACCCGCCAGTGATTACCGAAAGAATGTGTCTGCCCGGCGCGAGTTGGGTGGAGGCGTATTACTGGAGCTCAGTCATGAACTCGATTACCTCGGTTGGCTGTTTGGTAAATTTGAAACGGCGTATTGCGTCGCACGGAATACCGGCGCTCTAGAAATTGACGTTGAGGATACCGTCGATGCGCTCCTGGTTCGTTCAGACCGATTGGTCATCAATGTGCACATGGATTTTCTCCAGCGAGCACCGGTACGTACCTGCAAGGTGATCGGGCAGCAAGGCACCTTGATCTGGGACATTCTCAACAATGGCATTGTCCTGCACACGGGCCGGGACCAGCAGCGTGTGCTGTTCGACGATACTTGTTACGACCGCAACAGCATGTACCTTGATCAGTTGCGGCACTTTGCCCAAGTGGCAGAAGGTTCGGCTTCGCCTGTAATCGGGCTCGAAGATGGGCTTCAGACACTGTGCCTGATCGAGGCAATGAAAAGATCTGTTGCTATAGGTCAGGTTGTCAAAATCGGAGATATTCAAGCGTGACTGTGTACGCCTTCATTTTTGCACGAGGTAACTCCAAAGGGTTGCCAGGAAAGAACATTAAATCGTTAGGTGATCACCCGTTGATTGCACACTCCATCAGGGTGGCGCAGCAGGTGTCTGGTATCGATAATATCTTCGTATCTACCGATTCCGACGAAATTGCGGCGGTGGCCGAAGCATATGGCGCTACGGTTATCAAAAGACCTGACGAACTGGCGACTGATACGGCGCCTGAGTGGCTGGCGTGGCGGCACGCCATCAACTACCTTCAGGCGGAAGGGCATGTGTTTGACGTGTTTGTCAGCCTGCCGGCGACCAGTCCGCTGCGCAGTGTCGGGGACGTCGAGCAGTGCTTGGCTTCCCTGGATCACAGCACTGATGTTGTGGTCACCGTAACCCCTGCGTCGCGCAGTCCCTACTTCAATATGGTCGTTCGCGATGCTCAGGGCGGTAGCCAACTGGTGTGTACAGGCGATAACGTGCATCGACGGCAAGACGCGCCGGCAGTCTATGACATGACGACGGTGGCTTACGTTGCTCTCCCCGAATTCATTTTGAACAATGAGCGCATCTTTTCAGGGCGCGTAAGGTCTGTTGTGGTGCCCCGTGAGCGGGCCGTCGATATTGATGATATCTACGATTTCAAAATGGCCGAAATACTTCTGGCTGACAAAGAGAAAACCCATGTTGAAGAATAAGAAGTTTCTGGTGGCGGGGGCGGGTGGGTTGCTTGGAAGCAAATTGACCGCTGCATTGATCGCTGACGGGGCCCATGTCATTGCCGCAGACATCAAGCCGAACTTGATGACAGAGCGTCTTGCGCAGCAGGGTGTTGATGTGGAAAGCGCTTCGTTGACCTGTGTAGAGCTTGACCTGAACGATGTGTCAACGGTTAATGCACTATTCTCTACGATCAATGGTGTTGATGGGGCTGTCAACTGCTCATATCCGCGAAATAAGCGCTATGGTGCGAAGTTTTTTGATGTCACGCTCGCAGATTTCAATGAGAACGTTTCTTTGCACTTGGGTTCGTCTTTTCTCTTTATGCAGCAGTGCGCCGCCTACTTCAAACGTGAACAGGCACCGTTTTCCCTGGTGAACATATCTTCGATCTATGGGGTTGTGGCGCCGAAGTTTGAAGTCTACGCCAACACGCCTATGACCATGCCCGTAGAGTACGCGGCTATCAAGTCGGCGCTCCTTCATCTGAGCAAGTATCTCGCCAGTTATGTCGCGGACAGCGGATTCAGGTCGAACAGCGTGAGTCCTGGTGGCATTTTCGATCACCAGCCTGAGCAGTTTCTGGAGCAATACAAGAAGCAAACGCTGGGTAAGGGAATGCTCGATATCAGTGATGTGCTCGGTTCGATAAAATTTTTGCTTTCCGACCACGCTCGTTACGTTAATGGCCAGAACATCATCGTCGATGATGGTTTTAGCCTGTAATTCACGCTCACGAAAGAAACCGTCCAAATATGTTGAATTTTTTACTGATAGGCGCAGGACAGTTGGGCAGTCGTCATCTGCAAGCATTGGCGCTTTCGGACTTTGCTGATATTTCTATCCAGGTGGTGGAACCGTCAACGGAGGCGCGCAAGGTCGCTCAGGAGCGTTGGGAGCAGGTTGCCAAGTCCGAAAGCATCAAGTCCATCGAGTTTCTGGCCGATATATCCAAGGCCAGTCGGACCATCGATTTTTGCATCATCGCAACCAATGCAAACTGTCGCTTACAGGTGCTCAAGGAATTGTTGGCCAACGTCAGCGTTCGCCAGTTGGTTCTGGAAAAGGTTCTTTTCCAATCACTTGAGCAACTGGATGAGGCAAGCCATCTTTTGTCCTCTGTGGACACTCGGGTATGGGTGAACTGCCCGCGACGCATGTTCCCGATTTATCAAGAACTGAAAAAGCGCCTGGCCAATGAACAGACCCTGAGCCTGCAGGTGCAGGGTAATGGCTGGGGGCTGGCCTGCAATGCGATTCATTTTATCGACCTCTGGGCTATGCTCGGTGGCGAGCATGACTATGTGCTTGATACTTCTGGTCTTGACGTCGCGGTCGCGGAAAGCAAGCGCCCAGGCTACAAAGAGGTATCGGGTACATTGTCCGGTGCTTCGGGTGAGCGTGGTTTTTTCTTGACGTCGACAGCGGGAACCGAGCCGGTGCCGCTGAGAATCCGTATTGAGACGGAACACTTTATTATCAGCGTCAGCGAGTCGGTGGGGAAGTGCACCATCCAGGCTAAAGAAACCGGGCACCAGGAAGTACTGACATTCTCGGCCCTCTACCAAAGCCAGTTGTCTCACGAGGTTGGCAGGCAGTTACTTGCAAGCGGTAATGGGCGATGCGAATTGACTCCCTTCAATGAGTCAGCCT
The DNA here is from genome assembly GCF_012985695.1 of Pseudomonas sp. WS 5027. NCBI lineage: Bacteria > Pseudomonadati > Pseudomonadota > Gammaproteobacteria > Pseudomonadales > Pseudomonadaceae > Pseudomonas > Pseudomonas sp. WS 5027. The sequence goes on along the minus strand of NZ_JAAQWU010000003.1, from coordinate 65,646 downwards.
CGTTGCATGCACCCTTCCTTCAGGGATTGCTTGAGTTTTTCAACAAGCAAGATGGTTACGCCCACACCCTTTGCCCAATCACCTGATTCAGGTTAATCATGATTTTACTAGTTGGTGCCGGCCCGATGGCCGTTCAATACGCAAAAGTGCTGCAAGGCATGGAAAAGCCTTTCGTTGTTGTTGGCCGTAGCCAGCAATCTGCGGGCGATTTCAACGCCAGCGTTGGTGTCCAGCCACTTGTTGGTGGGGTAGAGGCTTTTTTTCCTTCGATCCATTCCATCACTCATGCAATCGTTGCGGTCAGTGTCGAGCAATTGGAGCACACCAGTACCTACCTCTTGGAAAACGGGGTGAAGCACTTGCTGGTGGAAAAACCAGGCGGCATGACCTTGGAAGCTATTGAGAGACTACAGGCGCTTGCGCAGGCGCAGGGAGCGTCAATTTACATCGCTTACAATCGGCGCTTCTTGGCCTCGGTAATAAAGGCTCGTGAGCTGATTGAAGAGGATGGTGGAGTCACCAGCTTCAACTTTGAAATTACCGAGTGGTCTGACACCATTCAGAAAATCCCCAAGGCTGAGGGGGTTAAGGAAAACTGGTTCTTTGCCAACACCAGTCACGTAACCGACCTAGCCTTTTACCTAGGAGGCAAACCCCGTGAAATTGCTACGTTTACCGCAGGTGGCTTGTCCTGGCATCGTAGGGCTGCGCGGTTTGCCGGTGCAGGTGAAACGGAAGAGGGCGCTTTGTTTTCTTATTCGGGGGACTGGGAGGCGCCGGGTCGTTGGGCTATAGAGGTGTTGACCCTCAAACGTCGCTTTATCTTCAAGCCGCTGGAGACGTTGCAGGTGCAGCTTATCAACAGTGTTGCAGTAGAAACCCTAGACATTGACGTAACCCTAGACGCTGATTACAAGCCTGGCTTGTATCTGCAAGTCAAGCATTTTCTGGTGTCGGACAAGTCAGGCTTGTGTTCTTTGGAAGATCACCTCGAAAATAGCAAGCTATACGCGCGTATTGCCGCCTATGTTTAACCTCGAGTCGGTATCACACAGCGTATTAGCGTTATGAGGCAGGAAGGGCGAGCGGGTGCCATCAAGTACGTGTTGGCAACCTATAGCGAATTTTCGCTAGTGGCGTTACTAACACTGTTCTTCACTAACATGGCAAGCCAGCAGGCACTCGCAGACTCCAGTGTTGCTTTTATTGTGATCTCCTACAGTACCTTCCTGGCGATGGGGTTTCACAACGGTGCGATTCGGGACGGTGCGATCAGTACGAGTAACGATGAAAAGAACGATGTCCTCAGGCTGGAGCTTTACTTCTCAGCTTTTGTCGCATTCGCGCTCATGATTGCAGCTGTGATTGCTCGGGATAACTTCTACCTGATGGCAGGGCTTTTCATTGGAGGAATCAATCACCTTAAAACTGCCTGTCAGACGGTATTCAGGCTGCAAGGGATGGATTTACTGCTCAATACTTTGAACGTAGCATGGGCGACGGTATTTTTTGTATCGTTCTCACTGCTTGCCTGGTTGAGTCAGGGTATTGCACTGGAGGTTAGGTTCTTTAGTGCGTGGGGGGCATCGGCCGCATTTGTCATCTGTGTATTTTTTGCCTTCTGCCTGTTCACGCTCAAGGCCTTCAGGTCTCATGCTACGACGAATGGAGCGCTTTTTTTTAAGGTGCTTAGCTCTTCAAAGTATATGTTCTTGATGGCTAGTGGGCTGGTGGTGTTACTGACTTCTGACCGGCTGGTATTGAATACATTAGAAGCTGCCGAAAAGGTAAGGGCGGACTTTCAATACGTCGACGTGCTGACCAATATCTACTTTCTAGGTATGACCTCAGTGCTGTATTACTTCACGCCGGGACTATTGAAACGCTTCAGTGGTATCGATGCGACACATCAAGGTACGTTCACCGCGATGGTGACAAAGTACGCGACCTATTTGCTAGGTGTCGTGATTTTCTTTGTATTAGTGATGGTCGTGTTTTTGTTGGTGGTTGATAAGTTGAGTTGGGCGCTGCTGGGGGTGTTGGTGTCGATGCTGACGTTAAAAACGCTGCTGATCTGTTTGGGCTTTTTGTGTAATTTTTATTTGGCCCAGCGCTTGGAGAGAATTTTAGCAGCGTCCTACCTTGTCTTGATGTTGGTAGGGCTCTCACTGTCCTTCCTATACGGTTATTTTTTTATTGGCACGTCGTTCCTAGTTTTTTTGCCTCTACTCAATGCCCTGCTGGTTGGTGCCCTTGTTGTATATTTACTCAAAAGAATAAGTGTCCAAGACAAACATGAAGAAAGTATTTGTATTAACTGACTCTCTGGGCTTGCCCCGGGTTAAACCGGCTCGTATCGACGATGAGCAATGCTGGACCTATCGTCTTGCAGATCAGCATGCGGCGAGCTACAGATTTCGGGTGGTCAGTGTGCCGGGGATGGACACCAATCAGTTGGTGTCCTTGGTTGACGACTACTATCAGGCTATCGATGCTGATGTGGTGATTGTTCAAGTGGGAATTGTCGATTGCTACCCCCGTGCGATCAAGAAAACGGAGCTTTCGCTGTTGCTGAGAATGCCCGGTGTCGTCAATCGGCTTATCCACCGATGGGTGAAGCGAAACTATGCGACGCTTATTGTTTCGCGTGGAATTCGCTATGTCCAGCCAGAGCAGTTCAAGGCCAACCTTCAACGCCTCTCTGATCAGTTTCCCCGTGCGAAGGTGTTGGTTGTGCCAATCGCGCCGCCTTCAGCTGCGTATATAACAAAAAATCCACGTATCGAGGCCGCTGTGGCTCAATACAATGCAATTCTGGCGTCGAGTTTTCCTAATGGCTTTCTGGCCGGGTGTTACCCCGCGTTGGCCGAAGATATTTTTCTCAGTGATAACCATCATTTGAATGCCATGGGAAATGAACAGGTGTTCCAAGCAGTGAGTGCAGTCTTGGCTCGTGGTTGAGAGCACTGAATATAGGATTTGGTAGGGCGTATGATATTCCTGGTTGTGACGTTCATGCTGGTAGTGTTCCTTATGTTCAGGAACAAGGAAGTGCTGTGCCCTTCGAATATAGTTTTTGGTAGTTATTTCCTTTACTTTGTTTTTCCGAGCATCCTGTTTTATGTGCTGGAGTGGGTAGGCTGGGTTTATGTCCTGCCATGGGGGAAGGTTAACGATTGGTCAAAGCTTTCCGATGAGGCAGTCCTGTCGTTTGCCTATGTGTTTTCTCTGTTTTTCTTCTTCACCCGCTTTTTTGAAGTCTTGATGGCGCGAACATCGGCTCAGGATCTGTTTTCAAGTTACCGTGTCAACCCGTTGATGCTGTTCGTCGCAAGTACTCTGATTCTGGTAGGAGGGTTGTACTTTTTTCAAGTAACCGGGGGCATTGATGCTTGGTTTGGTAATTACAGCGATACCTATCTTGAAAATAAGAAAGGCTACGGACTGCTCAATTTTCTGCTTATCATGAGTTCTAATTTTCTTGCCTTCGTGCTCGGATTTTACTGGCGGACCCAGCGTCGGGTCAGTTGGTTTTTGATTCTGTTCGTGCTGTTGGTTTTGACCTTCTGTGCATATATTCAGGGGGTTAAAAGTCGAATTTTCTATTTTGCCATTTTTTTCAGCATTCCCTGGCTAAGTGTGGCGCGGCTCACGCTCAAGAAGGGGGCGTTCATCTTTCTTGGATTTACCTTGGCTTTCAGTTTTGCCATGTACTTTCGCTCCAATGGCTTTTACAGCACTCCGGAAATGTTGCTTGAGTATTTCTTGAGCTACTTTAATACAATTTTTTTGCACGACATGATTCTTCGAGACATGCCATCCGACGCATTCTTGACGATGAGTTATCCGATCAACAAGTGGTTGACCTTCGTTGGGGTGCCGTCTGAAGAGTACTTGCACGACATCAGTCGTTGGCTGACGTCGATCTATTATCCCGAGCAATGGTTTGAAGGGGCGGCAACCCAGCAATGGCCGATTGAGACTGAGCTGTATTTGAATTACGAGAGCTACGTATTTTGGATTATTCCAATATTTATCTACTCCTTATTTATCTGTGGCTTGTATTTATTGCGCTATCGCCTGGGGCCAGTATTTCTATTTATTTTTGTCTGTGAGTTACTGTTTTTCCTCAGTATGTTTCGTGGAAGTATGTTGCAGTGGATTGCACTATTTAACGTGGTTTTTTATGGGCTTCTATTATTGTGCAGTCGCGTGCTTTTTATTCGAGTAACTTATGATGAGCTATAAAAGTATTTCGTCGTTGTCCGAGTTGATTCTTCAAGCGTATGTGAATGAGGTATGTCTCGATCGCTCGCTGAAGGCGAAATTCCTGGCCTCGGAGCCTCTGGCTGAAGCGTTGCCCCAATATAAGGTCATGCCGCTTTTATCCCTGCGTAAGCGCTATGGCGTGCCAGTGCTGTGGCTGTTATGGCTTATGAAATTCTCGATCCTGCCGATGCTCGCATTGGCAGCGCTGGGCAATCTCTTGTTGGCACTGGTGTTCTTGCTACCGCTCTTTCGCCGACATGCAACTGCGTTGCCACAGACGGTGTGTTTGCCTAACACAAAGAACTTGAAGCTGTTTCATTACCTATTTGACGACTTCGACCAGCGTATGCGATTTGAGTGCCGGCGACCTTGGGCGGTGCTGCGATACCTAGACGCGAAGGACTATTTGCGTGCAGTGCTCATCGTGTGGAGGGTATTATGGTCCATTCTGACGTATCCGACTCAACAGGGTGTGCGGCGTAAGGACCTCATTTTTCATGTCCTAGATCTGTTGCCGCTGGTTTGGTTCTCATTGTTTGTCTGCAAGTTGTCAGGCTTGGGCAAGCAGTTGGTTACTGACTGCAACCTGCAGCGGTGGGACTACATAGCAACGCATGTAACTAGTTACTGTTCGATTATTCAGCACGCTTACATTCATGCTGATCTTGAGTTTGCCCACCCATTTGGCCAGGTTGACTGTTTGTATGTCTTCGATCCCGAATTTGAGGCCGTCTTCTCACGATATTATCATTTTAAAAGAACTGATATTATCAAGCCCAAGCTGAAGCTCGATGACATGGGCAGTGAGAAAGAGGTGCTCTTTCTCGCCTCATCCGCTCCCTTTCTGGCCATCGAAATTGATTTTATTGAACGTGTCAAGTCCAGGTTCGATTTTTTTGTGGTGGTCAAACTCCATCCGCGCCATCTCTACGATGAGTCGGTTTCGCAGCTGACTTCGTTGGCCGACCACGTGGCAGCGCCTGCTGTATTTCCGGATTGTGATTACCAGGTTTCTTATGATTCGTTCCTGGGCTATGAGTACAAGGCGCTAGGGAAAAATGTTTTGTTTCTAAAGGATGAGTGCTCCATACAGATGTTTATGGATCACCCGTAATGTCAATGGCGGGATTTGAACGGGGAGCCTTATGAGCTACCAAATATGCAACACGTGCATCATGGACACCTCCGATCCTCACATCAGCTTCGATGCGCAGGGTCGTTGTGAGTACTGTGGCAACTTTCGTACGAACATCCAGCCCAACTGGCATGTTGATGCGCGAGGTGAGGCGGAGTTGATGAAGATTGCCGAGCGCATAAAAGCCGACGGCAGTGGGCGCGATTTTGATTGCATCATCGGTCTGAGTGGCGGGCTGGACAGCTCCTACCTTGTGTATATTGCCAAGGAGAAAATGGGGCTGCGGCCGCTGCTTTTTCACGTCGACGCTGGTTGGAACACCGATCAGGCGGTTAGCAACATTGAAAAGCTGGTTGACGGTCTGGGTCTGGATCTATACACCGAAGTCATCAACTGGGAAGAGATGAAAAGCCTGCAACTGGCTTTTCTCAAGGCTCAGGTTGCTGACCAGGATATCCCACAGGACACTGCATTTTTCTCGGGACTGTACAAATTCGCCAAGGCACACAAGATAAAATATGTGTTGACTGGGGGGAATTTTTCTACTGAATGCTGCCGCGAACCTGAGGAATGGGGCGCTTACCCGGGCATCGATAAGACCCTGATAAATGATATTCATGGAAAGTTCGGCTCACGAAAGTTGAAAAGTTTCCCGATTGTTGATGTGTTGGCATACAAGATTTATTACCGCTACGTACTCGGTATGCAAGTGGTGCGCCCGCTGAATTTGTTGCCCTACATCAAGCAGGATGCAGAAGAGACTCTTGAGCGGTTGTTTGGATGGAAGAAGTTCCAGCACAAGCACCATGAGTCGCGCTTTACCCGTTTTTACGAAGATTACTGGATGCCCCGGAAATTTGGTTACGAAAAGCGCCGGGCTCACTTCTCCAGCTTGATCATGACGGGGCAAATGACCCGTGAGGCGGCGTTGGAGCGCATTTCCCGGCCCGAACTGGATGAACAGTTCCTGAAGTCGGAGTTTGAGTACGTTGCCAATAAGCTCGACTTGAGTGTCGAGGAGTTGCAAGCGCTTTTTGAGGGCCAGAACAAAACGTTTCATGACTACAAAAATAAACGTTTCATGATCGGTCTGGGGGCCCGTGTGCTCGGTGCGCTGGGTCTGGAAAGAAGACTGTTCAGATGATTACCATAATCGATTACGGCTTGGGCAATATCCAGGCCTTCGTGAATGTCTACAAGCGCCTCCATATACCAGTGACTGTCGCCCGCTCTGCGCAGGAACTGCTGGGTGCAAGCAAGCTGATTTTGCCGGGTGTAGGTGCGTTTGATCATGCTATGGGGCGTTTGAATGCATCCGGGATGCGTGAAACACTCGATGAGTTGGTTCTTGTAAAAAAAGTCCCGGTTGTTGGTATCTGCGTGGGTATGCAGATCCTTGCAGACTCCAGCGATGAAGGGTCATTGCCAGGGCTCGGCTGGGTGCCGGGGCGAGTACGACACTTTCGTTCTGTGCCTGGACTGGAACGCTTGGCGCTGCCTCACATGGGGTGGAATGATGTCGAGCCATTGCACTTGAATCCCTTGTTTAAGGGGTTCGAAGAGGACGCGCGTTTCTACTTTCTCCATTCCTTCTATTTCGAATGTAGTCAGGAGTCCCATGCGTCTGCCCGCGCTTCGTACGGTCTGGATTTCAGTTGTGCGGTGGCTGTGGATAATGTCTATGGCGTTCAGTTCCACCCGGAGAAGAGCCATCATTTTGGGGTGGGCCTTCTTAAAAATTTCGCGGAACTATGAAATGCTAAGACCTAGAATTATTCCCTGTTTATTGATTCAGGATAGCGGGTTAGTAAAAACCGTACGTTTCAAAGATCCCAAGTACGTGGGTGATCCGATCAACGCGGTGAAAATTTTCAACGAGAAAGAAGCCGACGAATTGATTGTCGTGGACATTGACGCCACCGTTAATGGTCGTGAGCCCAATTACAAGCAGATTGCGCACTTGGCTGCTGAATGCCGTATGCCTCTGTGTTATGGCGGTGGTATTCGCACGCCGGAACAGGCCAAGCGAATCATTGCGTCTGGTGTAGAGAAGGTGGCTATCAGCGCTGCCGCGTTGGAAGATCCACAGCTGATTACCCGTATTGCTGAAGAAATCGGTCGGCAAAGCGTTGTGGTTGTGCTCGATCATAAGAAGCGCTTGCTCAGCAAACAACATGATGTCTGGACGCACAATGGCACGCGTAATACCAAGCGTAATGTGTTGGATGTCGCAGCCGAGGTGGAGAAACATGGGGCGGGGGAGATCGTGATCAACTCCATCGACAATGATGGCCGGATGAAGGGCTATGACATTGATCTGGCGATGGAATTACGTAAGGCCGTGAGTATTCCTGTCACCATTTTGGGGGGCGGTGGTTCGCTGGAGCATATGGGCGAGGTGATTTCGGTCTGTGGTGTCGTGGGCGTCGCAGCAGGCAGTTTCTTTGTATTCAAGGGACCTTATCGTGCCGTTCTGATCAGCTATCCCAGTGCAGCACAAAAGGATACATTGATACTTTCGGCTTTGAAATTACATTGATTTTTCGGGGCGATGAGCTTGTAGTGATGATCGCATTATTCGAGTCGCGCAAGGGCGGCTGAGCTTGATGCGTGGCCACTGGCGTTACGCCGGACTTGTTGGGGAGTGCAGGCTAGCGAGGTGGTATGATATGAGTTTGCCCTGTACATAAGCCCGTTACTGCGCTGGGTGAGATGAGGCCTGGAAAAGCGGCTGCGCTCAGGTGCTTACGCAGTATTTGTTGGCTTTTCGAGGGGCCGGAAAAATAGATGTCTTTGTTTTGTGCCGTATTCTGACTGATTTGGATTTCATATAAAGGTTTAGGTGAATTATGTTTAATGGAAAAAAACTTCTCATATCAGGCGGCACCGGCTCTTTTGGCAATGCAGTCCTGAAGAGGTTTTTAGATACGGATATCGCCGAGATCCGCATTTTTAGTCGTGATGAAAAAAAACAAGACGACATGCGCAAGCACTACAACAATTCAAAGTTGAAGTTTTATATTGGTGATGTTCGTGATTACCAAAGCGTGCTGAATGCTACCCGTGGTGTCGATTACATCTTTCATGCGGCTGCACTCAAGCAAGTCCCATCTTGCGAGTTTCATCCGATGGAGGCTGTCAAAACCAATGTTATTGGTACTGACAACGTGCTGGAAGCAGCCATTCAAAACGAAGTAAAGCGAGTCGTCTGCCTCAGTACCGATAAGGCGGTTTACCCAATCAATGCGATGGGTATTTCAAAAGCCATGATGGAAAAAGTCATGGTAGCTAAGTCTCGTAATGTTGACGAAACTAAAACTGTCATTTGCGGTACACGCTACGGTAACGTCATGGCGTCCCGTGGTTCAGTTATTCCACTGTTTATCGATCAGATTCGAGCTGGAAAGGCGCTGTCGATCACTGATCCCAACATGACTCGTTTCATGATGACGTTGGCGGACGCAGTTGATTTGGTTCTTTATGCGTTTGAGCACGGGAATAACGGCGATCTGTTCGTTCAAAAGGCTCCTGCGGCCACTGTTGAAACCTTGGCGCGAGCGCTGACTGCCTTGATGGGGCTGCCGCAGCACCCTATTCAGATCATTGGCACCCGCCACGGCGAGAAACTGTACGAGGCACTTTTGAGTCGTGAGGAAATGGCGTGCGCCGAAGACCGTGGTGAATACTTCCGCGTACCACCTGATTTACGTGATTTGAACTACAGTAAATTTGTGGAGGAAGGTGAGGAGAAAATTTCTACTATGGAAGATTATAACTCTCACAACACCGATCGCTTGGATGTAGAGGGCATGCAAAAGTTGCTCCTGAAACTGGAATTCATGCGCGCAATCCAGCGTGGCGAATACGCCACTCTTGAGGAGTAAGCAATGAAGGTACTGATCACAGGCGCCCAAGGTTTTGTAGCTAAAAATCTCTGTGTACATTTGCGAGAGCGTCCGGATGTTGAGGTTTTGCAATTTTCTCGTGAGGACAGCATTTTTTCGTTGAAAGAAATGCTCTTGCAGGCCGATTTTGTATTTCATCTGGCGGGTGTCAATCGGCCGCAGGATCCTGAAGATTTCAAAACCGGAAATACGGATCTGACTCGTGCAGTCTGTGACGGTATTGTTGCCAGCGGTAGAAAAATCCCAGTGCTTTACACTTCATCCAGTCAGGCAGAGCTTGATAATGCCTATGGGGTCAGCAAATTGGGTGCTGAGCAAGCGTTGGTTGATTTGGCAGCGGAGCATGGCGTACAGGTACATATTTTTCGCTTGCCCAATGTGTTTGGAAAGTGGGCTCGTCCCAACTACAACTCGGCGGTAGCGACGTTCTGTAATAATATTGCCCGTGACCAGCCAATCCAGATCAATAATCCTGACGCTGCTATTACATTGGTTTATATCGACGATGTGATCGCCCAGTTTATCGCGGTGATGGATGGCAAGCTGTCCGGTAATCCCTTCATCACGGTTGAGCCCGTCTATGGAACAACGGTAGGAGCGCTTTCAACACAATTGACGGCCTTTCGCGATAGCCGTGGAACCCTGTTAACGGAAGCGGTCGGCACCGGGTTGACCAGGGCACTCTATTCCACCTACCTGAGTTACGTGCCCCCAGAGCGTTTTACCTATGAAGTTCCCAAGTATGGTGATCCGCGTGGTGTCTTTGTCGAGATGCTCAAGACTCGGGATTCTGGCCAGTTTTCCTACTTCACCGCGCACCCTGGAGTCACCCGCGGTGGCCATTACCATCATTCGAAAACCGAAAAATTTCTGGTGATCAAAGGTGATGCATGTTTTCGTTTCCGACACATCGTGTCAGGCGAATTTTACGAACTGTTTACCACTGGTGAAAAACCTGAAATTGTAGAAACAGTGCCAGGCTGGACCCACGATATTACTAATGTCGGCCATGATGAGATGATCGTCATGCTCTGGGCTAACGAAATTTTTGATCGTGAACACCCCGACACCTATGCGTTGCCCGTGGGCACTGAAGCCTAAACACATGCTCAAGTAGAGACAGCCATGAAGAAGTTGAAAGTTGTTACGGTAGTAGGCACTCGTCCCGAGATTATTCGTCTGTCGCGAGTCATTGATTCGCTCGACAGGCATTGTGATCATGTGTTGGTTCATACCGGGCAGAACTACGACTATGAACTCAATGAGATTTTTTTCCAGGATTTGGGCATTCGCAAGCCCGATCACTTTTTGAACGCAGCCGGTACGAGCGGCGCAGAAACCATTGGTAATGTGATTATTTCTGTTGATCGCGTGCTCGCTGAAGTCCAGCCCGAAGCGCTGCTGGTACTGGGTGATACCAATAGCTGTATGGCAGTCATTCCTGCCAAGCGCCGCAAGATCCCAACGTTTCACATGGAAGCGGGCAATCGCTGCTTCGATATGCGGGTCCCTGAGGAAATCAACCGCCGTATCGTTGATCACACCGCCGATATCAATCTGACGTACAGCACAATCGCGCGCGATTATCTGCTACGTGAAGGGCTATCCCCGGACATGGTGATCAAGACCGGCAGCCCTATGTTCGAGGTGCTTAATTACTATCGTGCGGGTATTGATGGGTCGGATGTACTTGAACGCCTGGGGCTGGAGCATGGCAAGTTTTTTGTCTGCAGTGCTCACCGCGAAGAGAATATCGATTCGGACAAGAACTTCCTCAAGCTGGTGGATGTGCTCAACACCGTCGCTGCTCACTATGAGCTTCCGGTCATCGTTTCAACCCATCCTCGTACACAAAAACGTGTGGATGCAATGGGTGTAACGTTTCATAAGAACGTACAGTTGCTCAAGCCGCTAGGCTTCAAGGATTACAACAAACTGCAACTGACCGCCAAGGCGGTATTGTCGGACAGTGGTACGATCAACGAGGAGTCCTCTATCCTGAACTTCCCGGCCTTGAATATCCGTGAAGCACATGAGCGTCCAGAAGGGATGGAAGAGGCAGCGGTCATGATGGTTGGGCTTGAGGTCAACCGTGTACTTCAAGGGCTAAATATCCTGGAGAGTCAAGGTTCGGGTGATGAGCGCACTTTGCGTCTGGTAGGCGATTACAGCATGCCTAATGTTTCAGAGAAAGTTGCCAGGATTATTCATAGCTATACCGATTATGTGAATCGTATTGTCTGGAAACGCTACTGATTGAGTTATTTTAATGCCTGATAATAAGCTGAATATTCTGGTGGTGACGCAATATTTTTGGCCGGAAAATATGCGCATCAATGATCTTGTTCGAGACTTTTCCGAGAAGGGGCACAATGTCACGGTATTGACCGGACTGCCCAACTACCCTGAAGGCAAGGTCTACGAAAGTTATCGTGCGCAGCCAGGTAGTTTTATGGAATATTCAGGTGCCAAGGTTGTCAGGGTACCGCTGATCCCTCGTGGTAAACGGAGTATTGGTCTGATACTGAACTATCTCTCTTTTTTTACCTCGGCCTCAATAGTAGGACCATGGAAGTTACGTGGTGAGAGGTTTGATGCGATTTTTGTTTATGCGGTTTCTCCCATCATGGCGGCGATACCCTCCTTGGTGATTGGCCGTTTGAAGAAAGCTCCGGTTTTCATTTGGGTCTTGGATTTATGGCCAGAAACCCTTCGGGCAGTCGGCGTGTTACGGCGACCACTGTTACTGGCGATGGTAGGGCGAATGGTTTCCTGGATTTACAATCGTGCGGACTATCTCTTGCTACAATCCCACGGCTTTTTTGAAAACGTGAAGCGCTACTGTACTCAGGAAATTGCCCCCGAGCGTTTGGTTTACTTTCCCAGTTGGGCTGAAGATGACTTTTCCAGCGCTACGCCTCCTGCTTCGTCCTTGCTGGAGCGTGACGAAACAGTCTTTACTGTTTTATTTGCGGGTAATCTGGGTGATGCACAGGATTTCCCCGCGGTTATAGATGCCGCTCAGGCGCTAGTAGGTAAAGTACCCGTACGCTGGGTCATTGTCGGTGATGGGCGTATGAGCGAATGGCTCGCCGACCAGGTTAAGTCCCGCCAGCTGGATAATGTTCTGCTGTTGGGACGTCATCCTCTGGAGGAAATGCCCGCCTTGTTTGCTTGTGCCGATGCGTTGCTGGTCTCGCTGAAGACAAATGACGTATTCGAAAAGACTATTCCCGGCAAGGTCCAGGCCTATTTGGCTTCTGGTAAACCCATCCTTGGCATGATCAATGGCGAGGCCGCGCGCGTCATCGATGAGTCCGGGGCAGGTTTGTCGTGTCCATCAGGTGATGCCGTAGCACTCGCGCGTATCACGCTTGAGTTGGCGACTACCGACGCGGATCAGCGTATGCGCATGGGCAAATCTGGCCGTGAGTACTACCTGGGTAACTATTCAAAGCCCACTTTGTTGGCTCGCCTGGAACAGCTGTTTCATGATGCAACCTTACGTAAAGGACGCCAGTAATGTCGCAATCTATTTTTTTGACCGGTGCCACCGGCTTTGTCGGTGGCGCCGTGTTGCGCCGCTTGGCAGCCGATGGTTTCTCCGTGACAGCAGCTGTTCGCAATGGATCCCAAGGGGTTAAAGAGGACGTGGATACCGTTCGATTCGATTCTTTTGAAGGGGCTTCCTGGAGCGAACATCTTACCGGGGTCGATGCAGTAGTTCATTGCGCTGCCCGCGTACATGTGATGAACGATACTGTGACTGATCCACTGGCGGCTTTTCGCAAGGTTAATGTTGAGGGCACCTTGAATCTCGCTCGGCAAGCGGCTGAAGCGGGAGTCCGACGTTTTGTCTTTATCAGCTCCATCAAGGTCAATGGCGAGGGCACCGAGCCAGGTAAGCCCTATACTGCAGATGACCGCCCTGAACCACGCGACCCCTATGGTGTTTCCAAGATGGAAGCGGAGCAGGGATTGCGGGATTTGGCGGGTCGTACCGCAATGGAAGTCGTGATTATTCGGCCGGTATTAGTTTATGGCCCAGGTGTGAAAGCCAACTTTCTGAACATGATGCGCTGGCTGGACAAGGCTGTCCCTTTGCCATTTGGCGCAATTCATAACGGCCGGAGTCTGGTGGCCTTGGATAATCTGGTCGACTTGATCGTAACGTCCATAGTCCATAGCGGGGCGGCCAATCAGACATTTTTGGTTAGCGATGGAGAGGATCTTTCAACCACCCAGTTGTTGCGCAGGATGGCCCTGGCGCTGGATAAATCGGCGCGGTTGTTACCGGTCCCCAGTTGGATACTCAGCACAACTGCAAACCTGCTCGGTAAAAAGTCATTGTCTCAGCGACTTTGCGGTTCTTTGCAGGTTGATATCAGCAAAACACGATCCTTATTACAATGGACGCCCCCGGTTTCCGTGGATAACGCATTAAAAGTAGCCGCGGCGCATTATATGGAACATAAAAAACAATGATTTATTGGTGGTTGATTCCTGTCGTTGCTGTTTTGTCGTTTGCGTTGACTGCGGCGCTGCGACGTTATGCGCTTGTTCGCAGCATTATTGATATTCCAAACGCCCGCAGCTCTCATTCCGTGCCAACCCCGCGTGGTGGAGGCGTAGCTATTGTGGCTGCTTTCACTTTGGCTTTACCGTTTTTGGGCTGGACACACGCAGTGTCGTCTGATGTCTTGATAGCCGCGGGTGGTTCGGGCGCGTTGATCGCGATTATAGGTTTCATGGATGACCACGGTCATATTGCCGCTCGTTGGCGCTTGCTGGGTCACTTTGCCGCTGCGGCCTGGGCGCTGTTCTGGTTGGGCGGGCTACCAGCAATAACGCTCTTTGGCATGAGCGTGGACCTGGGGTGGGCGGGTGGTGTTCTCGCCGCTTTTTATCTTGTATGGATGCTCAATTTGTACAACTTCATGGATGGTATTGACGGCATTGCCAGCGTTGAGGCTATCTGTGTGTGCCTGGGTATTTGCCTTCTCTACTGGTTGAATGGTCTTGAAGACTTGGTTTTACTTCCGCTCTTGCTGGCGATGGCTGTCGCTGGGTTTCTGTTCTGGAACTTCCCGCCTGCTCGAATTTTCATGGGGGATGCAGGCAGCGGTTTTTTGGGGATGATCTTAGGTGTTCTTTCTATCCAGGCGGCGTGGGCTTCCTCACAGTTGTTATGGGCGTGGCTGATTCTGTTGGGTGTATTCATCGTGGACGCCACCTTCACACTGATCCGCCGGTTGGTGCGCGGAGACAAAGTTTATGAGGCCCATCGTAGTCACGCTTATCAATTTGCCTCCAGGCGTTGTGGCAAGCATTTGCCGGTGACACTGGCGGTTGCAGCTCTTAACCTGTTTTGGTTACTACCGATTGCGATGTGCGTGGTCTTGCTAGGGCTGGACGGCGCATTGGGCGTGGTTATCGCCTACATACCCCTTATTGCGCTGGCGCTCAAGTTTCATGCTGGTGAGTTGGAAAGCAGCGCTTCTGCGACTACCAGTAACAGGTGACGATTTATAGGTCAGAATATGTCGATAAACGTAGAATGGGTACGCAGTAATAATCTATAGGAGCGGTCTGAGGTGGGCGAAGGGGTTATGGAAACATTACGGGCGTTCCTGGTGGGGTTGCCGCGCCGCAAAAAACGACTGATTCAGGTGGCTACTGATGTGTTGGTCGTTTGGGCGGCGCTATGGCTTGCGTTCATCGTACGGCTTGGGATTGATGAGATGGTCAATCCGTTTCTGGAGCATCTCTGGCTGTTTATCGCCGCGCCTGTGGTCGCTATCCCTTTGTTTGTCCGCTTTGGCATGTATCGCGCAGTGATGCGATATTTTGGTAACGATGCACTAATCGCAATCATCAAGGCAGTCAGCTTGTCCTCCTTGATTTTGGGCGTTGTCGTTTACTGGTACAGTAACCACCAGAATGTCGTCCCACGCTCCATTATTTTCAACTACTGGTGGCTCAGCCTGATCATGGTGGGTGGGCTACGTTTAGCCATGCGCCAATACTTTCTGGGAGACTGGTTCTCCGCATCGCAGCACATGCCGTTTACCAGTCGTGAAGACGGTCTGCCGCGTGTTGCCATCTATGGTGCGGGAGCAGCAGGCAACCAATTGGTGGCGGCCTTGCGCATGGGCCGCGCGATGCGCCCAGTTGCCTTTATCGACGACGATGCCAGTATTACCGAGCGGGTCATCTCCGGACTACAAGTATACAAACCTAAACATATCCAACGTATGATCGACGCCACCGGCGCTCAAGAGATCCTGCTCGCGATTCCCTCATCCAATCGTGGCCGGCGTCGTGAAATTCTTGGGTTCCTCGAAGGCTTCCCCCTCCATGTACGAAGTGTTCCTGGCTTTATGGATCTGGCCAGCGGTCGAGTCAAGGTCGATGACATTCAGGAAGTCGACATCGCCGACCTCTTGGGCCGTGATACCGTACCTGCTCAGGGCGAACTCCTGGAGCACTGCGTTAAGGGTCAGAATGTCCTGGTGACGGGGGCTGGTGGCTCCATCGGTTCTGAGTTATGCCGGCAGATTCTGTCTCTGCGCCCCACGACACTGCTGTTGTTCGAGCACAGCGAGTTCAACCTTTACAGCATCCTCTCGGAGCTTGAGCAACGGATCGTTCGCGAATCGCTACCAGTCAAGTTACTACCTATTCTGGGCTCGGTGCGTAATCAGTCCAAGTTGCTGGATGTGATGAGAACCTGGCATGTAGATACCGTCTACCACGCTGCTGCCTACAAGCATGTCCCGATGGTCGAGCACAATATTGCCGAAGGCGTGTTAAACAATGTGATCGGCACCCTGAACACGGCTCAAGCTGCACTGCAGTCGGGCGTTGCCAACTTTGTCCTGATTTCCACGGACAAAGCTGTGCGTCCCACCAATGTCATGGGCAGCACCAAGCGTCTGGCCGAGCTGACGTTGCAAGCCCTGAGTCGTGAACTGGCGCCGGTATTGTTCGGTGATAATGCCAATATTTCCCGTGTCAACAAAACCCGTTTCACCATGGTGCGTTTCGGTAATGTGTTGGGTTCCTCTGGCTCGGTGATTCCGCTGTTTCACAAGCAAATCAAGTCCGGCGGGCCTCTGACCGTGACCCACCCGAAAATCACGCGCTACTTCATGACCATCCCCGAGGCCGCGCAGTTGGTCATTCAGGCCGGTTCCATGGGGCAGGGCGGTGATGTGTTTGTGCTGGACATGGGCGAACCGGTGAAGATCGTTGAACTGGCCGAGAAAATGATCCACTTGTCCGGCCTTAGCGTACGCTCCGACAAAAATCCCCACGGCGACATTGCCATCGAGTTTTCCGGCTTGCGCCCTGGCGAGAAGCTCTACGAAGAGTTGCTCATCGGTGACAATGTTGTCGCGACCCAGCACCCGATGATCATGAGTGCCAACGAAGATCACCTGCCATGGGATGTACTCAAGGACAAGCTGACTCAATTGCTCGCGGCAGTGGAAGCGGACGACTACAACCGCGTCCGCCAGCTCTTGCGCGATACCGTCAGCGGTTATGCCCCAGACGGTGAGATCGTTGATTGGATCTACCAGCAACGTCGTCTGGAACCTTGAGTTAACACCCTGTAACTCACCCATTTTTGACTATCCCCCCACATCACCTAAGTTTGAAAAGCAGCTTCGGAAAGCTGCTTTTCCCACTGATGTCATGGAGCGTCTCTAATGCGTAAATCCGTTTTTTCCTCCCTGCTTTTTGCCGTTCTCACCAGCCTGTCCGTCACGGCCATGGCCGCCCCGTCGGCCAAGCCCGAAGCGCCAGTGCCGGTAGCGGCTCAGGTAGACAAAAGCGAAAAGTCGGCCCCAAAAGTCAACCTCAACGCAGCAGACGCTGAAACCCTGCGCCGCGATCTGTTCGGTATTGGCGCCGCCAAGGCCAAGGCGATCATCGCTTATCGCGAGTCCAATGGATCGTTCACTGCGGTGGATGAGTTGTTGGAGGTGAAGGGGATTGGCAAGTCGCTGCTGGAGAAGAATCGCGACAGGCTGGAGGTTAAGTAATCAAGGCAGGAGGCCGGTCATTGACCGGCCTTTTTTATATCTGCAGTGGCTGTATTGACCCCGGTTTTCAGGCTTTCCCGCACGACGTCGAGAATGCGTGTCGCCAGTTGTGGGTTTTCGACACTACGCGCCAGCACCAATGCGCCTACCAGTGTCGACATGATCACCAGACTTTGTTCGTCGGCACTGGGGCTGCCCAATGCGGTTTCGATTTGTTTGAGTCGGGCGTCGAGGACTGTATCGGTGGTGGGGCTTTGTTGGCCGCGTTGCCCCAGTTCCGAGGACATGGTGGGCAACGGGCAGCCTTGGTCGGGGGAAGTGTGGTGCCACTCGGACAAGTAACTGTCGATGAATGCTTCCAGCGGCCGCTCTTGGCTGAAGAGCGCTGCACAATGGGCATCCAGCTCGGCGGAGGCCGCTTGCAGGGCTTTTTCCACCAGTTCGTCTTTGGATTTGAAGTGGGCGTAGAACCCGCCATGAGTCAGGTTCAGGGCTTTCATCAGGGGCTGCAGCCCGGTGGCGCCGATGCCGTCGCGACGAAACCGCACCGACGCCTCTTTAATGATGCGCTGGTGGGTTTGAGCTTTGTGATTTTGCGAGTAGCGCATAAGAGGGCCCTCTGAAACATCAGGCCATATTAACCAAGGTTTGGCGGCGTTTCTCGGTGCGATTACAAATTTGCACTAATCTGAATCGGTTCGCCTGGCGTGCTGCCGGTATCGGTCAGCACGGGGCGTTTGTTTCAGCGATCCTGCGCATCCTTGGCGTCGGCCTGAGCATTGCGCTCGGCGACGCGTTTGCGTTGTTCGTCGGTCAGTTCCACTTTGTTGGCGCTGTCACGCAGCATCATCAAGCCACCAACGATCGAACCGATGGCGACCACCATGATCAACCAGGCATACCAGGGCATAGGGCTCTCCTTGAGGCTGACTGCCATGGGGAAGATTCCCCACGGCACTATCAGCTTTGAGTGACGGCTTTCGTCAGTCGTTCCATTGTAGGCCCGTTCTGCCTCGCTGGTTTAGAGCCCGGTCAACATTGCATCGGCCGGTGCGTCGGCGCGGTCTTGGGCGGTCAGTTGGAAGTAGATGAAGCCTGCGGCCATGAATCCAAGGAAGATCAGGCCGATCAGGGTGTTGAACCATGCCATGGCGACCAGGCAGACCAACGCCAGGATCAGGGCGATCGCCGGCACGATGGGGTAGCCCGGTGCGCGGAAAGTGCGTTCCAGCAGCGGTTCGCTCCTACGCAGCTTGAACAGGCTGAGCATGCTCATGATGTACATGACGATGGCGCCGAACACGGCCATGGTGATCATCGCCGCGGTAAGGGTCATGCCGCCGAGGTTGATCAGGCCGTCGCTGTAGATCGCGGCGATGCCCACCACGCCGCCGGCAAGGATTGCCCGGTGGGGTGTCTGGAAACGTGACAGCTTGGCGAGTGAGGAGGGCAGGTAGCCGGCGCGGGCCAGGGCGAAGAACTGGCGCGAGTAGCCGAGGATGATGCCGTGGAAGCTGGCCACCAGGCCAAACAGGCCAATCCACACCAGCATATGCAGCCAGCCGGAGCTTTCGCCCACCACGGTCTTCATCGCTTGGGGCAATGGGTCGTTGATGTTCGACAAGGTGCGCCAATCGCCCACGCCGCCAGCAAAGAACATCACGCCCATGGCCAAAAACACCAGGGTCAGGATGCCGCTGATGTAAGCCTTGGGGATCGTGCGCTTGGGGTCCTTGGCTTCTTCGGCGGCCATGGCGGCGCCTTCGATGGCGAGGAAGAACCAGATGGCGAAGGGGATTGCGGCAAAGATTCCGGCAATCGCCGGCGCGCCAAAGGTATCGGAGCCTGCCCAGCCGTTGAGGGCGAAGTTGCTGAAGCTGAACGCCGGCGCGACCACGCCCATGAATACCAGCAACTCGGCCACGGCCAACACGCACACCACCAGCTCGAAGGTCGCGGCCAGTTTCACCCCGAGAATATTCAAACCCATGAACACGAAGTAGGCCCCGACCGCCGCGTGTTTAGGGTCGAGTGCCGGGAACTGCACATTCAGGTAGGCACCAATGGCCAGGGCAATCGCCGGCGGCGCGAAGACGAATTCGATCAAGGTGGCCAACCCGGCGATCAACCCACCTTTCTCGCCGAAGGCCCGACGGCTGTAGGCAAACGGCCCGCCTGCGTGGGGAATCGCGGTGGTCAGTTCGGTGAAGCTGAAGATGAAACAGGTGTACATGGCGGCGACCATCAATGACGTCACTAGGAAGCCCAGCGTCCCGGCCACGCCCCAACCATAGCTCCAGCCAAAGTACTCGCCGGAGATCACCAGCCCGACGGCGATGCCCCACAGGTGCAAGGTGCCCAAGGTGGGCTTGAGTTGTGTGTTCATTGCGCTGCTTCCTGAACGGTTTGGAATGTTTCAGGACGTTGCAGCGGCCATGCCAGCTTGGAAAAGGGTGTCGTAAAGGGCTGGAACTGTCGTGCGGGAGATAGTCTGTTGCTTGAGACCGTTATTTCGTGCACCAGGGTAGGGCGGCGGTGGCTATGCTGACGCTTTCGCGAGCAAGTCGAATCGTCGCACCGCCGCTCCCACATTCGACCGCATTCACACAGGATA
This sequence comes from Pseudomonas sp. WS 5027, assembly GCF_012985695.1. Lineage (NCBI taxonomy): Bacteria > Pseudomonadati > Pseudomonadota > Gammaproteobacteria > Pseudomonadales > Pseudomonadaceae > Pseudomonas > Pseudomonas sp. WS 5027. Next base: position 45,675 of record NZ_JAAQWU010000003.1, on the reverse strand, counting down.
AACGAGGTCAAACGTGGAAGCGGACTTGCTCGCGATGAGGCCCTATCAGGCGCCATAGCGTTCCCGCGACCCCACTCTTTACGCCATCTTTACGCCCCCTCCACCCCCTCGCCCTCGCTCCTTTACACCCCTCCTGCGGACAATGCCTCCATACGCGGCAGTCGCCGTATGACGGAGAAACTTCCATGAGTGTTCTGGATGGGGTGTCACTGCTATTGGCCGTGGCGCTGTTCATTTATCTGCTGGTTGCGCTGTTGCGCGCGGATCGGGGCTAGGAGCGGCTATGCAAAGTTATGATTATTGGCTGATCATCGCCTTCTTCGTCTTGGTGCTGGTTCCGGCGCCATTTCTGGGGCGCTTCTACTACAAGGTGATGGAAGGGCAGCGCACCTGGCTAACGCCGGTGCTCGGGCCGGTGGAGCGCGTGTGTTATCGCGTGGCCGGGGTCGATGCGCAACAAGAGCAGAGTTGGCAGAAATACACCCTGGCGCTGCTGGCGTTCAACCTGGCTGGCTTTTTGTTGCTGTTCGCGATCCTGTTGTTCCAGGACTACTTGCCGCTCAATCCGCAGCAATTACCCGGTCAGGAGTGGACGCAGGCGTTCAACACCGCAGTCAGTTTCATGACCAACACCAACTGGCAGTCCTACAGCGGTGAGGCGACTCTCAGCTACCTGAGCCAGATGGCTGGCCTGACCGTGCAGAACTTTGTCAGTGCGGCCACGGGCCTTGCCGTCCTTGTCGCCCTTTGCCGTGGGATTGGTCGCAAATCCGCCAGCACCCTGGGTAATTTCTGGGTGGACATGACCCGCGCCACCCTCTATGGCCTGCTGCCATTATGCCTGGTGCTGGCGTTGTTCCTGGTCTGGCAGGGCGTGCCGCAAACCTTCGCCCACTACGTTGATGCGCTGACCCTACAGGGTGTCGACCAAGTGATCCCGCTCGGCCCGGCCGCCAGCCAGATTGCGATCAAACAACTGGGGACCAACGGCGGCGGCTTCTTTGGCGTCAACTCGGCGCACCCATTCGAAGACCCGACCGCCTGGGCCAATCTGTTTGAAGTGGCGGCGATCATCATGATCCCGGTGGCGCTGGTGTTTACCTTTGGCCACTACGTCAAGGACCTGCGTCAGAGCCGGGCGATTCTCGGCTGCATGCTCGCGCTGTTCCTGATTGGCGGTTCGGTGTCGCTGTGGTCCGAGTACCAACCCAACCCGACCCTGAACAATCCGGCCGTGGAGCAGACTGCGCCGCTGGAAGGTAAGGAAGCGCGCTTCGGCACCACCGGCACGGTGCTGTGGTCGGTGACCACCACGGCGGCGTCCAACGGTTCGGTCAACGGCATGCAGGACAGCCTCAACCCCCTGAGCGGGATGGTGGCGCTGGTCAATATGATGGTCGGCGAAGTGATCTTCGGCGGTGTCGGCGCCGGCATGTACGGGATGCTGCTCAACGTGCTGATTGCAGTGTTCCTTGCCGGCTTGATGATTGGCCGTACCCCGGAATACCTCGGCAAGAAACTCCAGGCCCGGGAAGTGCAGCTGCTGGTGGTGACCCTGTTGGTGATGCCCGTGGGCGTACTGGTACTTGGCGCGATTGCCGCCAGCGTGCCGGCCACCGCCGCAACCATCAGCAACCCCGGCCCCCACGGCTTCAGCCAATTGCTTTATGCCTACACCTCGGCCAGTGCCAACAACGGTTCGGCCTTTGGTGGCCTGGGTGCCAATACCCCGTTTCACAACTTGATGCTGGGCTTGGGCATGTTGCTCGGCCGCTTTGGCTACATCCTCCCAGTGTTGGCCCTGGCCGGCAGCCTGGCGATGAAGAAAAGCGCACCGATTGGCCAGAACAGCTTCCCGACCCACGGCCCGTTGTTTGTGACGTTGCTGACCGTGACCATTTTGCTGGTGGGTGGCCTGACCTTCCTGCCGACGCTGGCACTGGGCCCTATCGCTGAACACCTGAGCATGGGCTTCTAAGGGGTATGAACATGAATATGCCTGTAAACAATGCCGCTCCGGCCAAGACCCAGGAGTCGGCCAAGACCGCGATCTCGGCCCTGTGGCGCCCCGCACTGGTCCAGGCGTTCGTCAAACTGGACCCGCGCCAGTTGAAGCGTTCGCCGGTGATGCTGGTGGTCGAGCTGACCGCAATCCTCACCACCGTGCTGTGCCTGGTGCCGGACAGCAGCGTGCCGACCTTTGTCGCGGTGCAGATTGCCCTGTGGCTGTGGTTCACCGTGCTGTTCGCCAACTTCGCCGAAGCCCTGGCCGAGGGCCGTGGCAAGGCCCGCGCCGATAGCCTCAAGGCCGGCAGTGAGGGCTTGAGTGCGCGGCGCCAGGAGGCCGATGGCAGCTTCAAGGTGGTGCCTGCCACCAGCCTGCGCAAAGGCGATGTGGTGCGGGTAGCGGCCGGGGAAATGATCCCCGGTGACGGCGAAGTCATCGAAGGTATCGCGGCGGTCAACGAAGCGGCGATCACCGGTGAGTCCGCGCCGGTCATCCGCGAATCCGGCGGCGATCGCTCGGCGGTCACCGGCAATACCCGGTTGGTCTCGGACTGGCTGGTGATTCGCATCACCGCCAACCCCGGCGAGTCGACCCTGGACCGCATGATCGCTCTGGTCGAAGGCGCCAAGCGCCAGAAAACCCCCAACGAAGTGGCGTTGGACATCCTACTGATCGGCTTGACCCTGATCTTCCTGCTGGTGGTCGTGACCTTGCAGCCGTTCGCCCATTTCGCCAATGGCAGCCTGCCCTTGGTGTTCCTGGTGGCGCTGCTGGTCACGCTGATTCCCACCACCATCGGTGGCCTGCTATCGGCCATCGGCATCGCCGGCATGGATCGCCTGGTGCGCCTCAATGTGATCGCCAAGTCCGGGCGCGCCGTGGAAGCGGCGGGGGACGTGCACGTGCTGTTGCTGGACAAGACCGGCACCATCACCTTCGGTAACCGCCGCTGCGCTGGCATCTATGCCGCGCCCGGCGTCAACGGCAAGGAGTTGGCCGAAGGCGCGCTGCTGGCCTCGCTGGCAGACGATACGGCGGAAGGCAAATCCATCGTCGAATACCTGCGTGCCCTGCATCCGTACACCGAGCCCTCGGTACAAGAGCTGACGGGCGTGCCGTTCAGTGCCGAAACGCGCTTGTCCGGTGTGGACTATCAAGGCCGCGTCTACCGTAAAGGCGCTGTTGATTCGCTGCTGGCGTTTATCGGTCTGCAACGCCAGGACCTGTTGCCGGCGCTGTCCCGGGAAATCGACAAGATCGCCCAGAGTGGCGGCACCCCGTTGCTGGTATGTGCCGATGGCAAATTGCTGGGGGCGATCCACCTCAAGGACGTGGTCAAGCCCGGTATTCGCGAACGCTTTGCCGAGCTGCGCAAGCTGGGGATCCGCACGGTGATGGTGACCGGCGACAACCCCTTGACCGCCGCCGCCATTGCCGCCGAAGCCGGTGTGGATGATGTGCTGGCAGAGGCCACGCCAGAGAAGAAACTGGCGCGCATCCGCCATGAGCAGAACGACGGGCGCCTGGTGGCCATGTGTGGCGACGGTGCCAACGACGCCCCGGCCCTGGCCCAGGCGGACGTGGGCATGGCGATGAATGACGGGACCCAGGCGGCCCGCGAGGCGGCGAACATGGTCGACCTCGACAGCGATCCGACCAAGCTGCTGGACGTGGTGCAGATCGGCAAGGAATTGCTGGTGACCCGGGGCGCGCTGACGACCTTTTCCATCGCCAACGACGTGGCCAAGTACTTCGCGATCCTGCCGGCACTGTTCGCCTCGATCTACCCGCAACTGGGCGTACTCAACGTGATGCACCTGAGCAGTCCGCAGAGCGCGATTCTGTCGGCCATTGTGTTCAACGCGCTGATCATCGTGGTGCTCATTCCTTTGGCGCTGCGCGGTGTGCGGGTGCAGGCGGCGAGTGCGGCGGCGTTGCTGCGGCGCAACCTGCTGATCTATGGCGTGGGCGGGCTTCTGGTGCCGTTCGCCGGGATCAAGGCGATCGACATGCTGCTGACTGCGCTGCATCTGGTCTGACCCAACCCTTGCAGGAGCCGGCTCCTGCAAGGTCACGATTGAATTGAGGAAGCTGAAATGTCCAACATGATCCGTCCGGCCATAAGCCTGTTGGTATTGATGACCCTGATCACTGGCGTGGCCTATCCGCTGGTAGTGACCGGCGTCGCCCAGGTGGCCTTTCCCGATCAGGCCAATGGCAGCCTGGTACGCGATGCTGAAGGCAAGGTGCGGGGTTCAAGCCTGATTGCCCAGGAATTTACCGGCGAGCGCTGGTTCCACTCGCGGCCGTCGGCAGGTGCGTTCGCCACCGTCTCCAGCAGTGCCAGCAACCTGGGCCCAAGCAACCCGGCGCTGGCGACGCGGGTGTTTGACGACGCTGGCAAAATCCAGGTGCCAGGCCAAGGGCCCGTGCCTCTGGCGCTGTTGACGACCTCCGGCAGTGGTCTTGATCCGCACTTGCCACCGCAGGCAATTGCCTATCAACTGGCGCGGGTAGCGGCGGCACGCCAGCTACCGGTGGCGACCCTGGAGCGTTTGATGGACGAGCATATCGAGCAGCCGCTGGTGGGGCCGCCGGTGGTGAATGTACTGGCGCTGAACATGGCGCTGGAAAAGCTGTAACTCCCTGTAGGAGCGAGCTTGCTCGCGAAAAACCTGAGGGCGCCGCGCTTATCCAGGATGAGCGCGGTGTACTTGAGTGCTTCGCGAGCAAGCTCGCTCCTACAGTGGCTCTATTGACCTTGAGAGACCTGTTCCCATGAGTGACTCCGGCCGCGCCGATGCCCTCCTAGCCGACCTACCCAAGCACGGCCGTGGCCGGCTCAAAGTATTTCTTGGTGCCGCGCCGGGCGTGGGCAAGACCTACGCCATGCTCCAGGCGGCCCACACCCAACTGCGCCAGGGCGTCAAAGTGGTGGCTGGGGTGGTCGAGACCCATGGTCGCGCCGAGACCGAGGCCTTGCTCAGTGGCCTGCCCCAGCAACCGCTGCTGCGCTCTGAATACCGTGGGGTAATGCTCGAAGAGATGGACCTCGACGGCTTGCTCGCCAGCAAACCCAGGCTGGTGCTGGTAGACGAACTGGCCCACAGCAACGCCCCGGGCAGCCGCCATGAAAAGCGCTGGCAGGACATCCAGGAACTGCTCTCCGCCGGCATCAACGTGTTCACGACGGTCAACGTCCAGCACCTGGAAAGCCTCAACGATCAGGTGCGCGGCATCACCGGTGTGCAAGTGCGCGAAACCCTGCCGGACTGGGTGTTGCAGGAAGCCGATGAGCTGCTGCTGATCGACCTGCCATCCCGCGAGTTGCTGGAGCGCCTGCGCGACGGCAAGGTCTACGTGCCGGAACAGGCGCGCGCCGCCATCGATGCATTCTTTACCCAGACCAACCTCATGGCCCTGCGCGAGTTGGCAATGCAGACCGCCGCCGCCCACGTCGATGACGATCTGGCCCAGGGCTACCGGCAACTGGGCCAGGCCGCGCCGACGGTGCGCGGTCGTCTGTTGGTGGGGGTGGATGGCGATGCCGAGGCCGAGCGCCTGGTGCGCCACGCCAGCCGTGTGGCCCAGCGTCGGCATTTGCCTTGGAGCCTGGTGCATGTGGACAACGGTCGGGTACGTGACGAGCAGTCGCGGCTGCGCCTGCAAAACGCCCAGCAACTGGCTGAGCGCCTGGGCGGCGAAGTGGTGTTGCTGCGTGCCGGCGAAGTGGCCAAGACCCTGATCCAGCACGCGGCCGAACGCCGTGCCAGCCTGGTGTTGGTGGGGCAGTCGCGCCCGCGCTGGCGGCGTCGACTGTTCGGCGGCGGCTTGGCGGCGCGCTTGTTGCGCAATGCCCGAGGCCTGGAAATCAACGTGCTCGACAGCGATGAAACGCCGGTGCCGCCTCGCTTGCCCGAGGTGCGGGGCCTGGTGTGGTTCGACTACGCCCTGGCGCTGCTGGCAACCGTGCTGGCCAGTGCATTGGCGTGGGGTGTGTCGAGTATCCTGCCGCTGCCCAACATCTCCCTGGTGTTCCTTGCGGCGGTGCTGCTGGTGGCGGTTCGCAGCAGCCTGGGCCCGGCACTGGCCTGTGCGGCGCTGTCGTTCATGACCTATGACTTTTTGTTTATTCCGCCGAATTTTTCCTTCGCCATCCAGCGTGAAGAAGATGTGCTGACGCTGTTGTTTTTCCTGCTGATGGCGGCGCTGACCGGCAACCTGGCTGCTCGCCAGCGCCGGCAACTGCAGGCTCTGCGTGACACCCAGGAAGAAACCAGCGAGCTGCTCGACCTGTCGCGCAAACTCACCGCCGCCACCGACCGCCAGGCGGTGATTAGCGCTGCGGCCCATCATCTGCAGGGCTGGAGCGATTTGCAGCTGTGCCTGGTCAATCGCGACGGGCCCAGTGAGTGGAAGGTCGAGACCGGTGGGCCGATCACCTTCACCGAGGCCGAACGTGCCGCCGCCGACTGGGCCTGGCAACACGACCAGCCGGCGGGCATGGGCACCGGAACCTTGCCGTTTGGGCGTTGGTGGTGGTGGCCGTTGTCCGCTGAAAATGGTCCATTGGGTTTGCTCGGCGTCAGCCCCAAGCCTGGCCTGGAACTCAGCGGTCAACGTCGGCGCCTGCTCACGGCCTTGAGCCAGCCGTTGGCCCAGGCGCTGGCCCGTGCCCAGTTGGCGCAGAACCTGGAGGCAGCCCGTTTGCATGGCGAAACCGAGCAACTGCGCAGTGCCTTGCTCGCTTCGGTCTCCCATGACCTGCGCACGCCGCTGACCTCCATGCGCGGCAGCATCGACAGCCTGCTGGCCCTGGGCGAAGCGATTCCCCTGGAAGATCGCCGTGAGCTGCTCGAAGGCACCCGCGACGAAGCCGAGCGCCTGGACCGCTATATCCAAAACCTGCTGGACATGACCCGCCTGGGCCATGGTGCGCTGAAGCTGGCGCGGGACTGGGTATCGCCCGCCGATATCGTCGGCAGCTCCCTCGGCCGTTTGCGTGCGGTATTGGCGCCGTTGCAGGTCAGTACCGATGTGCCGCCCGAGTTGCCGCTGCTTTATGTGCATGCCGCCTTGATCGAGCAGGCCCTGGTCAATGTGCTGGAAAACGCCGCGCGTTTTTCACCGCCCCATGGTCGTCTGCAACTGCGTGCCGGTGTGGCGCAGCAGGCGTTGTTTTTCTCGGTCAGTGACGAAGGCCCGGGGATTCCCGAAGAGGAGCGGGCGAAGATTTTCGATATGTTCTACACCGCCGCCCGCGGCGACCGTGGCGGGCAGGGCACCGGGCTAGGTTTGGCAATCTGCCAGGGCATGGTTGGTGCCCACGGCGGGCATATCAGCGTGGCCGAGGGCATCGACGGGCGGGGTACTTGCATCACGTTGTTCCTGCCATTGCAGACCCAGCCGAGCCTGGACAGTGAAGCGTGATATCAGGTGCGCTACTCTTAATTTTTTTCAGCGATTGTGACGGAACACCATGAGCCAGACTGCGACGATTTTGGTCATTGATGACGAGCCGCAGATCCGCAAGTTCTTGCGCATCAGCCTGGCCTCCCAGGGCTACAAGGTAATTGAGGCCGGGACCGGCGCCGAAGGGCTGGCCCAGGCGGCCTTGAGCAAGCCGGACCTGCTGGTGCTGGACCTGGGCTTGCCGGACATGGACGGCCAACAAGTACTGCGCGAGTTGCGCGAATGGTCGGCGGCCCCGGTGCTGGTGTTGTCGGTTCGTGCCAGTGAAGGGCAGAAGGTCCAAGCGCTGGACGGTGGCGCCAACGACTACGTGACTAAGCCATTTGGCATCCAGGAGTTCCTGGCCCGGGTCCGTGCGTTGTTACGCCAGGCGCCTGCTGGAGAAGCCCAACAGGCGGCGCTGCAGTTTGGCCCGCTGACGGTGGACCTGGCCTATCGGCGGGTGTTGCTGGACGGTGTCGACGTGGCCCTGACCCGCAAGGAATACGCGGTGCTGGCGCAACTGGCGCGCTATCCCGGCCGGGTGATTACCCAGCAGCAGTTGCTCAAGGATATCTGGGGCCCGACCCATACCGAAGACAGCCACTACCTGCGTATTGTGGTGGGGCACTTGCGCCAGAAACTGGCGGATGACCCGACCCAGCCGCGCTTTATCGTGACCGAGGCGGGGGTGGGGTATCGGTTGTTGGGGGCTGAGGTCTGAGGGCTGAGGGCTGAGGGATTGTGGCGAGCGGGCTTGTCGGAACGCCGCATCGCCCGCGCTGGGCTGCGAAGCAGCCCCAATAAGCCGAATGCGTTGTACCAGATACACCGCAGCGGCTGGTTTTGGGGCTGCTTCGCAGCCCAGCGCGGGGCAAGCCCGCTCGCCACAACTGCGCTATCTGCCTGGATTTAGGTGTTGCGGCAAAGTTGTGTAGATACCGATGCTCATCGCGGGCAAGCCCGCTCCCACCTTTTGAATGCATTCACAAATCTAAATGTGGGAGCGGGCTTGCCCGCGATAGGGCCCCAAGCCCCAGCAAAGATCTCAACCCTGCTCACTCTCATACCGATCCAACGTATCACTGGCAATCTCGCGCCCCAGGGCGATCAATTCCGGCGCCTTGTAGAACTCGAAAAACCGGCACACGCGCTTGGGCACGTTGATCAGCACATCCGGCGGGTAGCCCGCGATCTTGTACTGGGCCAATGACGTCTGCATCACCTCGAAACTCTGGTTGATCAAATCCAGCAGCGACGCCGGCCCCACGTTGTCGATGATGAACGAACCGGTAGCGGATTTCGGCGCACCGGCGGACTCTGGGGCGGCGGCCGGTTGCTGGGCTTCGGGCTCGGCGCCTTCGAGCCAGGGGTTGATATCGGCGGCTTGCGCCTGCAGCGCTTCCTGTTCCAGCAACAGCAGTTGCTCGGCCTGCTTGCGCCGAAACGGCAGGTGCGAGCCCAGCGAACGCACCAGGTTGTCGAAGCGGCTTTTGAATGCTGGTGGGCGCTGGATCACCGGCAGTTTGTAATGCTTCTGGTTGGTGGAGTTCAGGTTGACCGCAATGATCAAGTCGCAATGGCTCGACACCACCGGGACAATTGGCAGCGGGTTGAGCAGGCCGCCGTCCACCAGCATGCGGTTGCCCTGCATCACCGGGGTAAACAGGCTGGGAATCGCCGCCGAGGCGCGCATGGCCTGGTGCAGGCAGCCTTCCTGGAACCAGATTTCCTGTTGGTTGGTCAGGTCGGTGGCGACCGCGGTGTAAGGAATGCGCAGGTCTTCGATATTGATCTCGCCGACGATCTTGCGGATCTGCCCGAAGACCTTTTCGCCGCGTATCGCGCCTAGGCGAAAACTCACATCCACCAGGCGCAGAACGTCCAGATAATCCAGGCTTTCGATCCAGTTCCGGTAGTCCTGCAGCTTGCCTGCCGCATAGATCCCACCCACCACCGCGCCCATGGAACAGCCAGCGATACAGGCGATTTCATAGCCGCGTTTTTCGATCTCTTCGATCACCCCGATATGGGCGTAACCCCTCGCTCCACCGGAGCCAAGGACCAATGCAACGCGTTTTTTCATAATCGGATCCTTCGCAAAACAGCTGTCCACAATGCACCCAAGCAGGGGGTGGCTTCAATCCTTGCTGACCAGAGCGATAAATTTCGTAAGTCGAGCTATTTGCTCGGGTATGCTTTGGCTATCGGCGCTGGGCATTTCAGGCTGTGTGATAAGGCACTTTTCGATGTAGGCAACGTCTACATCCCACGACTGTTTTCTTTTCTTGAGGTGTCATTGATGAAAGCCTGGATGTGTTTGCCTGTGATTGTGTTGGCCCTGGCCGGTTGTGCCGGCAAAACGGCCTATCGCGATAGCTGTGGCAGCCAGTTGGATGCCGCGTGGCACGAGCTGGATTTGGCCAAGGCTGAAGGTTTCGCCGGGACGGTCAGCTATTCCAAGGCCCTGTCGTTGTTGACCGGTGCCAAGACCCAGCAACAATTCGAAGCGTTCGAAGGGTGCGCCAGTAAAGCGGAAAAAGCCCGTTTCTATATCCGTGAGTCGCGCGCCGGGCGTTGATCCGAGTCAGCGCAACATGCCGGGGGAGTGGTTAAGGTGGTTCCAGGCACCTGTTTTGCGCAGGTGCATGGACGTTGTTTAACAGGGGAAGCAGCATGTCGGCGTTGGTGGATCAGTTAGTCGCCCAGGTCATAGGCCTGGAAGTCGGATTGTTGAGTTGTCAGGCGCGCTTGGCGGCGGTTACCGATGACGAAGCGCTGCACGACCTGCGCACCACGGTGCGGCGTCTGCGCAGCCTGTTGCGCCCCTTGCGCGGACTGCCTGGCGTCGAGCAACTGGAAGCAGCCGCCAGCGCAGTCGGTCAATTGACCACGCCGCTGCGCGACCGTGAGGTGCTGGCGGCCTATCTGCAGCAGCACGGCTATCATGACGCAGCGGCCCGTCGTCTGCGCCAGCAGCCGCAGACCTACAAAGACGTGGCGCAAAGCCCGGAACTGGCGCAACTACTGCGCATCATGGAAGCCTTCCCCCGATTTATCCGCGCGTCCCAGCAGCAAAAACTGCTCAAGGGCCTGCGCATCCGTATCGAAAAGCGCCTGGCCAAGCAATGGCAGGCGCTCGAGGTGGCATTGCACGATCCCGATCACGACCGTCATCGCCTGCGCTTGTTGATCAAGCGCGTGCGCTACGCGGCCGAAGCTTATCCGCAATTGGGCAAGGTGCCGGCCAAGGCCGTGTCCCGTCTCAAGTCTGCCCAGGGTGCGCTGGGGGATTGGCACGACTGCTGGCAATGGCTGGCGCAAGCCGAGCACCAGGCAGATCTGCAGCCCTGTGTCGCGGTTTGGCAGCGCACCATGGCTCAGGCCGAAGGCAAGGCGGATCGGGTACTCGACAAGTTGGCGGCGGATTGTTTCTGAGCCTGCGGCTTATCTGTCTGGGTATTTGGCCGGAATAAGTGCTGTGCCGGGCGGGTGCGCTGGTTAAGATCGCTCATCGATTTTCTTGATATGAGGTCGCCATGCGCTTTAGTGATTTGCTCGACGCCGCCCGTAATAACCCGTTGGACGTGTCTATCCCGGCGCAATGGGCCCAGGGCCGCGCCACGTTTGGCGGCCTGGTTGCCGCCTTGCAATACGAAGCGTTGCGCGCCCAGGTACCAGCAGACCGCCCGTTGCGCTCGTTGGCCGTGACATTTGTGGGGCCGGTGGCGCCCGACGTATCTGCCAGCTATCAAGTGCAAGTGCTACGCGAAGGCAAGGCGGTCAGCCAGTTGCTGGGGCGGGTGGTGCAGGGCGGTGAAGTGATGACCCTGACCCAGGCCAGCTTTGGCGCATCACGGCCTTCGGAAATCGACGTGCCGGCCTTGCCCGCGCCAACCTTCAAGCATTGGGACGAATGCCAGGAGCTGCCCTATATCAAAGGGGTGACGCCTGAGTTCATGCGCCATCTGGCGATGCGCTGGAGCGTCGGCGGCTTGCCGTTCACCGGTAACAAATCCCGGGAGATGGGCGGTTGGGTGCGTTTGCGGGGGGATGTGAAGGAGGAGCCTTTGACTGAAGCGCATATCCTCGCGCTGGTGGATGCCTGGCCTCCGGCCTTGCTCCCGCATCTCAAGAGACCGGCGGCGGGCAGCACCTTGACCTGGACCATCGAATTCCTCCAGCCCCTGGCGCAGTTGACGACCCTGGATTGGTGCCAGTACCACGTCGAGATCGAGCATGCCCGCGATGGCTACGGCCATGCCGCTGCGATGTTGTGGGGGCCTGACGGTCAGTTGATCGCCATCAGCCGTCAGACCGTGGTGGTCTTCGCCTGAGCCAGCTTCAGTGGCGGTGGCGCTGACGCCAGGCTTGCCACCAGCCACCGCTGAGCACAAAGCGCGGAAAGGTCACGAACTGCTCGACCACCAGGCGCTGCACCGCATCCTTACGATCACTGAACGGCTCGCTGGCCTGGGCTTCCAGGCTATGGCCATGGCGCTGCAGGGCAAGGCCGGCGAGTACGCCGACTACACCGATGGCAAAACTGGCCAGGCTCAGGCTGAACACGCCGGACACAATCAGCAGAAACCCGACGATGAACAGCGGCACGGCAATCAGGTGCAATACCAGATTGGTCGGGTGCTGATGGTTCTGCGGGTAGACGCGCCATTGCCAGGCCGGGAGATTGGGGTGACGTTTGCCCATGTTGAAAATCCTCTGTCCGTTGAAACACGATGAACAGAGTTTAGGTTGGGCAGGCAGGGGCGGCGAATTGGGGTTGGCTATGGGGGTTATAGCGTTTTGATGGGATCCGTCAGCGGCGTGCGCTGACGGATCGGCAGCCAACTTCACAACTTCAGTTGGCCGATGGCCTTGCTCAACTCTCCGGCCAGGGTTGCCAGTTCGTTGCTGGTGGTCGCTGAGTCCACGGTCTGTTGCACGGTGTTTTCCGTGACATCGCGGATGCTCACCACCGCGCGGTTCATCTCTTCGGCTACATGGCTCTGCTGTTCGGCGGCGACCGCAATCTGTGTGTTGCTCTCGCGCATCTGCGCCACGGCGCTGGTGATTTCAGCGAGTGAGGCGCCGGCTTCCTGGGCCTGTTGCACGCAGTCATCGGCCTTGAACGAGCTTTCCTGCATAAAGTCCACCGCATCCCGGGTGCCGGCCTGCAGGGCCGAGACCATGCGCGTGATCTCATCGGTGGAGCTTTGCACGCGCTTGGCCAGGTTGCGCACTTCATCGGCCACCACGGCAAAGCCGCGGCCCATCTCCCCGGCGCGGGCGGCTTCGATGGCAGCGTTGAGGGCCAGCAGGTTGGTCTGTTCGGCGATGCTATGGATCACCCCGACCACGCCATTGATCTTCTGACTGTCCTCGGCCAGCTTCTGGATCATCTCGGCGGTTTGTTGTACGCCGGTGGACAACCCGGCAATCGAACGCTGGACCCGGGTCACTACTTCCTGGCCGCTGCCGGCCAGGGTGTCGGCGGTCTGGGACAGGTCCCGCGTGGCGCCGGCGTGCTGGGCAATGTGGTACACGGTGGCGGTCATTTCATTGATCGCGGTGGCTGCCTGGTCAGTCTCGCTTTGCTGGCCGAGCATGCCGTGCTGGACCTCATTCATGCTGCTGGCCAGGCGTGCGGCGCCGTCGTCGAGCAGTTTGGCGGTGCGCGCCACGGTGCTCACCACGCGCTGGTAGCCGGCCTGCATGGCGTTGAAGGCACTGGCCATCTGCCCGACCTCATCCTTGCACGCCAGGGGCACGCGGGCCGAGAGGTCGCCGGTTTTCTCGACGTGCAGCATCACGTCTTTCAAGGTGTTGAGTTGGGCGAGCAAAAAGCGGATCAGCAGTTGCGAGGCGCAAAGCATCGCCAGCATCAGGATCAGCACCGCCACTGCATAGTTGGTGAAGCGTTCGGTAAACACCTGGCTCAGGCTCGGCGCATAAGCCAGCACGGCGATTTGCTGGCCGTCGGCGCGGGAGATGACTTCGGCGCCCAGCAACGGGTTTTCGCCGAACAGCGGCATAGGGTTTAACTCGACCCAGCCTTGGGCCTCGCTGAGGGCGGACAGGTCCTGGTCTGCCAGTTCGGGAGCCAGGCCCCGCTGGAACACCAGCCAGTGCTCGTCCTTGGGCAGCGGTTGCCCGGCCGGCCACGCGCCGAGCAAGCGGCCCTGGGCTTGTGCCGAGGCTTGGGAGGCATGGCTGCGAGCCTGTTGCTCAAGGTGCACGGCATACAGCACCAGCAGCAGTGTGGTGATGAAAGCGACCGCATTCACGGCCCAGAATTTGTACTTCAGCGAGATATTGCTAAGCCAGGCACCCATGGAAGGTTTTCTCTGATAGCGGAAACAGTATTGGCAAGGTGCCATTATTGTGCCGCTATCCGGAAAATGGGTGTTGATATGGGTCAATGCACCGCGTCAATCCAACGCAGGCAGGCCGAAAAACCCACGGGCGCAGGCGGAGCTGTGTTGGGCCAGGTCTTCCAGGCTTTCTTCGCGGTGCAGGGCTACTTCGCGCAACACCTCCGGCAGGTAGGCTGGCTCATTGCGCCCGTTCTTCGGTTTGGGCCGTAGGGTGCGCGGTAGGAGGTAGGGCGCGTCGCTTTCCAGCATCAGGCGGCCCCGGGGGATTTCCCGGACCAGCGGGTGCAGGTGCGTGCCACGGCGTTCGTCACAGATCCAGCCGGTGATACCGATATGCAGGTCCAGATCGAGGTAGCTGAACAGCGCACGTTGTTCGCCAGTGAAGCAGTGCACCACCGCGGCGGGCAGTTGATCACGGTAGTCGCGCAGGATCTCCAGCAGGCGCTGGTTGGCGTCCCGTTCATGGAGAAACACCGGCAACTGCAATTCGACGGCCAATGCCAGGTGGGCTTCGAGGACTTTTTCCTGCTGGGGGCGGGGTGAGAAATCACGGTTGAAGTCCAGCCCGCATTCACCCACGGCCCGCACCCGGTCCTGGCTGAGCAGGTCGCGCAGTTGCCGTGCACTGTCGGCGTTCCAGTCGCTGGCGCTATGGGGGTGAATGCCTGCGGTGCAGAACAATCGTCGGGCGCTTGGATCCCAGCGCTGGCACAGGTCCAGGGCTTGTTCGCTGCCGGGCACGCTGGTGCCGGTGACGACCAGTTGGCCCACGCCGGCGGCATAGGCGCGGTCGAGCACGGCCTGGTGTTTGTCGTCGAAACTGGGGTTGGTCAGGTTGACGCCAATATCAATGAGTTGCATGGTGCTATCTCCGCCTGCGGCCGGAAAGTCTATCAGAGCTGTAGATTTATAAGAAAAGCCAAGAACTACAACGAGTTATCGCTGTCTTTGAACGTCGCAAGTAACACCGTGGTTGGCCGATGGCCTGCTGCTGTGACACCCTTGCGCCCAAAGTCTGCGCCTCTGGCGCTCTGTTTCTGTCCCCCAATGTGGCGTTTTTCGCGATGCATGGGGCCTTGTTCTTTCCGGAGAGCGGATGATCCGACCCTCGGCATTGCTCATGGTATGCCTGACGCTACTGCTGCCCAACGCGGCGGTTGCGCGCCTGGACGGGCCGCTGGAAGTGACCAAGCCGGGCAAGGTCCGCGACCTGGCCGAAATCCGCAGCAGCCGCACGTTGCGCGTGCTGGTCAACCAGAGTCGCAACAGTTCCGGTGAAGTCCAGGGCCAGTCAATTGGTGTCGAGTACCATCGCCTGCGGGCCTTCGAGCACTACCTCAATGGCCGGGCCCGCGATGGCCAGGAAATCAACCTCAAGATCATTCCCAAGGCCAAGGATCAGTTGTTGGGCGCGTTGGCCCGTGGCGAAGGCGACCTGGTGGCGCCCGGTGAGCTACTGGATGCGACGGCTGCCCACAAGATCAGCAGCAGTGACCCGATTGCCAGTGACGTGCCGCTGTGGCTGGTGGGTCTCAAGGGCGAGCGGCGGTTTACCCGGTTGGAACAACTCTCCGGGCGCACCCTGGCCCTGACCACGGGCAGCGCAGCGGGGGAGGCGGTCAATCAGATCAACCAGAAGCTGGCGCTGCGCAAGCTGCCGCCGGTCAAGGTGGAATGGGTGGACCCCAGCCTGGCGGTGGAAGATGTGCTGGAGATGGTCCAGGCCGGGATCTTCCACTTGACCATTGTCGAGCGCCCGATTGCCGAGCGCTGGTCGAAGATCCTGCCCAAGTTGCGTTTCGACAAGCAAGTAGCGATCAGCGAGCCGGGCGAGGAGTACTGGTTTGTGCGCCAGGATGCGTCGATGCTGCGGGCCAGCATCGACCGCTTCCTGAAAACCTACACGACCCCGTCAGACCAGGATGTAGCTTTCCAGCGTATCTATCGGCGCCTCTATCAGGTGCGCTACCCCTTGGCGCGGGCTGATCGTCAGCGCTTGGAAAAACTGCGCCCGGTCCTGCAAAAGCATGCCCGCGAACAAGGCATGGACTGGCTGAACCTGGCGGCCCTGGCCTTCAAGGAGTCGTCCTTCAACCCCGCCGCGAAAAGTGGCAGTGGGCCGACGGGCCTGATGCAGATCACCCCTTCGGCCGCCCAGCGGGTAGGGGTCAACAATATCCAGACCCTGGACAGCAATGTGCAGGCGGGGGCGCGCTACCTGGCCCTGATTCGCCGCAAGTTCTTCGCCAGCCCCAAGCTCAACGAGCGCGAACGTATGGCGTTCGTCCTGGCCGCCTACAACATGGGCCCGGAACGGGTGCAGGGCATGCGCGCCGAGGCCAGGCGCCGGGGTTTGAACCCCAATCAGTGGTTCTTCCAGGTGGAGCGCATCGCCATGGAGCAGGTCGGAATGGGCGGCGTCAGCTATGTTAATAGCGTGAACAAGTACTACTTGGCCTTTGATCGGGAACGGGACTCCCTGGAACCGGTGACGTCCAAGGTCGCCTCACGCAAATAATCTAATTTATCGATATTGATTAGCGCTTTTTTCGGCTTTTATCATTCTTTAAACTGATTAATATAGCGGCCAACCCACCCCATCATCGAAAAGGATTATCTACATGAGCCCAATGATCAAAAACGTTCTGTCCACCCGTGCAGGCTTTGGCTTGACTGTCTTGCGGATTTTCGTCGGCATCATTTTTGCCGCCCACGGTTCGCAAAAACTCTTTGGCTGGTTCGGCGGTGGCGGCCTGGCGGGGACGGCGCAGTGGATGGAGAGCATCGGCCTGGCACCGGGTACGCTGATGGCCCTGTTGTCGGGCGGCACTGAATTCTTTGCTGGCCTGGCGCTGATCATTGGCTTGCTGGCACGCCCAGCGGCGCTGGGTTTGACCATTGTCTCGCTGGTGGCGATTTTCTCGGTGCATATCAGCAACGGTTTGTTCATGGCCAACAACGGCTATGAGTTCGCCCTGGCACTGCTGGGCGGCACTGTGGCGGTCCTGTTCGAAGGTGCTGGCAAGCTGTCTGCCGACCGCGCCATCGCCAATTGATCTTGCTGCACACGTGTTAAAGGCCCGCCCTGTGCGGGCCTTTTTCGTTGTACGGGATTCTTGACACCGCCCCACCGGCTTCTCTAGGATGCTGCATGCGCCGATTTAAACAGCTAATTGCGGGGCGCCACAGGGACTCGTTGCAGTCCCGACAGAAGCCTGCTCCAGGTTTCGAAATACCGCTAAAGCGCTGGTTCGGTGTTGCCTCTCACCTGCCCGCAGACTTTTGAGGCAGAGACACGACACGATGAATGCACTACGACCTCTTGTACGCCTGGCCCCGATCACTGCGGGCCTCACTCAGCGCAACCCTAAGATCCTCCTTGGCGGCAAGCACCAGCCGACGCTGTTGCGGTACCTGGATGGCTGGCCCCGCCGTACTGGTCGTCCTTCGGCCTTCCTGATCCAGTTTGTCGAAGACGGCGAGTCCCTGGCGCGCTTTGCCACGGACAGCTTTGACCTGGCGGTGATCCAGGCGCCCAACGCCGAAGATGCCGGTGAGTTCATCCGACACCTGACCCGCGTGGCACGCCAGGGCTTGATTACCCGTCGCTGACCGCGACACTCAATAGAATGCTGCGGCAGGTGGATGTTGGCGACGACGGTGCGACATGAGAACCCCCAGCCCTAGCAGGCTCACTATCAACGGAACAGGGATGATAGTGAGCAGTGCCACGGTGTGTTCCAACTGTCGGACGTCCTTGTAGGCTTCCTTTTCCAGGGTGTGAAGCTCCATGCGCAGGCGCAGGCGTTCTTTGTTAAGCGCCTGCAGCAGCGTGTTGGAGGAGAGGGCCTGGCTCCCCAGCATTGATGACGGCGTGTTCAGCGTCTGCCATTCCTTTTCGGCCTGATCCAGGCGTTGCTCCAGGAGGCTGGCTTTTTTCCGGTAGGACTGCGCAGCTTCGTTGCGCATTTTGTCCAGCAACCCTGGCTGTTGCGCGTCGCTCGCGCGAGGGCTGATAGCGCTTAGTGTGTCAGGCGCCGCCAGGTTATCCAGGGTATTGAAGACAAACCTGGCATTGCCCGGGCGCTGCGCTTGTTGTCCATCGGCAGTGCGTGCGGCCAGCCAGACGCGGTCACTGAGCACGTCAGTGTCGGCAACCAGTACCACATGGATATTGGCGGCCTTTTGCAACGTCGCTTTCTGGCCATTGATGCCGTCAGGAAAGGCGGAATAGGCGGGGCCCTGTATCCGTGCTGCGATCACATTCGGCCGGCCGCGAATGGAGGCCTCGCTGAGCATGGAGTCGAATCCATCCTGTTGGGCGAAGCGTGCGCCATCGAACGTATAGGCTCGCCCTGAGCTCTGGAGCAACGGAGTGAAGGTGGTGCGGCTTTTTTTCAGGGGCATGAGCGTACCGGAATTCAACAGCGTTACCCTGTCAACGCCCCAGGTGCTGATATCGTGCTGCGCCATTGCCTCCCGGGGGAGGGTCAGCGCCCCAGGATGGCGTACGGGTGCTTGGCCACTCGCGACTACTACCGGCGTTGCATAAAGGCTGTCTGCCAATACCTGGTTCGCCGGAATCTGTACGCCCCATGCGGTGAGCAGGCTTTGCTGGCCTGGGTTCTCGGTGGTTGAGCCCGGATCATCCAGGGGGTCGATAAACATCATCAACTTGCCCCCTGCCAGGACAAATTGATCAATGGCAAAAAGGGCCTGTTCCGGTAGTCGAGCGGGCTGGACCACCATCAAGGTCTTGACGTGCCCGGGGATGCGCGAAATGTCGCTGCCCAGGCTCATCAGATTGAACTGACCGCGCAGTTCCTTGAGCAACTGCCATGGTGGTGCGATTTGCTGATTGCGTTCATCCCGGCTGCCGTCCACGGTTATTCCGGAGATCAGGCCGATTACTGGCTGTTCCTGGCGTGCGACATTGTGGATCAAGTGGCTGATCTCATACTCCAGGAAGTTCGCCTGGGCCGGGTCGAATCGTTGGATTTTCTGAGGTTCATGGTTGGCA
Source organism: Pseudomonas sp. WS 5027 (assembly GCF_012985695.1). NCBI lineage: Bacteria > Pseudomonadati > Pseudomonadota > Gammaproteobacteria > Pseudomonadales > Pseudomonadaceae > Pseudomonas > Pseudomonas sp. WS 5027. Next base: position 26,822 of record NZ_JAAQWU010000003.1, on the reverse strand, counting down.
CGGGTACCGATGAGCCCAAATAGCCCCTGCTTTCTATCCAGGCCCAATGACTCTGCCTTGTACTCCTCCTCTGAAAAGGGTTCAGGGTCAATCAGGTGCAGCGTAACGTTGCCCTTTGATGCGCTTTCATAGGCCTTGAGCAGCAGGGCGATGTACGCGCCATGGCTTTTCAATGCTTCACTTTTACTGGCGTGGCTGGCGTTGAAAAAATATACGTCCATGGGGCTTTCAAGCCCCGCGAGCAGGGCCTGCGTCGAAGGCGACAGGGTATGGATTTTTTTCTCTGAGAGGTCCAGACGATAATTGGGCAGCTTCAGTGCCCAAACCAGATTGAAGGCAAGAAAAAGCAGGGCAATGACGATCAACGTCATGCCGAAGTGCATGAGGTTCCTCATGGGGATTTCCTTTCTCAGCTTTTCCTGAAATTTAAAGTAAGGGTGGTCGCGGTGAGGAACGCAATGATCATGCTTATGAAGTACAACGTGTCGTGCAGCGTCAGAAGGCCACTATCTATCGCGCTGAAACGTATCTGTGGGTTGAGTGAAATTAAACTGTCGATTACCCAGATGGGTGCCTGATGGTCCAACATATCCAGTACTAGCGATAACGTGCTTACTGCCAACAGTAGCGCGAGTGTGATGGTGAAAATAATAAGGCGATTGTAGGCCAGCACACAGATCAGGCAGGCGAATGAAAGATAAGCACCTGCCAGTAGCCAACTCCCGATGAACTGGGCCAGCATGGTCGAATACTCCGCTATGCCCAGGTAGTTTATGGTAATGATCAGCGGGAAGTTCAATAAAATCGTTAACGCGCAGAGGGTCCAGGCGGCCAAAAATTTGCCCAGTGTCAGCTCGAAGGCAGATACTGGCAGTGTGCTTGTAAAGTAGAATGCATCGTCTTTGTGCTCGTTCGCCCAAAGCAGTGTTGAAATAAAAGGAATGAAAAAAAGATAAAGCCAAGGATGGAACTGAAAAAACGCGTGTAAGTTTTCCTGAGTGTCTTCCAAGAAGTTTCCTACATGCAAGCCGAGCACGGTGTTGGCAATCAAGAAGATCGCGATACCAAAGTAAGTAGTCGGGTTCGATAAGTAACTGCTCAGTTGCCGCTTGAATATCACGGGTAGACGTTTCAATTGAGTGCCTCCTGGCTCAAATGGTGGATGACATCGCTCAGGCGCCCCGGCTCAAGGCTCAGGGTGTTGATCTTCCAGCGACGGTTGGCAACCAGGGCATTGACGTGTGGATAGATGATTTGCCCCGGCATCGCGAGCACGGTCACGCTGCCGGCGGCATGCCGGTGTTCTTCGATGCCAGCCACTCCCGGGAGCACGGCCAGTGCCAGCAGGTCCAGGGGGGTATCGGCGGCCAGAGTGATTGCCTGGTAATGGTGCGAACTGCGCTGTAGCTCGCTGATGGGGGCATCGGCCAGCAATCTTCCCTCGGCTATAACCAGCGCCCGCTGACAGATACAGGAGAACTCTTCGGGATTGCGTGAGGCGACGATGACCGTCATGTCTTCGGCCAGGGACTGGATGAGCGTCCCGACCTTTTGTTTTTGCAGAGGATCCAGGCCAGCGGTGGGCTCATCGAGTAACAGCAGTCTGGGGTCATGCAGGATGGCTTGGGCCAGCGCCACTTTGCGCTGGTGCCCTTGAGGAAGGGTTGCGATAGGTGAGTCAAGTACTCGCCAGAGCTCCAGGCGGGTGATTGCCCGATCAACCATCTTGCGTTTTTCCAGGCCACGCAGTCCGCGTATCTCGGCCATGAAACCCAGGAAGTTCTTGACTGTCATGTTGCCGTGGCCGAGTGCCGATTCAGGTTGATAACCTATTGTTTTTTTCGCCTTTATGGGATGGATGGAGATATCCGTGCCATATATTTTTATCGTGCCGGAAGTTACCGGAATAGCGCCTGAAAGCAATTTGAGTAATGTGCTTTTGCCTGCGCCATCATGTCCAAACAATCCTAGACATTCGCGGGGGCTAGCGCTAAACGTCAAGTTGTCAATGGCCATTGTCCGTCCGGTTTTTTTTGTTAGATTTGTTATTTCGATCATTGGACTTTTCTACTTGGTTGTTTGCCGGGGCATGCGGAGTATGCAGTGGCTCCATAAGCCTGTTTTTCAGGTTGAAAATGGCCGAAGGTCGTGGGTGAAAAAGTGTTGATCAAGTGTTTAAGGTGCGGTTTTGTTAAAAAATGGTACGTTCAATAGGGGCGATTGGAAACGCTGAAACGCTGGAATAAGGTAAGTCCTACATGTGCCTCAATCACTCGCTGAAACAATTGTGTTGCTCTTGGTGAAGTGTTGATTTTGATTTGATAGATGGCGTGTATATGAAGTACTGCCGTAATGGAGTCCGATACTGATGATGCTTCTACGTACTCTTGTTCTTGAACATTCTGGTCATGATTCCCCGGTTAACGGTGCATTGCTCTGTTGCTTTGCGGTGCCGCAAATCGCTGCGAACTTTCTTGTCTATAGCCTGGACGAAGAGGTCGAGCCCGGGAGCTCACGTGTCTATATCGCTGCATTGCGCAAAAAGGCCGAGCGGTATTTTCTTGGAGGTATCGAGTCCAAGGACAACCTGCAACTGGCGATGAGCGTCCTCAAACAGATCATCACTCTGGCCACCGCATCCGGGGTCAAGGATGGCAATGGCTCGGAGTCGCAGGTGCCTTATCACTTCATTGATTTGAAGGGCAGCAAGCTACCGACGGCGAGGCCAGAGGATCACCACTCGCTGATGATCAAGAAGGTATTGGTGATGAAGGTGATCACCCTGGGGACTTCAGTCATTGGCCTGCCTGCGATTGAGAGCGCCGAGCTGATTGTGCCGTCCATTCGCTTCTCGTCAAAAATGGTGTCGCCACCCAGTACGGCAAGTCTTGCTGAGACTGTGGCGCCGGAGCCGGACGAGGAGCCGACGGTAGTTTTGCCGGCGTTAACGGCTGTTGAGCCATTACCTACTGCGCCAAAGACGTCGCAGCCCCAGCAACCTGCTCCGCGAGTGCAGGAGACTGTGGCACCACCCGAAGTCGTCCCGCCAGCCGTAGTGCCGGATCAGGCGTCCCTGCTTGAAGTGGATACCACGCTGACCAACCTTGCCCGTGTGGCGCAAGAGTTGACGCAACAGAAGCGCGCGGCGTTTGAGCAGCAGGAGGAACTTGAGCAGCAGAGAAGTCAGTTGCTACGGGAAAAAAACGCACTGGAGCAGGCCAATCAACAGTTGGCGGCGCTGGAGACTGACTTGCAGCAAAGAACCCTGGCGTTGAAGGGGCGTGAAGAGCACCAGGCCCGGGAGGCGCAGTTGCAGCAGGCAGAGCAACGCCGCCTGGAGGGTTGGGCGCGTGAGATCGAAGATGAATCGTTCAGGCTGCAGGCGCTGGATCGGGCAACCCAGCAACAGGCTGAGCAACTGGCGAGCAACATGGGGCAGTTATCGGGCCTAAGGGGCGATCTGAAGGCGTTGTTGTATCGCCTGGACGCAACCTTGTTTCCTGCAGAAAAGATCGACCGGCAGCGCGGCGTGGATGCGGGCAATGTACCTGGTCCCGATTGACCAGGGGAATCAGGCCTGGATACTTTCTGGCGTTCATTTATGATCAAGGCCGACCGGTTGCCGTCAGGCAGCCAGTGCATCTTTTGCGGATGCGGCAGTGGTCTGAACCAATGGAAATTTCCGAGGGATGTGACGCTTTTGAGTACCAAGCTGATTACCAAAGAAGGTCATGAAGCGCTGAAGAAAGAGCTTGATTACCTGTGGCGAGAAAAGCGTCCTGATACCACGCGCAAAGTGACTTGGGCAGCGTCGCTGGGAGATCGCAGCGAGAACGCCGACTACCAGTACAACAAGAAGCTGCTGCGCGAAATCGATCGCCGGGTGCGTTACCTGCGCAAGCGCCTGGAAGATATGCGGGTGGTGGAATACATGCCCGAGCAGGAGGGCAAGGTGTTCTTCGGGGCTTGGGTGGATATCGAGAACGAGCAGGGGGAAACCAAGCGTTTTCGAATCGTGGGCTATGACGAGATTTATGAGCGCATGGACTACATTTCCATCGACTCACCCATGGCCAGGGCCTTGCTGCGTAAAGAGGTGGATGATGAAGCCATTGTGCAGACACCAAGCGGCGAAATGTGCTGGTGGATCACCGGCATCGAGTACATCAGGTAGGCGCCGGCTTGCTGGCGATGGCGCTTGTAGGAACGCCGGCTCCCAAACGGGAGCCGGTGTTTTTGTTTCAACCCTCGCGCAATACCGCCAGCGGGCTGGCGTTCAACGCTCGGCGCGTACCGAATACCCCGGCACCGCCAATCAACACTGCACCAATCACTGGAAGCACCAGCAGCCAGGGGTGAGGGTGCCAGACCAGGTCAAAAGCATAGCGATACAGGACCAGAGTCACCAGTTCGGTACCCAGCGCGGCCAGCAGTCCGCTGACCGCACCCAGTAGCCCGAACTCGATACGCCGGGCCTTGACCAGCAACCTGCGTTCCGCACCCAGGGCGCGCAACAAGGCGCCCTGGCGGATGCGTTCGTCCAGGGTGGCCTGAAGGCCGGAGAACAGCACCGCCATGCCAGCCGCCAGGACAAACAGCAGCACGTATTCCACGGCCAGCGTGACCTGGGCCAGGATGCTGCGCAATTGGGCAAGCAGCGCCTCGACCTGCAGGATGGTCACCGCCGGAAAGGCTCGGGACAGATCGACGATCTGCTGGTCATGGCCGGCGGCCAGATAAAAGCTGGTCAAGTATGTGGCCGGCAGGTCCTTGAGGGTGCCCGGTTGGAAGATCATGAAGAAGTTGGGTTGGAAGTTGTCCCAATTGATCTCCCGCAAGCTGGTGACCCTGGCCTCACGGTTTTCTCCGCCAACGGTGAAGATCAGGTGATCGTTGAGTTTGAGCTTGAGGCTGTCGGCGACCTTGGCCTCTACCGACACACCTGGAATGGCATCGCCCGGCTGATCCGACCACCAAGTGCCTGATGTCAGGGTGTTGCCCGGGGGCAGGTTGGCCGCCCAGGTCAGGCTCAAGTCCCGTTGTATCGCGCGATCGCCGCTGGAGTCCTTGCTGACAATTTCCTGGACCGGCTCGCCGTTGATGCTGATCAGGCGTCCCGGCACCACGGGATACAAGGGCGCTGCCTGCGCCTGCAGTTCAAGCAGGCGGGCACCGAAGGCGTCCTTGTCGGCCGGCAGGATGTTGAGGGCGAAATAGTTGGGTGCATCCTTGGGCAACTGGTTCTGCCAGGTGTCCAGTAACTCGCCACGCAGCAGGGCGATCAAACCCATCGATAGCAGGATCAGGCCAAACGCCAGAGACTGGCCCGCCGCCGCCAACGGGTGACGTAACAACTGGCCCAAACCCAGGCGCCAGGGCAGGGCGGCGCGCGCCAGCAGGCGGCGCAAGCTTTGTAACAACAGCAGGAGCAGGCCACCGAGGATCAGCGCGGCGATAACCCCACCGCCCAGTAGGGCGAAGGTCAGCACCAGGTCCAGGCTCAGGCGCCACATGATCAGGCCCAGGGCAAACAACGCCGCGCCATACACCATCCAGGTACTGGAGGGGATCGGCAGCAAGTCGCGCCGCAATACCCGCAGCGGCGGGACTCGGCCCAGGGCGGCCAGAGGGGGCAGGGCAAAACCGGCCAGGGCCACCAGCCCGGTACCGATGCCAGCGACAGCGGGCAGCAGTCCACCCGGCGGCACGTCTGCCGGCAGCAGATCGTGCAACAGGTAAAATAGCCCCAACTGTGCAAGCCAGCCCAGTGCCGCACCAGCGAGGCTGGCCAGCAAGCCTAGGACAGTCAGTTGCAGGCTGAACAACAGCATGGTTTCCCGGCGCGACAGACCCAGGCAACGCAACAGTGCGCTGGCGTCGAAGCGGCGGCTGGCAAAGCGGTTCGCCGACAAGGCCACAGCCACCCCGGACAGCAGCACGGCGACCAGGCTGGCCATGTTCAGGTAGCGCTCGGCCTTGCCCAGGGCACCCCCGATCTGTTGGTTTCCGTCCCGTGCGTCCTGCAGGCGCTGGTTGGCGGCCAGCCCCGGGGTTATCTGGTCGCGGTAGGTCTGCAGGGCGGTACTGGCTTGCGGCGCGCGCCACAGCTCGCGGTAGCTGACCCGGCTGCCGGGCTGGACTACGCCGGTGGCCTCAAGGTCGGCCAGGTTGATCATCACCCGTGGGGTGAGGCTATAGAAGTTGCCGGCTCGATCCGGCTCATAGGTAAGGACCCGGCCCAGGCGCAGGGTTTTCATGCCCACGTCGATGCTGTCGCCGACTTTCAGGTCCAGTGCCGTCAGCAGGCGTGCTTCGACCCAGGCCTCGCCGGCTTTCGGCCCGCCGCCCGAGGTTTCTTCGGCAAATGGCTCGGCCGCGCTTTTCAGTTGGCCGCGAAGAGGGTATTGCTCGTTGACTGCCTTGATACTCGATAGCTGAATGCCGTTGTCGGTGGCGATGACGCTGGAGAACTCCACCACCCTGGCGTGCGCCAGGCCCAGTTGCGTGCCGCTGGTTACCTGCTCGGGACGGGCAGGAGAACTGCCCTCCAGCACGAGGTCGGCGCCGAGGAACTCGGTGGCGCGCAGCAGCATCGCGCCGTTGAGCCGCGCCCCGAAATAACCGATGGCAGTGCTGGCGGCCACAGCCACCAGCAGGGCGAAGAACAACACGCGCAATTCACCGGCGCGGGCATCGCGCAATAACTGGCGTAGGGCAAGGCTGAACAGGCGCAACAGCGGCAGACGTGCCATCAAGGCTCCAGGGGCTCGACCATCAGGCCGGCTTCAAGGCGGATCAGGCGTCGGCAGCGATGGGCCAGGCGCTCGTCGTGGGTCACCAGCACCAGGGTGGTGCCGTTCTCTTTATTGAGCTCAAACAGCAGGTCGCTGATGCGCTCGCCGGTGTGGCTGTCGAGGTTGCCGGTGGGTTCATCGGCAAACAGCACGTCCGGCTCGGCAGCGAATGCCCGGGCAATCGCCACGCGTTGCTGCTCGCCACCGGAGAGCTGGCGGGGCGAATGGGTCAGGCGCTGGCCCAGACCGACCCGTTCGAGCAAGTGCCTGGCGCGTTCGCGGGCGTCCTTGCGCCCGTCCAGCTCGAGGGGCAGCATGACGTTTTCCAGGGCATTGAGGCTGTCGAGCAACTGGAACGACTGGAACACAAAGCCGACGTGTTCAGCGCGGATACGTGCCCGTTGATCTTCGTCGAGGACGCTCAGGGCCTGGCCGGCGAGGGTGACTTCACCGCTGCTGGGCAGGTCGAGCCCGGCCAGCAGGCCAAGGAGCGTGGACTTTCCGGAACCGGAACTGCCGACGATGGCCAGGCTATCGCCCTTGTTCAGTTCCAGGCTCAGTTCGTGCAGGATGGTCAGTTCACCTTCCGCGCTGGGAACCACTTTGCTAAGGTTCTGCGCGGTGAGAATGCATGCGCCCATGGAGAATCCGATGCGAATATGGTTTTTGAGTGCTGGCCTGGCCCTGATGTGCATGGCCCAGAACGCAGCGGCGGGTACTGTCCTGATCGTTGGCGATAGTATCAGTGCCGGTTTCGGCCTGGATACCAGCAAAGGGTGGGTCGCACTGCTGGAGCAACGCCTCAAGCAGGAGGGTTTCGACGATAAAGTGGTCAACGCCTCCATCAGCGGCGACACCAGTGCCGGAGGCTTGGCGCGGCTGCCGGCGGCGCTTGCAGAGCATAAGCCCGACGTGGTGGTGATCGAGTTGGGGGGGAACGACGGCTTGCGCGGTCAGCCCCCGGCGCAATTGCAACAAAATCTTGCGTCGATGATTGACCAGTCCAAGGCCGGTGGCGCCAAGGTGTTGCTGTTGGGGATGCAGTTGCCGCCCAATTATGGCCCGCGATACACCACCGCATTTGCCGAAGTCTATGGTGTGTTGGCCAAGGAAAAAAACGTCCCCCTGGTGCCGTTTTTCCTTGAGGGTGTGGGGGGCGATCCGCAGATGATGCAGGCTGATCAACTGCACCCGGCAGTCGGCGCCCAGGCCAAGTTGCTGGAAAATGTCTGGCCGACGCTAAAACCGCTGTTATGACGCTTTTCTAGCAGCGGTCTTTCGGCTAAGGTGGCGCCCCCGATTTGGAGCCCCCGATGTCGTCGCGTCCTGCCTGGTCCCTGTTTGCCTACCAACTGATCGAGCCCGACGAGCAGCTGGATTTGTTCGCCTGCCAGGAAGTGAAGGTGCACCTGGTGACGCGCCAGTTGGAACTGGGTGGCACCATCGATCGCACGCTCTGCGGCACATTGTTGCCTGCCCAACCTCGCTGGTCCTCTGTGGATCGTTCGATCTTCCAGGACCAGCGCCTGTGCCCCTTGTGCCGGGCGATTCTCGAATCGCAAAAGCGCGGCACGCCGCCTATCTGGCCTGAGTTGCGTTTCGAGCTTTAAGGGCAGGTACACGCTACAATCGCCATTTTACCCTCGTCGATCTGTGAAGGATTTTCCGGATGTTGTCGCGCCTGTCTGTCGTCACCCGTTGCCTGTCTCTCGCTGCATTGTGCGCAGTTGGTCCTGCTGCAGCCCTGCAACTGCCCCTGCCACCGCCGGGTGAGGACATTGTCGGCCAGGTTCAGGTGATCAAGGCCAAGTACGAAGACACGTTTGCCGACCTGGGGGTTACTTATGACCTGGGCTATTCGGAGATGGTCGCGGCCAACCCCGGCGTCGATGCCTGGTTGCCGGGGGCCGGGGTCGAGATTGTGCTGCCGACCCGTTTCATTTTGCCGCCAGGTCCCCGGGAAGGCATCGTGATCAACCTGGCGGAGTACCGTCTGTACTATTACCCCAAGGGCCAGGACGTGGTGTACACCTTCCCGCTCGGAATCGGTCGTGAAGGCTGGGGCTCGCCGATTGCCCATACCAGCATCATTGCCAAGACCCCCAACCCGACCTGGACCCCACCCGCGTCGATCAAGGCCGAGCATGCGGCGGACGGCGACCCGCTGCCCAATGTGGTGCCGGCCGGTCCCGACAACCCCCTGGGGCCGTTCAAGTTCACCCTGGGTACGCCGGGCTACCTGATTCATGGTTCCAACAAGAAGTTCGGCATTGGTACCCGTACCAGTCATGGTTGCTTCCGCATGTTCAACAACAACGTGTTGGAGATGGCCAAGATGGTCCCGGTGGGTACGCCCGTGCGGATCATCAATGAGGCGTACAAGTTCGGCATCAGCGGCGGCAAGGTCTACCTGGAGGCCCACGCGCCATTGAACGATGATGGCACGCCGTCGGTGGTCGACAAGCACACGGCCGTCATCAACGCGATGCTCAAGCGCGAAGACCTGGCCAACAACCTGCGGGTCAACTGGGATGAAGTGCGTGATGTCGTCGCAGCCGAAGATGGCTTGCCCGCGCAGATCGGCGAGCCAGGAGCGGTGCCGATGGTCACCAGCATGCCGGTCGATCTGCAGCAGTAACACCTGCCGCCAATCGACGCCCGCCATGGATTGCTCCTGGCGGGCTTTTTATTGCCCGGGATTTAGAGCCGAATCCCGGGCAATAAAAAGCCGATCCAAAAATGGATCGGCTTGATAACAACCCCGAAGGATTATTACTTGCGGCTAGCTTTTTCAAGCATGCGCAGAGCGCGCTCGTTAGCTTCGTCAGCAGTCTGTTGTGCTTTTTGAGCAGCAGCCAGAGCTTCATCAGCTTTACGGTAGGCTTCGTCTGCACGAGCCTGGGAGCGAGCTGCTGCGTCTTCAGTTGCAGTCAGACGAGCTTCGGTTTCTTTGGAGACGCTGCTGCAACCGGTAGCCAGAACTGCGGCCAGAGCCAGAGCAGAGAATTTCAGAACGTTGTTCATCGTGTTCCCCTTCAAGGACTTTCTATTTAATGGCTACTATCTCAGAGTGAGCTAATAGCCGGCGTACATACTACCCATTACTTGTAGTAAGTAAACTGACGTAGCGCAAGAAGCAAAAAAAATTCTTGTGCTGAATCTATTTTGGCTAATCTTTAGCGAGTTTGTATAAAAAATATCCAGTTTTTGCTGCGCGGTCAGAGATTGGATCCAGGCTGAAAGCGCCGCCTGGCAAGTGTTAAACGTTGTAAGTCGATGTCAATTTATATATCTGCACCAATACTATTGTTCAGATTATCCAGGCGCTGATGGGCATCTTTCGCGCATGTAGAGGTGACTTTAAGAGCGGTGCTTCGTCTCAAGCTTCAACTGCCGGCAATGTTCAGGCTATCGACCACCAGATGTTCGATCAGCACTTTCTATGTCCGCCAGCCCGACGGATGACGAGCGTCCCTTGAGCAATGACAGGATTGGTGCCTACTATTCCTGGGTGCAGGGCGTGAGTGCTGTAGGGCTTTTCTCGTTGTCGAAACCGGCACGGGTGGCGTAGATGTTCCTTCGCCGGAAAAACATCGGTAAGGTAGGGGTCAGAAACCAAGACCCGCGAGGAGTAGTGATGAGCGAGGCGTTGTCCATCCACCATGACCAGGCTGGTCATCAGTTCGAGACCAATGTGGACGGTCATCGTGCCTATCTGACCTACATGGACCTGGGGAAGCAGACCCTGGATATCTACCGCACGTTTGTGCCCAATGCCCTGCGTGGGCGCGGCATTGCTGCGGCGCTGACCGAAGAAGCACTGCAATACGCCGAGAGCATGGGCTATACGGTGATCCCGTCCTGCTCCTACGTGGAGCGCTACATGGAGCGCCACCAGCGCCATGCGGCGAAGCTGTGAAAGCAAATATGCGCACATAAAAAAACGCCGGGCTTAGCCCGGCGTTTTTGTGTGCGTCAGGTACGTTTGCGCTTGGGCAATACGTCCTTGAGCTTGGCGTGCATGCTGCGCAGAGTGGTCTCGGTGGCGGACCAGTCGATGCAGGCATCGGTGATCGACACACCGTATTGCAGGTCGGCCAGATCTTTTGGAATCGCCTGGCAACCCCAGTTCAGGTGACTCTCGACCATCAGGCCGATAATCGACTGGTTGCCTTCCAGGATCTGGTTGGCCACGTTCTCCATCACCAGCGGTTGCAGCGCCGGGTCTTTATTGGAATTGGCGTGGCTGCAATCGACCATGATGTTTGGCTTGATCTTCGCCTTGGTCAACGCCTGTTCGCACAAGGCCACGCTGACCGAATCATAGTTGGGCTTGCCATTGCCGCCACGCAGTACCACGTGGCCATAGGCGTTGCCTTTGGTGGTGACGATGGACACGCCGCCTTCCTGGTTGATCCCCAGGAAACGATGGGGGCTGGAAACCGACTGCAAGGCGTTGATCGCCACGGTCAGGCCGCCATCGGTACCGTTCTTGAAACCCACGGCCGAGGACAGGCCAGAGGCCATTTCGCGGTGGGTTTGCGATTCGGTGGTACGGGCGCCAATCGCCGACCAACTGATCAGGTCCTGCAGGTATTGCGGGGAAATCGGGTCCAGGGCTTCGGTGGCCGTTGGCAGGCCCATCTCAGCCAGGTCCAGCAGCAACTTGCGGCCGATATGCAAGCCGTCCTGGATCTTGAACGAGTCGTCCAGGTACGGATCGTTGATCAGGCCTTTCCAGCCAACGGTGGTACGCGGCTTCTCGAAATACACGCGCATCACCAGGTACAGGGTGTCGGAAACTTCCGCAGCCAGTACTTTGAGGCGCTCGGCGTACTCGTGTGCAGCCTTGAGGTCGTGGATCGAGCAAGGGCCGATCACCACGAACAGGCGGTGGTCAGTGCCGTCGAGGATGTCACGAATGACTTCGCGGCCCTTGGTGACAGTCTGCAGTGCAGCGTCGCTCAGAGGGATTTCGCGCTTGAGCTGATCGGGCGTGATCAGGGTCTCGTTGGATTCGACGTTTAGGTCGTTGATCGGTAAATCAGCCATCGTGTTACTCGTCAGGGTCACGGGTGCCGGCCGCCAGCGAACCCCGTGCGGCGGAGCACAGCATGATTTAAATGCAGCGGGGAGCCGAACCTTAGCGCGTACAAGCCTGCTCGACAATGGGCAATTGCGCGCGTTGTCGTGTGGCCTGATAGTGTGTTGCCTGGTTAAAGGTGGTGGTGCGGATCGAGTGAAAGCGTTTGAATTGACGGATTTTGATATCGACCAGCAACTGCTGACGCTGCCTGGCGCTTCGCTGCTGGTGTTTACCAGTGTCGGTTGTTCCAGTTGTCGTTGGGCGCGCCAACAGTTGCCGGGCTGGGACCTGCCGGTGGAGCACCTCTGTTGGGTCGATGCTGGGCATAATGGTGGCGCGGTTGCGCGCTACGGGATCTTTCATTTGCCGGCTTTATTTGTAGTGTGCGAGGGTCAACTCCACGGCGCGCTACAGGTGCGCCTTAACCCGAGTGACCTGAGCGACGCTATAAATGAGGCGCTCAAACAACTACCAGAGGAGTTGCCATGACGAGTGCTGTTGAGCCTGGGCCGCGCATTGGAATTATCGGTACCGGTGCCATTGGTGGTTTTTACGGGTTGATGCTGGCGCGCGCCGGTTACGACGTGCATTTCCTGCTACGCAGTGAATACGCGGCGGTGAGCGAGCGGGGCTTGCAACTCAATAGTGCGATACACGGGGCGTTGAGCCTGCACCCGGTCCAGGCCTATGCCAATGCGGCCGACATGCCGCCTTGCGACTGGCTGCTGGTAGGCACCAAAACCACCGGCAACGTTGAGCTGGCACCGACCATTGCCCAGGTAGCGGCGCCCGATGCCAAGGTTGTGCTGTTACAAAATGGCCTCGGTGTCGAAGACGGCCTACGCGAACATTTGCCTGAGTCCCTGCATTTGCTCGGTGGGCTTTGCTATATCTGCGTCCACCGTTCCGGACCGGGGATTGTCGAACACCAGGCCATGGGCCGGGTCAGTCTGGGTTATCACAGTGGCGATGCCGCACATGATACTGCTCGCCGCCAGGCGATTGTCGAAGAGGGTGCCGGGCTGTTCCGCCAGGCTGGGATCGACTCCCAGGCCATGCCTGATCTGGACCAGGCGCGCTGGCATAAGCTGGTGTGGAATGTGCCGTACAACGGCCTGTCGGTGTTGCTCGGTGCGAATACCTCGGAGTTGATGGCCGACGAATCCAGCCGGGAATTGATCCAGGGCCTGATGGCCGAAGTGGTGCAGGGCGCCCATGCATGCGGTCATGAAATCGCGCCCGGCTACGCCGCGCAGATGTTCAGCATGACCGAGCGTTTGAAGGACTACTGGCCCAGCATGTATCACGACCATCTGCACCAGCGCCCCCTGGAGCTGGCTGCGATCTACGCCCGTCCACTGGCTGCCGCCCGGGCCGCTGGCTGTGAAATGCCGCGGATGCAGGTGCTGTATCAGGCCTTGGACTTTATTGATCGACGCAACGGTTGAGGAACAGATATGGCCAAAGGCATGAGCGACAAACTGGTATTGGCGATTTCCTCGCGGGCACTGTTCGACCTGGGTGAAAGCCATAAGGTTTATCTGGCCCAGGGCGTCGAGGCCTACCGCAAGTATCAGATCGATCACGAGGAAGAAATCCTTGAGCCGGGGGACGCCTTCCCCCTGGTCAAGAAGCTCCTGACCCTCAATGCCAGCCTGGGCCGCGCGCGGGTCGAAGTGGTGCTGGTGTCGCGCAACAGTGCCGATACCGGTTTGCGTGTGTTCAATTCGATCCAGCATTACGGCCTGGATATTTCCCGCGCCGCCTTCGTCGGTGGGCGTAACCCCCACCCTTATCTGGCGGCGTTTGGCAGTCACCTGTTCCTCTCGACCCATGCCGAAGATGTACGCAGCGCACTGGATGCCGGTTTTGCGGCGGCGACCATTCTGTCTGGCGGCGCCCGCCGGGCTTGCAGTGCCGAATTGCGGATTGCCTTCGATGGCGATGCGGTGTTGTTTTCCGACGAGTCCGAGCGCGTCTACCAGAGCGGCGGCCTGGAAGCCTTCCAGGCCAGCGAGCGGCAAGCGGCCCGCGAGCCGCTGCGCGGCGGGCCATTCAAAGGGTTCCTGGCCGCCCTCAATCTGTTGCAGCGCGAGTTCCCCGATGAGTCATGCCCGATCCGCACGGCGTTGGTGACGGCGCGTTCGGCCCCGTCCCACGAACGGGTGATCCGCACATTGCGCGAGTGGGACATCCGCCTGGATGAGTCGCTGTTTCTTGGCGGCCTGGAAAAATCAGCGTTCCTTGAGGCGTTCGCCGCCGACGTGTTTTTTGACGACCAGGCCGGCCATTGCGAGAAAGCCAGGGAGGTTGTGGCCACCGGGCATGTGCCCCATGGCGTGAGCAATGAGCCGAAAGTCCAGGTCCAGAGCTAAGTTCATCGCAGTCGCGGAGGCGCTGCTAAGCTGAAACAATCCCCGCCATCCTGGCAGCCCGGGAGGTTCTATGATTCGGTCGATGTTGTACGCCTCAGACCTGGGTGTGTATGCGCCTTACGTGATGCAACATGCGCTGGCGATGGCGCGTACGTTCAAGGCGGACCTGTATGTGATTCATGTGGTGGAGCCGATCGGGCTGTTCGCAGAATCGGTGCTGCAGACCTATCTTGATGAGCAGGCGTTGAGCGAATGGCAGAGCCAGGGGCTGAACACCGTAATGGCGAACATCGAACAGCGGGTGCTGGACAGTTTTCGTGAAGAGTTGCAGGACGGCGAGCAGGACTTGCTGGCGATTCGTTCCGTGCGGGTGATCCAGGGGGATCCCGCCCAAGTGATTCTCGAGCAGGCGCAGAAACTCTCGGTGGATTTGTTGATCGTAGGGAGTCATAGCCAGGGCACCGGGATCTCGGCGCCACTGGGGCGTACCGCGGCGCGGGTGTTGCAGTTGTCTCAGGTACCGGTCTATCTGGTGCCTTTGCTGCAGCGTCGACGCAGTGATGATGTGTGATGGGGTGAAAACGATAAAAAGTTCTAGATTTATCAATCCAACCTTTAATATAGTTATATACCGTCGCTGATATCCGTGGCGTCTATCTGCTTTGAGGGACACATATGAAGCTTCAACAACTGCGCTACATCTGGGAAGTGGCGCACCACGACCTCAACGTTTCCGCCACGGCTCAAAGCCTCTACACCTCGCAACCGGGTATCAGTAAACAGATCCGCCTGCTCGAAGACGAATTGGGCGTCGAAGTGTTCGCCCGCAGCGGCAAGCACCTGACCCGCGTCACGCCTGCCGGTGAGCGCATCATCACCACGGCCGGTGAAATCCTGCGCAAGGTTGAAAGCATCAAGCAGATCGCTCAGGAATTCTCCAACGAGAAAAAAGGCACCCTGTCGATCGCCACCACCCACACCCAGGCCCGTTATGCGCTGCCGCCGGTGATCAGTTCGTTCATCAAGCAGTACCCGGACGTGGCCTTGCACATGCACCAGGGCTCGCCGATGCAGATCGCCGAAATGGCGGCCGATGGCACCGTCGATTTCGCCATCGCCACCGAAGCCCTGGAGCTGTTCGGCGACCTGGTGATGATGCCGTGCTATCGCTGGAACCGCTGCGTCGTGGTGCCTCAGGGCCATCCACTGGCCAAGCTGCCGAAGCTGACCCTGGAAGCGCTGGCGGAATATCCGATTGTCACCTACGTGTTCGGCTTCACTGGCCGCTCCAAGCTCGACGAAGCCTTCAGCCATCGTGGCCTCACGCCCAAAGTGGTGTTCACTGCAGCGGACGCCGACGTGATCAAGACTTACGTGCGCCTGGGCCTGGGCGTTGGCATCGTGGCCAAGATGGCTGTCGATACCAAGCTCGACAGCGATCTGGTGGTGCTCGATGCCAGCGAATTGTTCGAGTCCAGCGTGACCAAGATCGGCTTCCGTCGTGGCACGTTCCTGCGTGGCTTCATGTGCGATTTCATCGAGAAGTTTGCCCCGCACCTGACCCGTGAAGTCATGGCCAAGGCGATCCAGTGCCATAACAAGCAGGAACTGGAAGAGCTGTTCGACGGCGTTGAACTGCCGGTTCACTGACCGACCTAGCGGGCCTCGGTCACCACGAACTGTTGCCGGGCGCCCGCCACCAGAATCTCTACCTCATCCCCTTCTAATTTGCCCAGCAGGCTTTTGCCCAGCGGCGAGCGAGGGGTGATGACGGTCACCAACTGCCCCACCACATAGACTTTCAGGCCTGCCGCGTCCGGCGCGAGGAATAGCCATTGCTGACGGCCGTTGTCGTCTTCCAGGCCGAGCAAAGCGCCCACTTCAATGCCCCGTTGCTCATCGTAGGGTCGCAGGTTGAGGTTTTGACACAGCACTAGTGATTGCCTGATTTCCTCCACGCGCTTGGCTTGCCCGGCGGCGAGGTAAGACGCTTCCAGGCCCAGGGTGTCGTACTTGTTCTCGGCGATGTTTTCTTCGTGGGTTGCGGTTTCGTAGGCGGTTTGCGCGGCGCGTTGCGCCACATCCAGGTCGGCGGAGAGTTTTTCCAGGATCAACTGGAGGACGGCGTGTTTATTCATGGGGGCTTGCGGCTCAATCACAAAATTGCAGGACGTTGGCCCGGCTCTTGTCGTTGGGGGCGTTCTGGTCCTGCTGGAGCCAGAACTGGCATTTGGGGTTGGACAGATTGCGCGGGTTCGCCCGCGCCTGGTCCAGGGCCTGTTGCTGTTCCTGCTTGTGCAGGTTCTGTTGGTATTGCTCAAACATCCGGTTCGGTGGCTCTGGTGTAACGGCGGGCGGCTTGCCCAGTTGTTGGACGGCCTGGGTGACGGCGGCCACGGGCTGTTCAAGCAGGTAGCGCGAGGCCAGCCAGCCTGTCAGCGCGATGGCGACAAAGCCCAGCCACAGGCCCATGGCCACGGCAATACTGAGTTTGAACATCGACAGCGGGCGATCGGACATGGCGGCCTCCTGGCACACGGTTGCGGTGAGCGAAGGATTGTCGCATAGCCGGCGTGCAGAATAATCGCGATCAACCCTTCTGCATGGCGGCATTTATGCGGACAATCGAGCCTTTGAATGATGGAGCCCGGAATGAAAGCCCGCTGGGATATTTTTTGCAGCGTCGTCGACAACTACGGCGACATCGGCGTGACCTGGCGCCTGGCCCGGCAATTGGCCGCGGAACACGCCTGCGTGGTGCGCTTGTGGGTCGATGATTTGCGGGCGTTCGAACGCATGTGCCCTGAGGTGGATGTGCAACTGGACCAGCAGTGGCAAGAGGGCGTCGATGTGCGTCACTGGTCAGCGCACTGGGCGGCTACGCCAGCGGCTGATGTGGTGATTGCCGCGTTTGCCTGCCAATTGCCCCATGACTATATGGAGGCCATGGCTGGGTGTGAGCTCCCGCCACTGTGGATGAACCTTGACTATTTAAGCGCCGAGGAATGGGTCGTCGGTTGCCACGGCCTGCCGTCGGTGAAGTTCAAGGGTGTGCAAAAGTACTTCTTCTTCCCGGGGTTTCGTTCTGGTACGGGCGGCTTGTTGCGTGAGGTCGGGCTGATTGAACAACGGCAGGCCTTTCAGCGTGACCCGCAGGCTCGGCAACAATTCCTGCAGGCGCTGGGCGTGTTTCCCGCAGAGGGCGCGCGCCTGATGTCGCTGTTTGCCTATGAAAACGCCGGATTGGCCAGTTGGCTGGACGTGTTGGCGGCTGATGGGCAAGCCACTCATCTGCTGGTGCCGGAAGGGCGCATCCTCGGCGACGTGCAGCGCTGGCTGGGTGTCGAGGCGTTGGTAGCAGGGGATATTCATCTGCGCGGTACGCTGACGATCCAGGTACTGCCGTTCGTGCGGCAGGAACAATACGACCGCCTGTTGTGGTGCTGCGATTTCAACGCCGTGCGCGGCGAAGACTCCTTCGTGCGTGCGCAATGGGCTGGGCGCCCGTTGCTATGGCACATCTATCGTCAGGACGATGATATTCACCTGGACAAGCTCGATGCCTTCCTCGCGCTCTATACCCAAGGCCTGTCGGCACCCGCAAAAGCCGCGCTGATCGCCCTATGGCAAGCCTGGAACACCGACAGCGATATGGCCTCAAGCTGGAAAATCCTGCTGGGGCATTGGCCGGAACTGACCGAGCACGCCGAAAAATGGTGTCTGGAACAGGCCTTGCAGGCTGATCTTGCGACGGCGCTGGTACAGTTTTATGAAAATTGGATATGATACGCGACCTTGATTTTTGTAAATCCCATCCAAATTTCGGATATTCGTAATGAAAACTGGTAAAGAACTGAAACCCGGTACCGTGATCCGTATCGACAACGACCCTTGGTTGGTTCAGAAAGCTGAGTTCACCAAGTCTGGTCGTAACAGCGCAATCATGAAGACCAAGCTGAAGAACCTGCTGACCGGTTACAAGACCGAAACCGTATACAGCGCCGATGACAAGCTGGACGACGTAATCCTCGACCGTAAAGAAGCGACCCTGTCCTTCATCAGCGGCGACACCTACACGTTCATGGACACCACCGACTACACCATGTACGAGCTGAACGCTGAAGATATCGAAGCTGTTCTGCCGTTCATTGAAGAAGGCATGACCGACGTCTGCGAAGCCATTTTCTTCGAAGAGCGCCTGGTTTCCGTGGAGCTGCCGACCACCATCGTGCGTAAGGTTGCCTACACCGAAGGTTCCGCTCGCGGCGACACTTCGGGCAAAGTGATGAAGCCAGCCAAGCTGGCTAACGGTACCGAACTGCAAGTGGCTGATTTCATCGAAATCGACGATCTGATCGAGATCGACACCCGTGAAGGTGGTTCGTACAAAGGTCGCGCCAAGAAGTAATTCTGGCGTTACTGATAAAAAACCCGACCAAGAGTCGGGTTTTTTTATGCCTGGTGACCAGTCACACCGTGATATGCAAACGCACATCGACATTGCCACGGGTGGCGTTGGAGTAAGGGCAAACCTGATGGGCAGCCTCCACCAGGCTTTGCGCCTCATCTTGTTCCAGGCCGGGCAGGGACACGTGAAGATCGATGTCCAGGCCAAAACCACCGGGTATCTGGCCGATGCCCACATGGGCGGTGATCGAGGCGTCATCGGGGATTTTGCGTTTGCTCTGGCTGGCGACGAATTTCAGTGCGCCGATAAAGCAGGCCGAATAGCCAGCGGCGAACAGTTGTTCCGGGTTGGTGGCTTGACCGCCAGCGCCGCCCAACTCTTTTGGCGTAGAAAGTTTGACATCGAGGATGTTGTCGCTGGAAACGGCACGACCATCACGGCCGCCAGTGGCGGTGGCTACTGCGGTATAGAGAGCTTGCATGGGAGACTCCTCGCGGTTTAATTTGCGCTAAAAGTTTGCGCGCTAAGTAATGTACGAGGTGAATGTATCGCGCAAATGTTTAGTGCGCAATATAAATTTACGAACCAGTCCCGATCCCCTGTAGGAGCCTGCTTGCCGGCGAAAAACCCGAGTGCGACGCGGGGCACCAGGCACACCGCGTTATCGCTCGCAATTTTCGCCGGCAAGCCGGCTTCTACAGGGGTATGTTTGGTCGAAAACAGCGTGAGGGTCAGACGCTACTCTGCAAATTCCTGCGCAATTGCAGCAAGTCCGCCTGCAGCTTCTGCAGTTGCTCCATCTGCATCCCGCTGGCGCCTAGGATGCATGGGGGAACATCCACGGCCTTGTCCCGCAGGGCTCGGCCAGCTTCGGTCAATTCCACCACGACTACGCGCTCATCGCTACGGCTACGGGTGCGACTCAACAGGCCCTCAGCTTCCAGGCGCTTGAGCAGCGGTGTCAGTGAGCCCGGATCGGTGAGCAGGCGGCTACTGATTTCGCCCACGGTCAAACCATCTTCTTCCCACAACACCATCATCGCCAAGTACTGTGGGTAGGTCAGGCCGATGGCTTGCAGCAGGGGTTTGTAGACCTTGGTCATCAACAACGATGTGGAGTGCAAGGCAAAGCACAGTTGGTTGTTGAGGAGCAGGGAATCGCAAGGGTCGGTCATGGCAGTGCCTTAAAACGTATTTGCTCTGGAATCTAGCGGTCAAACCTTTAACGCGCCAGATAAATCTGTCGCAGCAGTCAGCCCCAGCCGCTTTGCAGCGCCAGATCCCACGGTGGGATAGGGCTGAAACGGCTCTTGAGGTACTCCAGTAGCAGGCGGCTGCGGGCGTTGGCCTGTTGTTCCAGGCGTAGGGCGTAAATACCAGCACTTTCGGCGTTAGGCAGGCCGTTTTCGCAGAATAACGGCACCAGTTCGCCACGCACTAGATACTCGCTGGCCAGCCAGGTGGGCAAGTGTGCGATGCCCAGCCCGGCCAGGGCGCCGGATAGCAGGGCTTCGGCATTGTTGGCGCTCATGCGGATACGCTGCGGACGGTAGGTGTTCTTACGACCATCGAGTTCAAAGCGCCAGGCGAACATTGGCGCCAAGCCTTCCCAGTCTAGGCCGTCATGCTCATTCAACTGGCTGGGATGGGTCGGCGTGCCCCGGTTTTTCAGGTAGGCCGGGCTGGCGCAGGCGATGCGCACGATGCTGGCCAGCGGCGTGGCGATCAGTCGTGTATCGACGATATGCCCGGCGCGCAGCACCAGATCAACCTTGCCCAGGTGCTCGCCCTGCATGTCGACAAAGCTGTCGATCAGGTGCAGGTGCACATCCAGCCCTGGGTAGACGGTCAGAAAGTCTGCGATTGCCGGCGCCAGGTGGCGCCGGCCAAACGCGGCGGGTGCATCCACGCGAATCAGGCCTTCGGGCGCATGGCTCAAGGACACAGCCTCGGCTCGGGCCAGTTGCAACTCCCGGACAATCCGCCTTGCACGCTCGGCAAATGCCGTGCCTGCAGGCGTGGGCAGCACCGCATGGGTACTGCGCAGGAATAGCCGGCTACCCACGGCGCTTTCCAGGCTGTCGATCCGACGGGCCACAGCGGAGGGCGTGAGTGGGTGGCGCCGCGCGGCAGCAGAAAAGCTGCCTGCCTCCAGTACATCGAGAAACAGGCTCAGTTGATCAGTCAAGGTGGTGGGGTTCATGGGGATGCGCTTGTGCGGATTTGGCATAGCCATTGTGCGTTGCTGTGCGTTTCCATACTAGGGGGGACTGCGTAGCATGCAGGGCTTGAGACGGCGGAGTGTTGTGTTGTGGTGGATCTAGCGATGTATGTGCTGCTGGGCATAGCCTTGGGCACCGTGGGCGGATTGTTCGGCATTGGTGGCGGGCTGATCGCGATTCCGGTGCTGGGGGTACTGTTTGGCCTGGACCAGCAAATCGCCCAAGGTACTGCGCTGGTGATGGTTGTGCCCAATGTCATGCTGGCGTTGTGGCGTTATCACCAGCGCAATCGGATCGAGCTGCGCCATGCCTTGCCACTTGGGCTCATGGGTTTTTGCTTTGCCTGGTTGGGTTCGATCTGGGCTGTGGGTATCGATGCAGGTGTCATGCGCATTGGCTTCATTGCGTTTCTGGTGGCGCTGTCGGCGTACAACCTGGTGCGCATGGTCACCAGCAATGCACCTCCTTCAGCGCAGATGCGCTATTCCTGGCCGTGGCTCGGGGTATTGGGGGCGGTGTCCGGCTCCATGGGCGGCTTGTTCGGCGTCGGTGGTGCAGTGGTTGCTACCCCGGTGTTGACCAGCATTTTCGGCACCAGCCAAGTGGTCGCCCAAGGCTTGTCCCTGGCGCTGGCTTTACCCAGTACCAGCGTCACCCTGGTGACCTATGCCTGGCATCAGGAAGTGGACTGGCTGATCGGCGTGCCTCTGGCCGTCGGCGGGCTGCTCAGCATCAGTTGGGGGGTGAAGATCGCCCATGCGTTGCCGGAGCGTTTGCTGCGCGGGTTGTTCTGCGGCTTCCTGGTGGTGTGCGCGGTGATGCTGACCTTTAAGGTCTGAAGCCCTCAAGAATGTACTCGGCCAGGCATTCGGTGATCGGGGAGGCCATGGCTGGATTGCGCAGCAGCCGTAAATTGACCATCGGCAGTGGGCCGAAACCTTCGTCGCTGCCGAGTATGCGCAGATCGTCGGTGACCAGGCTTTCCATCATGACCATCGCCGCCAGACCTGCGCCGACTACCGCTAGAATCGCGGCCCCGTTGGAGCTGTGATAGGCCAGGCGGTACGGACGCCCCGAGGCATCCAGCGATGCGGTGGCCCAGTGGGTGCAATAACTGTCCATGCCGGAAACTGCCAGGGGCAGGACTTCGTGTTCGTCCACGCAGAAGCAGTGGGATGCCACCCAGACCATACGTTCGTTGCGCAGCAGTTCCCCGACTTCGCTCCCCGATTCACGGCTGATGACGGTCAATGCCAAGTCACGTCGCTGCATCAACACCGGCGTGCCTTCGCAGTGCATCTCGATCTGGATCAGCGGGTACGCTTTGGAAAACCGCTTGAGAATGCCGGGCAGGTAGCGCATCACGTAGTCGTCCGGCGTGCCGATCCGTACCAGCCCGACCATGTGCGGCTCGCGTAAGGTATTGAAGACTTCGCTGTGCAGCTTCAGGATGCGCCGCGCATACCCCAGCAGCACCTGGCCCTCGGGCGTGAGCCTGACCTGTCGGCCGTCACGCTCGAAGAGCTTGCGTTGCAGCACGTCCTCTTCCAGGCGCTTCATCTGCATGCTGACCGCTGACTGAGTGCGATTGATCTGCTCGCCAGCACGGGTGAAACCACCCAGGTCGGCAATGGCAACGAAGGTGCGCAGCACTTCGGTATCGATACTCGGGTAATTACGCAATTGATCAATCCTGGAGATGTATTTCATAAGAAACATTCGTTGGATTGATGTTAGCGCCAGGCACAGACTTTAGTCATCCCCACTGGAGGGCGAGATGATGAAAGGCCAAAAAAAAGAGGATGGGGTGCTGGCGAAGCGCCCGTTTGCTGGGCTGTTTCAAAGGGTTTTACGTTGGTACGCGCTGCAGTGCGAGCGGCAGTTCCTGGCAGAGCTGAGTGATGAATCTCTCAAGGATATCGGCTTGTCCCGCGCAGATGTCGAGCAAGAGCGTCACCGGCATTTCTGGAATGATCCGTTGGGTAAATGACGGGGGTTCGCGCTACAGTCTGCGGGCCTAATCAGGAGATGCACATGCCCGCAGATCTGAGTTTCTCCCTTAAGCAGGCGCGCCGCATGGCGCTGGTGGCCCAAGGCTTTTCCGGGCGGCAACCGCCTGCGCAGGTCAAGGCCGTGCAGGTCAATCGCCTGATCGAGCGACTGGGGGTGTTGCAGATTGATTCGGTCAATGCCGTGGTGCGTTCCCACTATCTGCCGCTGTTTTCCCGCCTGGGCAGTTATTCCCCGCTGCTGCTCGAACAGGCCGCCTGGAGTCAGGGGCGGCGGCGCACGTTGTTTGAATATTGGGGGCATGAGGCCTCGCTGCTGCCCATGGCCCTGTATCCGCTGATGCGCTGGCGTATGCAGCGTGCGTCCGAGGGGCAGGGGATCTATCAGCAGATGGCGCGTTTTGGACGCGAGCAACAGGCCACCATCCGCCGGGTATTGGCTATCGTCGAGCAGCAGGGCGCGTTGGGGGCTGGCAGCCTGTCGACCCGTGAGGAGCGCGCCGGGCCCTGGTGGGACTGGAGTGACGAAAAGCACGCTTTGGAGTGGTTGTTCGCCGCCGGCCTGGTGACGGTGGCCGGGCGCCGTGGTTTCGAGCGGCTATACGACCTGCCGGAGCGGGTCATTGCGCCGGCGATTCTGCAACAGGCGCCCTTGAGTGAGCACAGTGCCCAGCGTGGCCTGCTGCTGCATGCCGCGACGGCGTTGGGTGTGGGGACGGAAAAGGACCTGCGCGATTACTTTCGCCTGGAACCGGCAGACAGTCGCGGGCGCCTTGCCGAGCTGGTCGAGGATGGGCAATTGCAGGCCTGCCAGGTCCAGGGTTGGAAACAGCCGGCATATTGCCTGCCTGAGCCGAGCGTCCCACGCAAAGTCGCGGCCAGTGCCTTGCTGTCGCCCTTCGATTCGTTGATCTGGGAGCGTAGCCGTACCGAGCGGCTGTTCGACTTCCGTTATCGGTTGGAGATCTACACCCCGCAGGACAAAAGGGTTTACGGCTATTACGTGCTGCCATTCCTGCACAACGAACGGATTGCTGCGCGGGTGGATTTGCGGGCCGAGCGTGCCAGCGGGCGGCTGGCGGTCCACGCGGTGCACGAGGAAGAACCGGGGCTGGACGAAGCGGGGATGTTGGCGTTGGCGTTGAACTTGCGGCAGATGGCTGATTGGCTGGGGTTGGAGCAGGTGCAGATCAATTGTCAGCGGCACAGTGCGGCCCGGTTGCGGGTGGCGATGCTGGCAATGGAGGCAGGCAGGTAGGGCCCCTGTGGCGAGCGGGCTTGTCGGAACGCCGCATCGCCCGCGCTGGGCTGCGAAGCAGCCCCAGTAAGCCAATGCGGTGTATCAGATACTGCGTAGTGCCTGGTTTTAGGGCTGCTTCGCAGCCCAGCGCGGGACAAGCCCGCTCGCCACAGGGGGATTCGCGGCCCTAGCGTTTGACCTGCTTCAGCGTCTCGGCAATCAGGAACGCCAGCTCCAGCGACTGATCGG
This sequence comes from Pseudomonas sp. WS 5027, assembly GCF_012985695.1. Taxonomy (NCBI): domain Bacteria; kingdom Pseudomonadati; phylum Pseudomonadota; class Gammaproteobacteria; order Pseudomonadales; family Pseudomonadaceae; genus Pseudomonas; species Pseudomonas sp. WS 5027. The sequence goes on along the minus strand of NZ_JAAQWU010000003.1, from coordinate 2,439 downwards.
CATTCATCCGCGGGTCGCAATGGGTGTGGTAGCGGTCCGACAAGCCATCCTCGGTAATCGGTCGCGCACCGCCGATGCACTCGGTGACATTCTGCCCGGTCATTTCGATATGAATCCCGCCGGCGTAAGTGCCTTCGGCTTCATGGACCTGGAAGAATTCCTTCACTTCGCTGAGGATCTGCGCGAAGTCCCGGGTCTTGTAGCCGCTGCTGGCCTTGATGGTGTTGCCATGCATCGGGTCGCTGCTCCACAGCACCTGCTTGCCTTCGCGCTGCACGGCGCGGATCAGGTTGGGCAGGTGATCGCCGACCTTGTTGGCGCCCATGCGTGCGATCAGGTTCAGGCGGCCGGGGTCGTTGTCCGGGTTGAGGATGTCGATCAGGCGAATCAGGTCGTCAGGATTCATGCTCGGGCCGACCTTGACCCCGATCGGGTTGTTCACCCCGCGCAGGAACTCGACGTGTGCACCATCGAGCTGGCGCGTGCGGTCGCCGATCCACAGCATGTGGGCCGAGCAGTCGTAGTAATCGTTGGTCAGGCTGTCACGGCGCACGAAGGCTTGCTCGTAGTTGAGCAACAGTGCTTCGTGGGCGGTGAAGAAGCTGGTCTCGCGCAATTGTGGCGAGCTGTCCATGCCGCAGGCGCGCATGAAGGCCAGGGTCTCGTCGATGCGATCCGCCAGTTGGCTGTACTTGTCGGCCAGGGCGGAGTTGGCGATAAAGTCCAGGTTCCACTTGTGCACCTGGTGCAGGTCGGCAAAACCGCCCTGGGCGAAGGCCCGCAGCAGGTTCAGGGTGGCGGTGGACTGGTGGTAGGACTGCAGCAGGCGGTCGGGGTCCGGGACGCGGCTTTTCTCGTCGAAACCAATGCCGTTGACGATATCGCCACGGTAGGCGGGCAGGGTGATGCCGTCGATGGTTTCATCGTTGGCCGAGCGCGGCTTGGCGAATTGGCCGGCCATACGCCCGACTTTGACCACTGGGCAGCCGGCGGCGAAGGTCATGACAATGGCCATCTGCAGCAACACTTTAAAAGTGTCGCGGATCTTGGCTGCGGAGAACTCGGCAAAGCTCTCGGCGCAGTCGCCACCTTGCAGCAGGAACGCGCGACCCTGGGTCACCTCGGCAAACTGGCGGCGCAACTCCCGGGCTTCACCGGCGAAGACCAGCGGCGGGTAACTGGCCAGGCTCTGCTCAACCTGCAGCAAGTGCGCGGCATCGGGGTAGTGGGGTTGTTGCTGGATCGGCAGGGCGCGCCAGCTGTCGGGGCTCCAAGGTTGGCTCATCGTGAACTCGAATGAATGTCGGGAGCGTGCATGTTATCAGCAATTAGTGCGTGACCTGCTGGCGCTGCTTGGCCGACAATCGCGCCTTTCCCGCTTGTTACCAGGCGGCTTGCACCCGTGTCCGGGCCCATTAGGAGATGAAATGACTGAGGAGCGCGTCGAGCGCCTGTTGGCTGAGGTCCACGATGACTTCGGCATGATCCGTGTGCTGGAAGTGGCTGACTACCGCTTTCTCGAGTTTGGCGATGCCATCGAGCAAAGCTGTGTGTTCACCGCCGACCCAAGCTGGCTCGAGTACGACTACACCCGTGCCATGTTGATTGGCGCCTTATGCCATGAGCAGCCCGAAAGCGCGCTGTTCCTTGGCCTGGGGGCCGGGACGCTGACCCAGGCCTGCCTCAAGTTCCTGCCCCTGGAAGATGTCGAGGCGATTGAGCTGCGCCCGGACGTACCGCGCCTGGCCATCGAGTACCTGGGGCTTGATGATGACCCGCGCTTGTACATCCGCGTGGGCGATGCGCTGGAGTTGCTGGAGACTGCAGAGCCGGCGGACCTGATTTTCGTCGACCTGTATACCGATGTAGGGCCTGGGGTTGGCCATCTGGCCTGGACCTTCCTGGAAAACTGCCAGAAGAAACTCAACCCCGGCGGTTGGTTGGTGATCAACCAGTGGGCGACCGATGATGGCAAGCCGCTGGGTGCTGCGCTGTTGCGCGGGCTTTATCATCGGCACTACTGGGAGTTGCCGGTGAAGGAGGGCAATGTGATCCTGATCGTGCCGGCGGATCTGGACCAGACCCTAGACCTGGCGGCGGTTTCTGCGCGGGCCGAGGCGCTGGCGCCGCGCCTGGGGTATTCGTTGCAGCCGTTGATCAAGGCTGTTCGGCCGGCGACGTAGGTGTCGGTACTGGCCCATCGCGGGCAAGCCCACAGGTGTGCGCGGTCAAATGTGGGAGCGGGCTTGCCCGCGATGAGCATAGGTATCTACACAATTTTGCTGCATCGCATAAACCCAGGCAGATAGGGCTGTTGTGGCGAGCGGGCTTGTCGGAACGCCGCATCGCCCGCGCTGGGCGGCGAAGCCGCCCTAAACCCGGCCATCGCGGTTTATCTGAAGAAACGCGGCGGGCTTATTGGGGCTGCTTCGCAGCCCA